>JBDSHC010000101.1:0-29484 GCA_039918675.1 Devosia sp.
TCACAGGCGATCAGCCCCTGCGGCCCGCCGAAGCCGCGGAACGCCGTGTTCGACACGGTGTTTGTGTAAAGCGGCAGCGAGTTCACCCGCACCGCCGGATACCAATAGGCGTTATCGCAGTGAAACAGCGCCCGGTCAGTCACCGGCCCACTGAGATCAGCCGAAAACCCGGCGCGCGCCGCAAAGCTCGCCGCCACCGCCTGAATCTTGCCGTCCGCATTGTACCCCACATCATAGCTCACGACGAAATCGTGACGCTTGCCCGTGATCTGGA
The DNA here is from genome assembly GCA_039918675.1 of Devosia sp. Classification (GTDB taxonomy): domain Bacteria; phylum Pseudomonadota; class Alphaproteobacteria; order Rhizobiales; family Devosiaceae; genus Devosia_A. The sequence goes on from JBDSHC010000101.1 coordinate 275, forward strand.
AATCATCGTCGCGGTCGGGCCGGATCTTTACCGCGCGCCCGAATTTCTTCGCCGCCAGCGCCGCTGTTGCTGCGAACAGATTGCCCTGCGTTTCCTTGCCGCCGAAGCCGCCGCCCATGCGCCGCATGTTCACCGTCACCGCCGCATGCGGGATGCCGAGCACCTGCGCCACCATCACCTGGATCTCGGTCGGGTGCTGCGTCGAGGTGTGGATGTAGACCTCGTCATCCTCGCCCGGGATCGCAAGCGCGATCTGCGATTCGAGATAGAAATGCTCCTGCCCGCCAATCACCACATTGCCCTTGGCGTGGTACTCCGACGCGGCGAGCCCGGCTTCGACATCGCCGCGCTCAAGCTTCAGCGGCTCGGTCACCAGCTTGCCGCCGGCCTTCAGCGACGCTGCGATATCGGTTGCATGCGGCAAATCCCGATATTCGATCTTTGCAAGCTTGGCCGCTCGTCGCGCATCGTCGCGCGTCACCCCGATCACCGCAAAGATCGGCTGGCCCCAATAGCTGACGCGACCTTCAGCCAGCAGCGGCTCATCATGCTTGTGCACCGAGCTGATATCGTTCTCACCCGGCACGTCGTCCGCCGTGAGCACCCCGACCACGCCCGGCGCCTTGCGTACATCGTCGAGGTTCAGCGATGCGATTTCCGCATGCGCCTTGGTCGATAGCCCGAAATAGGCGTGCAGCGTGCCATCGGGTTCGAGCAGATCGTCGACATAGTCGGCCCGCCCCGCCACCTGCTTGATCGCAGAATCATGCGGCGTCGATTCATGCAGCCGACCGCTATTCGCGATGATGTCCATCTTGTTCACGCGACAGCCTTGCTCAGCCGCTCGACAGAGCCCGTTGTCTCGAGATGGAACCGCCGCAGTAAATTCTGCGCTGCCAGCAGCCGGTATTCCTTGCTCGCCCGCATATCGGTCAGCGGCTGAAAGTCGGTCGCGAAAGCCCGTATCGCAGTCTCGATCGTCGCCGTATTCCACGGCTTGCCGAGCAGCGCCTCTTCCACCGCCTTGGCCCGCTTCGGCGTCGCCGCCATGCCGCCAAACGCAATGCGGATCATCCCGACATTGCCGTCATCGTTGATGAACAGCCGGAACGCTCCGCACAGTGCCGAAATGTCCTCATCCTTGCGCTTGGTGATCTTATAGCAGGCAAGCTTTTCACCCACCGGCAGATAGGGGATCGTCACCGTCTCCACGAACTCGCCCGGCTGCCGGTCCTGCTTGCCATAGGCGATGAAGAAATCTTCGAGCTTCACCTCGCGCCGCGCCTTGCCCTTGCGCAGCGTGATGCGGGCGCTGAGTGCAATCAGAGCGGGCGGTGTGTCGCCGATCGGCGAGCCGTTGGCGATATTGGCGCCGATCGTGCCGGCATTGCGCACCTGTGCGCCACCTATCCGCCCCCACAGCTCCGCCAGCTGCGGGAAATGCTCCGCGATAGCGCCCTCCGCCATCGTGTAGGTCGTGCCTGCGCCCAGCACCAACGCGCCATCCGTCTCGGTGATAGAATGCAGTTCTTCGAGGTGGCTGATAGAAATCATCGGCCCGATATCGCGCATGAACTTCGTGACCCACAGCCCCACATCCGTCGCGCCATTGACCAGCGTCGCACCCGGATTGGCCTCATAGATATCTGCAAGCTCATCGACACTCGCGGGCACAATGATCCGGTTCTTGCCCTCGCCCATGTCGACAGTCTTGCCATCACGCAGCGCCAGCAGCCGCGCCTTCATCGCTGCGCGATGCGTTATCAGCGGATCGGCCTCGACAGCGCCATAGCTTGAGATCGCCTGCCCCGCTTTGACGATGGGCGTGTAGCCCGTGCAGCGGCAGAGATTGCCCTGCAGCGCCTTCTCGATCTGCGGCACACTGGGGTTGGCCTCTGCCATCCACAGCCCGTAGAGCGACATGACGATGCCCGGCGTGCAGAACCCGCATTGGCTGCCGTGAAAATCGACCATCGCCTGCTGTACCGGATGCAGCGGCCCATTGGCCGGCGACAGATGCTCGATCGTCACCACATGCGACCCGTGCAGCATGCCAACGAATGTGATGCAGGCCGTCACTGTCTCGTAGACCAGCTCGTCGCCGCTCACCCGCCCGACCAGCACCGTACACGCCCCGCAATCGCCCTCCGCACACCCCTCCTTCGATCCCCGCAACCGCTTCGTCAGCCGCAGAAAATCCAGCAGCGTCTCGGTTGCCTTCATCTCCGTGAGAACGATGTCTTCGTCATTAAGGATGAAGCGAAGGGCGCTCATGGGCCGTGCTCCGACCCGGCAGTCGGGACTTCCTTCTCCCCTCGCGGGAGAAGGCGGCTCCGCGCAGCCGAGACGGATGAGGGGGTCTTCGACGCCTGCAATGCGCTCCAGACACTCTCAAGGACACCGCTTCTGTTTCCAGACAACTCATTGTTCCAGATGCGAAGGACACGGTAGCCATCATCCATAAGCCAACGATCACGAACTTTGTCGCGACGGCTGTCGGCGTGTTGTGAACCGTCGAGTTCCACGATGAGCCGAGCATCGAAGCATAGAAAATCGGCAATGTAGGGCCCGACCGGCACCTGGCGTCGAAACTTGAAGCCATCCAGCCGGCGGTCCCGAAGCAGTCGCCACATGCGCTGCTCGGCGTCGGTCTGGTTTCGCCGAAGGGTCTTTGCGAATGTCATGGTGCGCGGGGAACTCTCGACATCACGGTTTGTGGCCGCCCCCTCATCCGCCCTTCGGGCACCTTCTCCCGCGAGGGGAGAAGGCTCTCCCACCGGCGTCACGGGCTGCACGTCCTTCTCCACACCCGGGAACTCCATCAGCTCCCCCGATACGTCGAGTAGGCATATGGCGAGACCAGCAGCGGCACGTGGTAATGCGCGTCTTCGCTCATCACGAAGCGGATCGGCACGATGTCGAGGAACGGCGCTGCCGGTTCCACGCCAAGCCGCTCGAAATACTGCCCCACGTAAAACTGCAGCTCATAGCCACCCAGATGGAAATGCTCGCCCTCGAGCAGCGGCCCGGGCGCGCGGCCATCTTCATTGGTGTGAGAGGTCAGCAAATGGTGGCTGTGGTCGCCATGCAGCATCAGCAAATCGAACCGCATGCCGGAGGCCGGCTTGCCGTGCATGGTGTCCAGCACGTGGGTCGTGAGGCGCGGAGACCCCGCCATTGGGGTTCCTTTCTTCTGTGGTCAGCCGACTATTGAGAAAATTCTGTCACATTCCAAGGGGGTCCGCGCCTAAATTTTACCACCCGGTCAACTTTTGGGCAGCTTGCCCCCAAAGCCGCCGCCTTGCATAAAAACCCGGTCCTCCGGAGTCTCCCGATGCGCTACCCCCGCAACATGCTCGGCTACGGCCGAAACCCGCCCGATGCCAAATGGCCCGGCGGCGCCTATGTCGCGGTGCAGATCGTCCTCAACTACGAAGAAGGCGGCGAGAACAACGTCCTCCATGGCGACACGGCCTCCGAGGCCTTCCTGTCCGATGTGATTGGCGCTGCCCCCTGGCCCAACCAGCGCCACGCCAACATGGAGTCGATGTACGAATACGGCGCCCGCGCCGGCTTCTGGCGCCTCTGGCGCCTGTTCACCGCCCAGCAAATCCCGGTCACCGTCTACGGCGTCGCCACCGCCCTGATGCGTGCCCCACAGCAGCTTGCCGCCATGATGGAGGCCGATTGGGAGATCGCCTCGCACGGCTACAAATGGATCCAGCACAAGGACATGCCCGAGGACGAGGAGCGCGAACAGATCGACGAAGCGATAAAGCTTCACACCATCGCCACCGGCGAACGCCCCTATGGCTGGTACACTGGCCGCTCATCGCTGCAGACCGTCGATCTGGTCAGCGAGGAAGGCGGCTTCGACTACGTTTCCGACACCTATGACGACGATTTGCCCTATTGGCGCCCGCACAAGGGCCGCGCCCAATTGGTTATCCCCTACACTCTCGCCAACAACGACATGCGCTTCGTCACCGCGCCCGGCTTCGACAATGGCGAGGAATACTTCCAGTTCCTGAAGGACACATTCGACGTCCTTTACGAGGAAGGCCGCCGCGGCGCGCCCAAAATGATGTCGCTCGGGCTTCATTGCCGCCTCGTCGGCATGCCCGGCCGCTTTGCTGGCCTCAAGCGCTTCATCGACTACATCCAGGCCAAGGACAAAGTCTGGATCGCCCGCCGCATCGATATCGCCCGCCACTGGGCACACCATCACCCCTATGTCGCACCCGGCCTTGTCCCCTCGACCATGGACCGCACCCAGTTTGTCGGCCATTTCGGCTCGATCTTCGAACACTCACCGTGGATTGCCGAACGCGCCTTCGATGGCGAGCTTGGCCCGGTCAATGACACGGCTTCGGGTCTTCAATTCGCGCTGCGGACCCAGTTCCGCATGGCCAGCGACAAGGAACGGCTCGGCGTTCTCACCGCCCATCCAGATCTCGCCGGCAAACTCGCCGCCGCCAAAACGCTGACCATGGCCTCGACCGCCGAACAGGCTAGCGCGGGCCTCGATGCCCTCACGGACCACGAGCGCGCCATTTTCACCGAGCTCAACGCCGCCTATGTCGCGAAATTCGGCTTCCCCTTCATCATCGCCGTCCGCGACAACACCAAGCCGATGATCCTTCAGGCCATGCACGCAAGGCTCGGCAACGGCCGCGACACCGAGTTGCGTGCGGCCTTTGGTCAGGTAGAACGCATAGCCCTACTCCGCCTGCGCGCCATCCTCCCGGAGGTCTAACCCAGCGGTTGTACGAACGAGCCCTGCTTAGGATCGTTCGTGCAGAGCAAGAAAGAACCAAATGTACAAACTGCACATCGGCAACAAGAACTATTCGAGCTGGTCGCTGCGCCCCTGGGTGCTGATGAAAGAGCTTGGAATCCCGTTCGAGGAAATCTTCCACCAATTCCCGCCGGATCGCCCGTCCTACCCCGAGTTCAAGGAATTCTCGCCCTCCGGCCTCGTGCCCGTGCTCGAGGATGGCGACTTCAAGGTGTGGGAATCCCTTGGCATCGTCGAATATCTCGCCGAGCACCATGACGGCGTCTGGCCCGACGATCCCAAGGCCCGCGCCTGGGCTCGTTCCGCAACCGCCGAGATGCATGGCGGCTTCTCCGCCCTGCGCAACATCTGCGGCATGAATTGCGGCGTCCGCGCCAAGCTGCACGAAGTCTCGCCGGCGCTGCACCGCGACCTCGCCCGTCTCGAAGAGCTCTGGGCCGACGGTCTGCTGCATTTCGGTGGCCCCTTCCTCGCCGGCGAGACTTTCACCGCCGTCGACGCCTTCTTCTGCCCCGTCGCCTTCCGCATCCAGACCTATAATCCGCCCATGGGCGAAAAGGCCAAGGCCTACGCCTTCCGCCTCCTTACCCTTGACCCAATGCTCGATTGGTACAAAGCCGCCCTCCGCGAAGATTTCCGCGAGCCCAACCACGAAGCCGAGACCAAAGCCTCAGGCGAGTGGACCGCGGACTATCGGGCGGCGGTGAAAGCATAAATCTGGCGTCCCCTCGCCCCCCGGGGAGAGGGGAAGTGGAGCCTGTGAGCGCGGCGAGCTAGCGCAACTAGACTGAGGGGGCCTTGGACCTTGCCCTAAAGCGTCGCCGGCCCGTGCGGCTCGTGGTGCTCTTCGCCGTCTTCCCAGTCGATCGAGGCATCGATCTGCGGCTCATCGGCGAAGCGGTCGGCGATCCACTCCATGATCATGCGGAGGGTATCGTGGCGCTCGATGAAATCTGCGACTGCGCCCGTGGGCGGGTGTGATGCCGGCATGCTCATACTGTGAGCATGCGCCCGAATCCTTGACGCTTTTTGAACGTCGAGCCGGACTGGGTCAGGCGAGGATGTCGACCAGCGAACGGCCCATGTCGCGGCCCACTTGAACGATCTTGGCCGCGGCCTTGAAGTCGTAGGAGCCGAGGGACAGCGACACCATCTCGACCGCGAGGTCGACTTCCGGCGCCGTACCGGCCGGTGCCGCATCCGATTGGGCACCGGACTCGACGATCCGCCCGGCGGCCGCCTCGAAGCGGCGTTCGGCCTGCTGCAGGCCGGTCGCACCAATCGACAATATCGAACTCATCAGGCCACCTTATCTACGGGAGTGCGGGCTTCGGCGGCGGGCGCCGGGGCTGGCGGACCGCCTTCGACGGGCAGCCTCACCAGATCGACGCCCGTGCGGATGACCTTGCCGGACGCAAAATCATATCGCGCCACCAGCGCCGAAATGACTTCGATGGCCCGGTCGATCGTCGGTTGCGTGATCAGCCCGCCATTGTTGGACGCCACCGAGACATTCTGGCCGCGACCGGGAAATGTGCTGAAAGCCGAGCGCGCGAAGGCTGCGCTGCTCAGGCTCTTGCGAACTGCGGATGCATAGTAATCGCCAATCGAGCCGCCGGAGGATTCCCGCTCCGGCGTCTCTATCCTGGCGTGATTTGACGCAACCACCTGGAGTTGCGTTTCCGCCGCCTTCGAACCCGAGAGGCTTATGGACACGATCGAACTCATGCCCTCAAAATAGCCCCACGGCGAGGCTGGTTTGCTAATGGCCGGGTCCGCATTTTGCGCGTATTTATAGAAAATTAACGGGAGCGCCGCGTGCGGATCATCGCCATCCTGTCCGCCCTGCTGATGGTGCTGGCGATCACTTCGCCCGCGCCCGCCGCCTCCGTCATCTTCTATTCCGCCGACGACAATGCCTATGGCTGGTGCGCCGGCTACAACTACGGCAAGAGCGAGAGCTGCGCCCGCGACAAATGTCTCGGAATCGGCACCCGCTGCGCCCTCGCCACCGAATGCGATGGCCACTGGAGTGCCGCCGCTTTTGCCAACGACCCGTGGCTGGGCTTCGGCGCTAGTTGCGAATGGCCGAGCGCCAATGCCGCCCGCAGCATTGCCCTGCTGAGTTGCATCTACGCGAGCCACTCCCTGTGTTGGACCAGCACCGCCTTCGATGGTTCGGCCCGAGCCACATCCGAGAAGTCCGACGCCAGCTTCGACATCGCCTGGTACACGCAGACGCTGCTGCTCTATCTGGGCCATGACATCGGCGAGGCCGACGGCGAGATCGGCAAGAAAACCCGCAGCGCCGTTGCCGAGTATCAAGCCTCGATCGGCGTCGAGGCCAATGGCGAGACGAACTGGGACCTCATCCTCAAGCTGATCTACAGCTATGGCGGCACGGGTCAGTTCGTTGCTTCGGTTATCGCCGGGACCGAGGCCGCCGATCAGGCCGTCGTCTCGAACTATTCCTATCGCTATGCTGGCAAGCCCGCGCCGGACCGCTCGCTCGGTGCCGAACTCGCGGCGTTGCCCGAGCCCGACCGCCTCAGCGCCGTCGCGGTCCTGATCAACGGCGCCCAACAATCGTGCTCGCTCCCCGCCCTCACCGCCGGCGCGCAGGACGAGGCCGGTTCCAATTGGGGCGTCACCTGCGCCGAAGGCAGCTACCTCCTGACACTCGATGGCCGCGCGCAGACCGTCGCAATTGCCGACGCCGCGACGTTCCACCCGATTCCCGTCTCCGCCCCGGCCGATTGTGCAGCAAATACAGACCCGGATAACCGCGGTCCCGGCATGGACTTCAAACCATCCCCGGTCACCATCGGCGGCATGCAGCCCACCGACGCGCCCCCAGCAACCGATTGCCCACCGGCCACCGACAGCACCACCGAATTCAAACCCTCCCCAGTCACCCTCAACGCCCCACAGCCGCAGAACTAACGCCAGGGCGTGGCCACAAACACCACCGCGTCGCCCCTTTGTCCCGCGGCACTTCTGCTCTAGAACTTCCGCATTGCCATTTCACCGCCGCGAGTCATGAACCCCAGCAACTACGCTTCCCCGATCGCCGGCCTGCCGCCGCAGTCGGCCCTTCACACCCAGCGCGCGGTGTTCACCAACAGCTATGCCTTCATTCCGCGCGGCGTTATGCGCGACATCGTCACCAGCTATCTGCCGCATTGGTCGGAAACGCGCGCCTGGATCATCGCGCGCCCGATGACCGGTTTCGCCGAGACGTTCTCGCAATACATCATGGAGGTCTATCCGGGCGGCGGCAGCACCAATCCGGAACCAGATCCGGGCGCCGAGGGCGTGCTCTTCGTCGTCGCCGGCCAGGCCAATCTCACGGTCGAAGGCAAGGCCCATACGGTCCGCCCTGGCGCCTATGCCTATTTGCCGCCCGGCTGCAAATGGAAGCTCGCAAACAAGACTAAGACGCCGATGCGCTTTCACTGGGTGCGCAAGGCGTATGAGGCCGTCGAGGGCCTCGCAATCCCAGAAGCCTTCGTCGCCAATGAGCGCGACGAGCCGATCGTGTGGATGCCAGAGACCGAGCGTCGCTGGGGCACCACGCGCTTCGTCGATCCAGCTGACCTCGCGCACGATATGCACGTCAACATCGTCACCCTCGAGCCCGGCGCCAACATCCCGTTCGAGGAAACCCATGTCATGGAGCACGGGCTCTACGTGCTCGAAGGCAAGGCGGTCTATCGCCTCAACACCGAATGGGTGGAAGTGGAAGCGGGCGACTTCATGTGGCTCCGCGCATTCTGTCCACAGGCCTGCTACGCCGGCCCCGAGCGCTTCCGCTATCTTCTCTACAAGGACGTCAACCGCCACCCCAAATTGCGGCTCTAGGGTGCGGACGCTCGCCGCCCAGAGGCTGACCGGCGACGCCTTCGCTCAGTTCGGGCAGATCATCGAAATTGCGGGCGCGCAGCACTATCCGATCAATGCCGGCAATTGCGAACGCTACCACGATCTCGCCCGCGTCGAACTCGGCGGCGTCCACGCCCGCCCGCTGATCTCGATCTTCCACGCCCGCCATTTCGTCCTGCCCTACACACTGACGCTCGTCGAACGTCATCCCCTCGGCAGCCAGGCCTTCTACCCTCTCTCCACTAACCCGTTCCTTGTCATCGTCGCTCCGGATGAATCGGGCACGCCCGGCATACCCCGCGCCTTCGTCACCGGCCCCGGCCAAGGTATCAATATCGCCATGAATGTCTGGCACGGCGTCCTCACGCCGCTCGTCGCCGACGCCAATTTCCTCGTCGTCGATCGCGGCGGCGAGGGCATTAATCTCGAGGAGCACAGCTACGCCGAACCCTGGTTGATCCAGCCACCGCAATCCCGGTGATAATTCCTCCACATTCGCTCGACACTGTCGCGCTGGGGCCGTTGCGGAGACTGTGATGTTGCACGAACTGGCGTTGTCGATCGCTCTCGCCATGCTTTTCGCCACCCCTGCTGCGGCGGCGCAAATGAACCTTCCCGGCCAGGTCACCTATCGTGAGCGCATCGCCCTCCCCGAAGGCGCCATGCTCAGTATTGCCCTTGTCGATCTGGCGATCCCGGACACACCGCGCCTCAACGTCGCCGCCCCCATCGGGTCCGGCCAGGTGCCGCTGAGCTTCACGCTGACCTTCGAGGACAGCCTGATTCTGCCCAATCACGCCTACGCGCTCAATGCCGAAATCCGCGCCGAAAGCTTCCTCTTCCGCAACGCCGAGCCCTATCCAGTGACCCCGCTCGCGCAGATCGGGCAAGTCGTCATCGTAACTAACCCGGTCACCGAGACGGTCGTGTCTTCATCCGAGCCCGCCCAAGCGCCGGTCGCCCTCGCCATCCTAAATACGGCCTGGACCGCGACAATCATCGGCGAGGCCTCGGTGCCAAACGGTGTCGAAATCTCGCTGCTGATCGAGGACGATATGCGGGCCGGCGGTGTCGGTGGCTGCAACTCCTATTTCTCGCAGGCACAGATCGGCGAGGACAGTTTCATGGTCGGAAATGTCGCCAAAACCATGCGGTCCTGTCTCTATGATCGGAACATGCTCGAGCAGAGCTATTTCGACGCCCTTAAGGCCGCGCGCCTGTGGCGGATCGACAACGGCGTCCTGCTTCTGTTTGATAGCGCCGGTAAGACACTGGTGCAGTTTGAGAGCTGATGGACAATTCGACCCTGCTGAGCCGCCTGATGGACGTCATCGAGACCGATATCGCCCCCAAAACCCGCAATGGCGTCCAGCGCGGTAACAAGCTGTTCGGCGCAGCGATCCTTCGCAGATCCGATCTCTCCGTGATCGTCGCCGAGACCAACAACGAGACCGAGAATCCGCTCTGGCATGGCGAGATGCATGCCATCAAGCGTTTCTACGAGCTCCCGGCCGACCAGCGCCCGGCCCCCAGGGACTGCCTGTTCCTCGCCACGCACGAGCCCTGCTCGCTTTGCCTCAGCGGCATCACCTGGTCCGGCTTCGACAATTTCTACTTCCTGTTCAGTCACCAGGATTCCGCCGACAGCTTCGCCATCCCCTACGACATCCAGATCCTCAAGGCGGTCTACGCCGTCCCCGATCCGGACCGCGATGCCGCCTCGCCCGCCCGCGACCTCTACAATCGCACCAACCCCTATTTCGTCAGTCACGACATGTCGAAAATGATCGCCGGCCTCGATCGCGGCAACAAGGAACGCCTCACGGCCCGCGTCGACGACATCACCGCTCTCTACGCCGATCTCAGCGCCATCTATCAGCGCGACAAGGGCAACAAGGGCATCCCGCTGAGCTAGGAACACATCTGCCGCCCCTGCCTTGTGGCAGCCCCAAGCTGCTCATATAGAAGGCCGGGGAGCGCCGCAGGGCGAGGGGCCGCGATGATTTTCGACAGACTGACCGCCATTGCCAACGCTGCTCCAACGACCAGCGGCCTGCGCCAGGGCGAGGATTTCTTCTCCTACGCCGATCTGACCGAACGTGCCGCCCGCCTCGCCTCCGGCTTTACCAATCGCGGTATTGGCAAGGGCGACGTCGTGGCGCTCCTGCTGCCAAATTCGCCCGACATCTTCGCAGTCTCGCACGCCCTCTTCGCCATCGGCGCCATCGCCATGCCGCTCGGTCTGACCGCGACGCGCGCGGAACTCGCGGCACTCGCGCAAAAGACCGGGCTCGCGGCGATCGTCGCGTCGCCCGCGCTCAAATCTGCCGCGGAAGCGCTGATCGCCGACGCAAATTCTGCAGCGCTGCTGTTCACCTCGAACGCCCTGACGGAACTTGAGCGTCCGCCGATTGCCCTCCCCAAGCTCGTGGGCACGACCACCGCCCTCTACCTCTTCTCCTCCGGCTCAACCGGCCTGCCCAAAGTCGTGCCCCATACCCACGCCCACCTCATCGCCGATGGCGAGCGCACCAGCGGCGCATGGGATCTGCAGCCCGACGATGTCGTCGTCGATATCTTGCCCCCCAATTTCGCCATGGGCTATCTCCTCGGAGTTGTCGATGCGCTGACCCGATCTGCGACGACGTTCTACTGGAGCGATCCGCTGCCCTTGGCGCTGTCGCGCAAGAAGCTGCTCGAAGCGATGGTGCACTACAAGGCGACCTTCATGGGCGCGGTTCCCGCCATGTACGAAATCATCGCTGCGCAAAAGGGCGATTTTGAACTCAAGCTCCGCCTCGCATTCTCCGGCGGCGCCGCACTCAAGCGTCCGATCTTCGAAACCGTGCGCGACCGCTTCGGCATCGCACTGCGCCAGGCCTACGGCTCCACCGAGGCCATCATGGTCTCCCACAACAACTCCGCCGACCCCGATGTCAGTTGGGCCTCCGTCGGCCGCCCTGCCGGCGACGCCGAGGTCAAGCTCGCGCCGTTCGAGACCGAGTTCGGCCCGAGCGTCGGCGAGCTTCTGGTGAAGTCCTCATCGCTGATGGGTGGCTATCTCGACGAGCCCGAGGCGAATGCGCAGGCCTTCGACGATGGCTGGTTCCGCACTGGCGACCTCGCCTCGCTCGACGAAGACGGCCGCATCTTCATCCGCGGCCGCAGCAAGCTGTTGATCGAAGTGTCGGGCTACAAGATCGACCCCATCGAGGTCGAGGACACGCTCGCCGCCCACCCGGCCATCGCCGAATCCGCCGTTGCCGGCATCCCCGATCCGCGCACCGGCAATCGCCTGCGTGCCTACGTGGTGAAACAGGCCGATGTGTCGGAGGACGAAATCATCCGCCACGTCCGCGCCCGCCTGTCCGCCCAGAAGGTCCCGACCGAGGTCGCTTTCCTCGACGCGCTGCCACGCAGCCCCACGGGTAAGCTGCTCCGGGTCCAGCTCAAGGCGCTTTAGCCTGCATGCGCCTCGACATAGGCTGTCAGCGAGGCCGGGGATTCGAACAGTTCGGCAGTCAGGTCGCTGTCCGAGATCTTGAGGCCAAAGCGCTCCTCGAGAAACTGCACCAGCCGCACCATGCCGATCGAATCGATCGCGCCGGTTTCAAGCAGCAGCGTGTCCTTCGCCACCGGCCCGCCGCCGCTCTCGGCCACCATGCTGGCGATATAGTCCATGATCGGCTGTTCGTACTGGCTCATCAGTCCCATTCCGGTTTGGAGCCTGATATAGCCAATTCCGCCGCGAACCGAAACCGGAGGAAGTAGATGGGCGAATCCCGGGAACTGGGGGAGCAGGAACGGCTGCTCAACTATCTGCACGGCTTCGGCGGCCTCATCGCCATGCAGGTGATGCATGTCCGTGGCCGCCTCGACCCCGATCTGGTCCGCCACGCCCTCAAATGGCTGCAGAGCCAGCACCCGATCCTCCGCACCCACATCGAATATGGCCGCATCGTCTTCGTCGGCCTGCCGCCCTTTATCTACCGCCACCCCTCCTTCGTCTCCGACGGCACCACCGAAATCCCGCTCAAGGTGATCGAGAACCCCGATCCCGAAGCGTGGCGCAAAGTGCTGGCCAAGGACATCCGCACCCCCATCCGGCGCGGCAAGCATCCACGCATCCGCATATCGCTGGTCCGCCAGTCGGCCGACGCAGATCTGACCCACATCGTCATCTGCGCCGATCACGCCACGCTCGACGCCCAGTCCGGCAATATGCTCAGCCGCCAGCTGATGGAGTTTCTCGAGAGCCCCGAGAGGGCGATGCAGAAGGTGCCGGTGCACGCTGCCCTGCCCCCGCCGCTCGAACAAGGCCTGCCGAAGAAGCCCGCCAGCGGCACGCGCGGCTACCAGCGCGCTTTGCGCCTGCCGAATCGCCCGCTGCCCAACTGGAAAATCGAAACCCGCGTCCTTCAACATCATCTGGGCGCCAATGCCACCGCGACGCTGAAGGCCGCCATCAAGGGCAACCGCACGACGCTGCACGGCGCGATCACCGCCGCCTTCCTGCTGTCGATGCGCGAACGCTATTCGCTCGACCAGATGTCGGTGCTCACCACCATCGATCTGCGCCGCCTGATGAAGCCGGCGCTGCATGCCGAGACCTATGGCTGCTACATCGATATCCTCCGCACCACTCACCCCATCAGCGACGATCTCTGGGCCACGGCGCGCGACGCCTCGTTCCGGCTCATCACCACCCTTGCAAGGGACCAGGGCCCAGCGAGCATCCTCAAGCTGTTCGACTGGGAAGTTTACCGCAAGGAACTGTGGGGCATCATGAGCCATCGCCGCCGTATCGACGGTCTCGCGGTCACCACCGCCGGCGAATCCGGCCTGCGGCGCAATTACGGCGCGTACGAACTCGACGACGTCACGATGGCCGTGTCGCTCGACATGTTCGGCCCGTCGCTGTTCGTCATTGCGAGCGAACGCGAAGGCGGCATCGATCTGTCGATGGGCTATTCGGCGTCGGCGATTTCGAAGGAAGAGGTGAAGGCGATCGCCGACCGGGCGGTGGGCCTTCTGGAAGCGGCTAGATAAAGACGCTGGCCGCGCCAAGCGCAAGCACCAGCATGATCGCCGCGAAAAGAATGAGCAGCTGAACCGAGGTCATTATTCGTACGTCACGATCCAGCTATGCAGTGCGGCGGTCGCCGCGATCGGGCCTTCAGGGACCGGCATCAGCGACGACGCAAAGCTCAGCGTTGCAAGCGAAAGAACGAACATCGTGATCAGCGAGAGTTTCAGCATTTGTCAGGGTCCCAAACCACCAATGCCGCTACAATGCCGCCTCGCCTTTGAACGTTCCCGGTCCCGCCTGTTTAGCTGCCGTTCAGAATTCGCATGACCGCTCGCGCAAATGAAAAGGGCGGCTCGAAAGCCGCCCTCTAAACTGACATCACGCCGTGGCGCGCTGCCGCTGCTGGCCGCCTGGCCTGCCGCCACGCGGCCGGTCCGAACGGGCCTTGGGCGGGATCGGGCTGCCTGAACCGGTGGGCTTTTCCCACCAGGTTGCCTTGGCAGTGGCCGGAGCGCCGCCCGGGGCCGCAACGACCTCGCGCTTGGGCGCTGCCTTCTGCTGACGCGGCTTGTGCTCGCCGCGCGCATCGACGATTGCCGCCTTCTTGGCGCCCGAGAAGTGCCGTCCGGCATTGCGCTGCGGACGCCCGTCGGTCTTGTGACCGTCGCTGCGCTTGCCGGCATTGCTATCCGGACGCGCGCCCTGCCCGCGATGACCCTTGGGTGCATCGGCGAGCTTGGCTTCGGCGCCCTTCAGTTCGCCGCTGACCGGCAACGTGCGACGGATCAACCGCTCGACATCGCGCAGCTTGCCGCGCTCGGTGCCATCGCACAGCGTGATCGCAAAACCCGACGCGCCATTGCGCGCCGTGCGGCCGATACGGTGAACATAGTTCTCCGCGTCATCGGGCAATTCATAATTGATGACGTGGGTGATGTTGGGAACGTCGATGCCGCGCGCCGCGATATCGGTCGCCACGAGAATGCGCACCTTGCCCGACGAGAAGCCCTTGAGCGCCGCCTGACGCGCATTCTGGCTCTTATTGCCGTGAATGGCTGCAGCCTCATGACCATCGATCGAGAGGTTCTTCGTCACCTTGTCGGCGCCATGCTTGGTGCGCGAGAAGATGATGACGCGCTCGAGCGCCGGATCGGCGAGCAGCTTGTTGAGCTCGTCGCGCTTCTGCTTCGAGCCGGCCATGATGACGCGCTGGTCGATCGTGGTGACGGTCGTCGCCGGCGGTGTCGCTTCGACGCGCACCGGATCGTTCAGCAAGCTGCCGGCGAGGTCAGCGATTTCCTTGGCCATCGTGGCCGAGAACAGCGCCGTCTGGCGGCGCGGGCCGATTGCGGCCGCGATCTTCCGGACCGGGATGATAAAGCCCATGTCGAGCATCCGATCGGCTTCGTCGAGCACCAGCCAGCGGGTCTCATTGAGCTTGATCTTGCGATCGTCGATCAGATCCTGGAGACGGCCGGGCGTCGCGATGACGACGTCGACGCCGCGCGCGATCTTGACGATCTGCGCATTGCGCGACACGCCACCGAGCACGAGCACGGTCTGCAGACGCATGCCCATCGACAGCTTCTGCAGAACTTCCTCGATCTGCACCGCGAGTTCGCGGGTCGGCGCGAGGATCAGCGCACGCGTCGTCATCGGGTTGGGGCGGCCCTTGAGTTCGGCGATACCGGCAATGATCGGCAGGCCGAACGCAGCAGTCTTGCCCGAACCCGTCTGGGCAATGCCCAGAATGTCGCGGCCCTGCAGTTGCGGCGGGATGGCTTTCGCCTGGATGGGAGTGGGAGTGATGAACTCGGCCTTATCCAGCGCGCTCAGAATCTGAGCCGGGAGGCCGAGGGTAGTGAATGTTGAATGGTTCAACGGACAACTTTCATTGGCGCGCCGGACCATGCGGCGCGCGTCGCCGCGCTCATGGCGGCGGGACAAACAGAGCAATCGGGCGATTTTGATGATCGCGCGGGTGCGTTAAAGCCTGGGATGGTCTCCAGGCCACTTCGCCGCTCACCGCAAACAATCGATAAGAAGAGAAGCTCGACGCTGGAGCTAGCCCAGCGGATAATCGGCATATGGGGGAAGACCCCGCCAAAAGCAAGGCAATTGTCTGCAGGTCAGCGATGCGCCAGCGGGTAGAAGGTCGAAAACTGCCGCCCAGAAAGCGGTGCCGGCGACAGCAGCGAGACCTTCGGCTCGACCGGCTGCACCGTCACATCATGCGCATCGGCTCGCGGCAGAACGGCCAGCAAACCACCTGCGCCGAGGATCAGGAGAGCCCCGAGCCGCAGCAGCAATTTACGACGACGTTGGAAGAAAATCGCTACGCCCATGACCCACCTTCTGGTGAGCCTAGTTCATACCAGAGCGGAGGCAGCCCGACTTGAGCGACCTTCTAATGTGGTATGCGAACAGTTTACTCGCGTGTCGCCGCAAAAGACGCGATCAGCGGCGCGTTGCTCGGGTTGGCCGGATCGCTGCGCAGCACCGTGCCCATGATCGTATCCGGCTGCGTCCCACCCACGCTCCAGGCAGGGATGAGATAGCCGAAGTAGTCATAGTTGTAGAGCTTGCCGCTGATCGTCGCCTGCCCGTGCAGCCGCAGGGTTGCACCCTGCTTGGCGACGTAGAGCGCCACACCGGCAAGGTCGTAAGTGACCCCCTGCCCGGTCCGCTGGCCGACGATCCGGCCGCTTTGCTCGGTCAGCGTCAGTTCGTTCAAGCCGAGCGCCAGCTTGGCCAGCGTATCCTTCGGCTTCGAGCTCACGCCGAAGCTGCGATACACCCATTTTCCGGTAAACGTGCCCGCCTGCGCATTGAGCGTCAGCGTCATATCCTGCGCCAAGACGCTCACAGGAATGGCCAGCGCGATAAACAGCGCCACCCAGGCTACAACGGGCTTCCAAGCCCACTTCTGAGACCAAAGCATTCCCGACCCCTCGCCTAGTCCGTTGGTTGCAGACTAGCAGAACCCGGGGGCGACGGTGTTTACAAAGTTAATAAAAGGTTAACGGACCCGCGATTGGCCGATCGAGGCGCCTTCGTACCTCGCCCTCCGTCGTCATGGTCGGGTTTGACCCGGCCACCCAGCCGAGCTTGCGGTTGGGTCCCCGGGTCAAGCCCGGGGATGACGACTGAGAGTGTTGTGACGGGTCCGCGATTAGGGTCGGCTAAATCCCGCCATACCAATCATAGCCGTGGTCTTCCCAATAGCCGCCCTGCCCCTTGCCGAAGCTGGTGAAGCTGTCGACCAGCTCGACCGTATGCACATATTTGGGCTGCTTATAGCCCAGCGCGCGCTCGATCCGGATGCGCACCGGGGCGCCATTGCTCACCGGCAGCACTTCATTGTTGAGCCCGTACGACACCAGCGTCTGCGGGTGGAACGCATCGACCAGATCCGAGCTCTCATAATAGGGCTCGGCCCCCGACAGCCCGCCGCCCATCACGTCATAGCAGTGATAGACCACGAACCGCGCCGACGGCTTGATGCCAGCCTGCGCGAGGATCGGTCCGAGCCGCGTGCCGGTCCATTTCGCAATGCAGCTCCAGCCTTCGACGCAATCGTGCCGCGTGATCTGGCTCTGCTCAGCCATGTTGCGCAGCTCAGTGAGCGAGAAGCTGAGCTCCCGCTCCACCAGCCCGGTCACCTTGAACTGATAGCCGGCAAAATTGCTGTCGCGCAGCGCTACGTACTCGTCCGTCCGCGGATCGGTCGAGCCGTTCGGCCGCTGCGGCTGCCGGATTTCGCTCTCCGCATAGGTGTGTGCGAGGCTCTGCTCACCGGCGAGAATGCGCTGCGCCTGATAGCTCAGCGTATTGGCCCGCTCAAGGAAATCGCGCACCTGATTGTCGCGCTGCCCGAGGAAGTCGAACTGGTCGCATCCCGCCAGCATCAGACTCGAAGCGCCGGCTGCTGACGCCGTGAGGAACGAGCGGCGGTTGAGGATCAGATTGGCCATCTCAGTGGTCCTCGCCCTTGGAACCAGGTTCCAGATGCACATTGGTCTTGTAATAACCGGTGATCATCGAGCGCAGTTCGTTGAACGGTCCCGCCAGCACCACCATAAGAATGTGGACGATGAAGAACAGCACGAAAGCCAGCATCGCGAAGAAATGAATCGTCCGCGCCGTCTGCCGCCCGCCGAACAGCTCCAGCAGCCAGGGCCACGCCGCATCCATCCCCGGCGACATCGTCAGCCCGGTCAGGATGATCAGTGGGAACGCCACCACGAACACTCCGAAATAGGCGACCTTCTGCAGCGGCGTGTAACTCCGTCCATGCGTGAAGCGCAGCCTTATGTGGTCGACGATGTCCTTGGGCAGTTCGCGGAGATCGCGCGGCTTGAGGATGATGTCGCGCCACAGATGTCCGGTCGAAATCGCATTCACCAGCCAGATGCCCAGTGTCCCCACGAGGATCCAGGCGAAGAAGAAATGCACCACGCGCCCGGTCCCAAGGTCGCGCGACGAGGGGATCGTTGCCCAGCCCGGAAACGCCGTGAACGATGGCCGCTCCGCCGAGCCGCTGACACCGAGCACGCCGGTCGTATTGAACGTCATGCCGAACAGCTTGGTCTCGCCCACCGGCCCGCCCTCGCGGTTCAGCGCATAGATATCGAGGATCGAGTTCTCGAACCCGAAGCCCGATTGCTGGCCGATATAGAGGTTGGGCCGCGCATTGAAGATCTGCAGTCCCGACAGAAGCAGGAAGAACATCGCCACCGCCCAGATCCAGTGCGTGATGCGCGTCGTCACATCCTGCCGATAGATCAGCTTGGGATCGGCATCGTTGCGGTCATTGACGATGAGCCCCGTCAACGCACCGAGAAACGCAAAGGCCAGCGGGATCGCCAGCAGCCAGCCAAAACTCTTGAAGCTGATGCAGCCCGCAATCCAGAACAGCGCCCCGATCAGCGCGATCGCCCCGCCCAGACCCAGCCGCGGCACCGCGACAATGCCGCCCAGCGCCATGAAAACTGCAGCGGCCGCGAGCAGCGACAGCGTCACCGGATCGGTCTCGCGATCGAGCCCCAGCGGCGTAACGAGGTCTTTGGCGACCACGAGGAACAGCACGATCGCCGCCCCGGCAATCGCGCCGATCAGGCTCAGCCCCGCTGCACTCGTCCGCGCACCGGGGGTAATCCCCATCGGCGCACCCTCGTCCATGACTGCCATTTTTGCCCCTCATCGCATCGACTGCAATTGAGGTCAGAAACGGCGCTCTTTCCGGCCGAGTTTCAAGTAACGTCTGCCCACTGCCGCGTGATCGCAGTGTGAAATCAGTCGCGCGCCGCCCAGTTGAGGCCGCGCCGCATGATCGTCGCCATGTTCGGATTCTCGAATTCCGCCGCGCGGTGCCCGAGCGACGAATAGAAGACGCGGCCGGCGCCATACATCTTCTTCCACACCACCGGCATCACCACGCCCTTGGTCCAGGGCGCATGATTGCCTGAGAAAGTCGTCGTCGCGAGCACTTCGTTGCCCGGATCGACATGCATGTAATATTGCTCGGACGTGTACGGGAACGACGCCGGTATGCCCTGCATGACCGGATCGTCCGGCTTCGTCACCTCAACCGAATAGTCGATGAGGTCCCCCGGATGCGCGACCCACTGGCCGCCCGTGATGAACTGGTAGGTCGGCGAATCATGGAAGCTGTCGCCCATCGTGCCGTGATGCCCGGCCATGCCGACGCCACCCTCGATGGCCTCGGCAAGATTCTTGGCGGCGTCGTGCGAAATCTTGTCCATCGTCGTGCACGGAATGATCAGCGAAAGCGCTTTGATCTCCGGCTCGAGAAACACTTCCGGGCTGGTTTCGACGCGGACCGAGAAGCCGTCTTCATGCAGCCACCGCCGGTAGATCGCGGCGCATTCTTCGGGCTCGTGGCCGCTCCAGCCACCCCAGACGATCAACGCGCTTCGCATCCGCAACTCCCTCTAAAAACGCCGGGAGCTTACGCAAATCGTCCGGTCACGCCACCCCAAATCGCGCTTGTGTAGATCAGGCGACCTTCGGCTTCAGATACGACACGAAATGCAGCGTGCGATCGAACACCCAGCGTGCTGGCGGCAGATAGATATCGAGCTTCTCGTTGCTCTCCACCAGCTGCAATTTCGACTTGAAGAACGCCCCCTGCCACTCGGTCCGGCTGAGGAAATTATAGGGCAGCGGCACGCCGTCGCCGATGTTGCCGCACCAATCCATGAAGGCCAGCGTTTCCTGCGACAGGAACCCCTCACGCAGATGATCCTTGATCGCCACGCCATTGCGCGCCACGCGCGACGCCTCAGACAGCACCACACTCGGATCGTTGGTGTGATGCAGCACATCGACGATCGTGACGTAGTCGAAGCTCTTGTCTTCGAACGGCAGCTTCATGCCGTCATACTGTGCCACGGGGATCATCGTCTTGGGACGCGGCACCACATCGACGCCCTCGATCTTGAGGTCGGGCCGAAGCCGCATCAGCGCCAGCGCCAGCTGCCCGTCGCCGCACCCGATATCGAGCACCGTGCCGCGGCCCGGAATGGCCTTCGCCAGATGCCGCGCGAGCACCCAGATGCGGCGGTTGTAGTACCAGGTGTTGAACTCTGACAGCAGCCAGGATTTGCGATCGAAAATCGCGACCCCATTCGCCATAAACGCCCCCGAAGACGGATTGATCAGCCCGGGTGGCGCAATATCACGAAATCCGTCGCCGGTGCGACATCAATCAGCGCGGCCGCGCAATCTGCCGCCAGATCAGCAGAATGATGATCGCGCCGATGATCTGGCCCAGGAAATTGGCCGTTTCGCCGGGCTGATAAAGATGGATCGCCTGCCCCAGATAGGTCGCGAGCACGGCGCCGACGATGCCCAGCACCGCCGTCAGGATGAAACCACGCGGATTTGGCCCACCCGGCGTCACCAGCTTGGCGATGATGCCCGCAAACAGCCCAACGACGATTGCCCAGACGATATCCATGACCGGCCCTCCAATTGCGACCGATAGATGGGTCCCTCTACCGCCCGTTGCAATGGCCTAGTGCGTCGGCAGCTCTTTCTTCTCGCCATCCGACAATTGCGCGAGGTCGAGCACCTTCTGAAGGTTGGCCGCATGCCGGAAGCTAGGCTCTTCGTTCTTCTTGGCCGCAACCGCCGCCGCGAAGCGTTGATAATTGGTCAGCACCGGCTCGACGTCCATTTCCTTCCACGTGCCGGTCTCGGCGTCCTCGCCGAGGCAGACGAGCAGCTTCGAACCATCGTGGCGATGCTGCACTTCCACGCCACCGCGTTCGCCATAGACGCGTAGCCGCAGCTCATTGAAATGCCCCGTCGCCCAGCGCGTCGCATGGATCACGCCGAGCGCACCGTTCGAGAAATCGACCGCCATCGTGAAGCTGTCATTGGCATCGAGATCATAGTCGCCGATCTTGTTGCCCGGCGCCTTGTCGAAGGTCTTGAGCCGCGCAAAAACATGGTCGATGTCCATCCCCGCACCATAAGACGCGAAGTCGAGAATGTGGACGCCGATATCGCCGAGCACGCCGTTCGAGCCATGCTTCTTGCTCAGCCGCCACAGCCACTGGCTTTCGGTGCGCCAATCGCCCCAGGCCTTCGACACCAGCCAGCTCTGGAGGTAACTCGCCTCGACATGCTTGACTGCGCCGATCTGCCCCGAGGTCACGATCTCGCGCGCCTTCTGCAGCTGCGCCACATTGCGGTACGTCAGGTTGACCATGTTCACGAGGCCAGCACTCTCGGCCACGTCCACCATCTCGAACGCCTTAATCGCATCCGTCGCCAGCGGCTTCTCGCAGAAGACGTGCTTGCCCGCCTTCAGCGCCGCAATCGAGGTCGGGTGATGGATCGAATCCGGTGTCACATTCGCCACGGCGTCAAACTGCCCCCACGCGATCGCTGCATCGAGCGAGGCGAACCCGTTCGGAATGCCGTGCGCGCTGTTGAATTTCTCGAGCCGCACCGGATCGACATCGACGCCACCCACCAGGGTGACGCCATCAATGGCCGCAAAGTGCTTGGCGTGCTGGGCGGCCATACCGCCAGTGCCGAGGATCAGAAGACGCATGGAGTGTTTCCTTGTGTGGAGCATCCGGCTCCAATGTGCGATTATTTTGTCTTGGCTTTCTCAGCCCAATCGACCGCCGCCATCTCCTGATGCGAGGTGAGCTTGGCCCCGCGCTCGACGATCTTTTCGATCGCCTGCTCCACCGGCGTGTTCGGCGCCTTCATCAATTCGGCGTGACGCTCGGCATTGAACGCCCAGTTGACCGAGTTGCGGAGCACCTGCCCAACGGTCTTGTCATGATAGGTCGGATAGGTCTCGTGGCCGGGGCGGAAATAGAAGATGTTCCCAGCACCGCGGCGGTAGGTCAGGCCAGAGCGGAACACTTCACCACCCTGGAACCACGAGACGAACACCGTCTCCAGCGGCTCCGGCACCGTGAACGGCTCGCCATACATCTCTTCGGTCTCGAGCTCGAAATAGCGCGGCAGGCCCTTGGCGATCGGGTGGCCCGGATTGACGACCCAAAGCCGCTCGCGCTCGCCCGCTTCGCGCCAATGCAGGTTAGCCGGCGCGCCCATCAGCCGCTTGAAAAGCTTCGAGTGATGGCCCGAATGCAGCACGATCAGCCCCATGCCCTGCCAGACACGCGCCGCGACCCGCTCGACAATCGCATCGTCGACGAGATTGTGCGCCGCGTGGCCCCACCACAGCAGCACATCGGTGTCGTCGAGCTTTTTCTCGGTCATGCCGTGCTCGGCGTCCTGCAGCGTCACCGTCGTCGCCACGATATTCTTGTCTTCGCTAAGCAGCGCCGCAATCTGGCCGTGCATGCCCTTGGGATAATTGTCCGCGACGGCCTGGTTCTTCTGCTCATGGACATTTTCGCCCCAAACTGTGGCTCTGATCGGCATGATGGTCTCCTCGGGATTTTGCTGTCCGCAGGCTTAGGGTTTGCGGCGTCCAAAACGTTTTGAATTCCGCCGCCTCACTGCACCCGCTCGACCGGAAACGCAAGAGTGCGGCACTGGTTCACCCCAATATCGGCATGATCCGCAAATGGTTGTCGAAGCCGAAGTCGAACGACCGGCTGGTCGCCGGCGAACCCGCCAGTCCGACCACATCGCCCAGCCCGCTCGAGGCCACGAAGCCACTGCTGTCCGGGGCAATGCCGCAGCCATTCTTCAGCGTTTGCAGCACGAACGGCTTCTGCGCATCCGCGTCGATTGCGAGGATCGTATCCCCCTCCGGCGACGACACCGCCACCAGCGATCCATCCGCCGAGGCGGCGACCGACCCCACATAGTTCCGCAGATCGCGCAGCGTGTCGTCGGGCAGCTCGATCAGCTTGATCTCGCCCTCCATATTTGCGTAACCCACGAGTTGCGGATGCCGCGCGCTGTCGCCCCGGAACTGGCAGCCGAACCAGACGCGGTTGCGAGCATCGACTGCCATGTGACGGATAGACAGCTGGTGCAGATCGTCCTGGAGCTTCAGCTGCCCGAGCAGCTTGCCATCGCGCCGGTTCACGAACGACAGCGACGGCGCCATCGTGTCGATGTTGAGCTCCTGCCGCCCATAATCGGGGTGCGTCTCGATCCCGCCATTGGCCACCGCAAAAGTCTCTCTGTCCGGCATCAGCAGGATCTCGTGCGGCCCCACCCCAAAGGTGTCGAACTCGCCCACCCGCTTGTACCCTGCACGCACATCGAAAATGCCGATCACACCCCGCGCATTGTCGAAATCATTCTCGGTCGCATAGAGGATCGTTCCATCCGGCGAGAACACGCCATGCCCGAAAAAGTGCCGGCCCTCGACGCTGGTCAGCGTCACCGGCGCCTCACGGCCCGCCGGGTCGAACACCACCGCAAACGTCCCCGGCTGGCGTGCGAACACCGCGGCACGCCCCAGCACCGGCGAATAGGTCACATCATGCCCGCGATCCGGTAGATCGACATCGGCGATCAGCTTGCCGGTCTCGGTCACCAGCGCCGCTCCGAAGCTGCCCGAATTTCGCATCGTCGACGATGCGAACACCAGTTCGGCTGACGCCAATGCCTCGGCCCGCTGCGGCAGCAGCGACGCAGCGAAGCCCGCACCCGCAGCCTTGAGGAACGCGCGGCGCTGCCACATGCTCAGTCTCCGTCGAGCTGCGAGAAGCCGACCGACAAGCCGAGCGCGGCGGCGAGATTGGTCCCCAGCAGGGTATCGAGTGAGCTGGTGATGATCACCAGATACTTGAACGCCTGCAGCTGCTTGGGATCGAGCACCGCCTTGTCCACCGGATCGACGATGTCCGTCACTGCCCGTGCCGCGTTCTGGAACTCGAAGATCGCGCCATTCGCCACCCACGAATTGGTCGCGCCCATCGCCTCAGGATATTTCGCCGCGACGAAGTAGTCGTGCAGCCCCGCGAAGTTGCCAGCGAGCGCCGGCACCGTCATCCCCGACCGCCAGAACAGAGCGGATTTGGGCTTCGGCTTGCCATCGCTGAGGATCGGCATGATGCGCTGGTCGCGGATCGTCTCGGTGCCATGGATCAGCGTCGCCGCCAGCTTCTCCAGCACTTCGGTCTCAGTGCGATAGTCGTCAGCAGTCGGCTGCGGATCGAGCATGTGCGACGCCGGCCCGTCCGGCGATGTGTCGTGCCACTCATTATCGATCGTCGTCGCGAGACCATCGATCAGCGTCGTCGAGGCCAGCGCATAGCTGCAGCGATAGGCGCCGTCCGCGGTGCCGAGTTCCTCGCTGCCCGTGCCGAACAGCAGATACTCCAGCGCCACCAGCCCCTGCATGGCGACGCTCTTGCCCTTGAGGCTGTCCGGGCTCGCCGCACTCATATCCTTCTCGGCCAACGCTGCCTGAACCTGCTTCAGTGCAATGCCCTTCTTGTCGGGCCAGAACAGCAGCCGCTCCAGCCGATCGCCAACGCCGAGCGGTCCAATGCGCACGAACTCGACGCGCGAGAACGCCGCAACGGTCGATCGAAACTGCGTCTGCACAGCATTGAGCGCGTCAGCACTCGGCGTCTTGCACAGCGCATCGACATCGCTCTGTAGCGCGCCGGTCGCCGCGACGAACTGCTCAAAGCTCGGCCTGATGTAGCCCTCGATGGCGCTCGTGATGATGGTGTTGCCGGGCAGCGCCGACGCCGCCAGCGCCGGCGAAGCAAGGCCTATCAAAGCGGCGATCAATACGGCGCGCATCACAAGGACTCCAGGAAAGCCAGCAGATCCTCACGCGAGGATTTGGGCAGATTTGCGAAACCGTCGCGCGACTTCAGCGCCTCACCGCCATGCCAGAGGATAGCTTCGGTGAGATTGCGCGCGCGTCCGTCATGCAGGAACAATGTATGCCCCGACACAGTCTGCGTGAGACCGATGCCCCACAGCGGCGGCGTCCTCCATTCGTAGCCATCGGCCGCGCCCTCCGGCCGATTGTCCGCGAGGCCCTCGCCCAAATCGTGCAGCAGCATGTCGGTGTAGGGCCAGATCAGCTGGAACTTATGTCCGTCGGTCGCTGCCGCGCGCGACGTCACATACTTCGGCGTGTGGCACGACACACAGCCCAGATCGTAGAAGGCCTGCTTGCCCCGCAGCACTTCGGGTTTGTCGATATCGCGCCGGCGCGGCACGGCGAGGTTCTCGGAATAGAACGTCACGAGATCGAGTATCGGATCGGGCGCCTCGGAGACCCCGCGCTCCGCCTGCTCACCAGTCGGCATCGCGAGGCAGTCGGCCTGCGCCGCCGTGCAATCGCCATGCGGGCGATCGACCAGCGGCGTCGAGATGCCGATGTCGCCATTGAACGCATTGGCGGACTGTACCCTGATGCTCGGCGCCCCAGACTTCCAGCCGAACCGCCCCAGCGTCAATTGCTTGCTCACCGGGTCCATCACCCAGTTCGGCTTGCCCGAAATCCCGTCGCCATCCTTGTCGTTCGGATCGGCCTTGGCGAGAATATCCTCCTGCGGCACATCCTGCAGCAGCCCCAGCCCGATCATCGGAGGCGCCACGCGCGGCGACAGCATCACGTCCTTGCGCATCGGCCCGTAGCCGAGATCGGCAACCGAGTAACTCGGCGCCCGCAGCGTCACCACCGAGCCATCACCCAGCGTCACCGGCGCGTCCGCATAGTCGATGACCATCCGGCCCTCGGCCTGGAGGCCCGGCACCGCGAAATTCTGCAGCTGCCCACCATAGGTCGGCTCAGGGAATAGCAGCGTCTGCCCGGCATCGATCTGCGCCTGCTCTGCCGCATCCTTGGGCGGCACCGACAGCCTCAAGAACATTGAAACGGCGTTCTCTTCGGCCGTCTCCGGCGGATGCCCGCGCCCATCTTTCAAATGACAGCTCTGGCACGCGCGCGAATTGAACAGCGGCCCCAGCCCGTCCGACGCCAGCGTCGACGATGGCGACGACACCCAGAGCTTGGTGAAAAACCCATTGCCGAGGTTGAACCTCTCCTGCTCGTCAAATGCCAGATTTGCGGAGAAATGCGAGAACGAATCCCGGTTGACGAGCTTCTTCGACGTCGCGCCGCCCGCCGGCAGCCCCTCGAACTTCTCGGCCTTGCTGAAATCGCCGGTCGTGGCGGTGATCGTACGAACCCGCGCCAGATCTTCGGGGGTGAGGTCGGTCCGCTGCGGTGCATCGTCGGCCAAGCCGATGCCAAAGCTGGCAAGCAGAATGATGACCAGGAGCGCGATGAAAGACTTGTGCATGTCGAGTGCTTCTAGCACGTCCTGGTCACGCGCGGATGAAGGGTTGCGCGACGGATTCGCGCAACCCCGAGGTCAAAATCACTACTGGAAAACGGCATCCGGCTGGTCGAGGCTGTCGCTGCCTTCGACCGTCACATTGTCGAGCTTCAGTAGCGCCACAACGCGTTCGATGCCGCGCGTCTGGGCGATCAGCCCGTCAATCGCAGTCTGCACCACCGCATTGCCTTCACTGTTCCCCTCGCCGATCATCTGGTCGTATTTCTCGACCGTCTCGGCGCGCTCGGCAAGCACATCCATCTTGCCCACCGTGTCGTCCAGCAGCCCGCGCAACTCGGCATCGAGCTTGGGATCGCGGGCCGCGACCAGCGCCGACAGCGACGCGCCCTCGACCACGCTGCCATCGATGCGGACATATCTGCCTTCATAGACATTGCGCACGCCCACGGCATCGTTGAGATGCGACACATAAGTGTTGTCCGAGAAGCAATCATGCTCCTCTTCCGGATCATGCAGCAGCAGCCCGAGCTTCATGCGCTGGCCCGCGACCTCACCATAGCTCAGTGAGCCCATGCCGGTGAGGATCGCCGAAATACCGAGATCCTTGAGCGCCGTCCGTGCAGCGCCCACGTCGGTCCAGTTGCCCACCATCTCCTCGAGGTCCGAGACCAGGAGGTCGGTTGCCGACTTCAGATATTCGGCGCGCCTCTTGGCGTTGGAGTCTGTCGAATAGTCCGACGCCGGACGCTCGCCCGCGCCCGGGCCCGTCCCATGCAGATCCTGTCCCCACAGCAGGAACTCGATCGCGTGATAGCCCGTCGCAACATTGGCCTCGATGCCACCCGCTTCCTGCAGCGTGCCGCTCAAGAACTCCGGCGTGATGTGGCTCGCATCCACCTCGGCCCCATCGATCATGATCTTGGGATTGGCGATGACATTGGCCGTGTAGAGCGAGTTCTCGTCGCTCTCCGTGCCGTAGGACGCATCGACATAGTCGATCAACCCCTCATCCAGCGGCCACGCATTCACCCGCCCCTCCCAATCGTCGACGATCGGATTGCCAAAGCGGAACGCCTCGGTCTGCTGATAGGACGGCCGCGCCGTCCGCCACGCATCGCGCGCCGCATTCAGCGTCGCATCGCTCGGGCTGGCGATCAGCGCATTCACCGCGACATCGAGCGCCTTGGCCGTGGTGAGCGCATCCTCATACCCGGCCAGCGCGATGTCTGCGTAAGTCCTCAAGATCTCGTCGCTGCTCGGCTCGGCCGCAAACACCGGCGCCACCAGCATTGAAGCACCCAGCAGCAGGCTCAGTCGCAAACTCTTCATCGCAATCGGTCTCCGGTAAACGCCAGCGCGGTAACAAAGCTGACGAACGCCTTCAAGAAATATCGTCCAAAGCTGGAATGGGTCTAAACTAGACAGAACCCCGTGCCGTCACCCACCAGCTGTCATCCCTGCGAAAGCAGGGACCCCTCAACTCTTGCGCCGCTGTCAGTTGGGTCCCGCGTCGAGCCCGGGATGACACCGCGCTTTGGACACGCCGCTCCCGCTCCCCTCGACTCCCCTCATCCAAAAGTGCCACTGTCACAATTGTCACAATCGACAGGAGGCGGCGTCACGACCGGTCTATGTGACACCGGTCAGAGCTGAAATCCCAAGAGTTTGCGGGGGCAGCAGTCAGCCGTCATGCGGCTGTCATTTGACCCTCATAGGTGAGCCACCGGCTTTCCGATCCACCTCCTCGATCAAAAGACAAAGCCTTTCCACGGGAGACAAGAAATGAAGTTCACAACCGCGATTGCTGGCTCGGTGTCGATCGCCGCGCTCATGAGCACGACATTCGCCGCGTCGGCCGTCGATCTCGACGCGCTCTACACCGCTGCCAAGGCCGAGGGCATGCTGACCGTTATCGCTTCGCCGCGCGACTGGTGCGGCTATGGCGGCCTCTATGATGGCTTCATGGCCAAATATCCGGGCATCACCGTCAACTCGATCAATGAAGAAGCCGGTTCCGCCGACGAACTCGAAGCCATCAAGGCGAACAAGGGCAACGCCGGTCCGCAGGCCCCCGACACCATCGACGTCGGTCTCGGCTTCGGCCCGCAGGCCAAGGCCGATGGTCTGACCCAGCCCTACAAGGTCGCCGCCTTCGACAAGATCCCGGCCGACGTTAAGGACCCCGATGGCAATTGGTACGCCGGCTACTACGGCGTGCTGGCGTTCCTCGTGAACGACGATATCGTCACCTCCGGCGCCCCGACCTCATGGGCCGACCTCGCCAAGGATGGCGCCCCGCTCTTCGCCCTCACCGGCGATCCGCGCAAGGACAACCGCGCCATCCAGTCCGTCTTCGCAGCCGGCCTCGCGGTCAATGGCGGCAAGTCGGACACGGCAGCTGCCGATGGCCTCAACTACTTCAAGGACCTCAACGCCAAGGGCCTGTTCGTTCCGATCAATGCCCGTCAGGCCGCGCTCGTCGCCGGTCAGGCCGGTGTGATCGCCGCATGGGACTACAATCTGCTGACCTGGCAGGACGGTTTTGCGGGCAACCCGAAATCGCATGTCGTCGTGCCATCCGACTCGGTCGTGGCCGGTGTATACGTCCAGGCGATCAGCGCCTATGCGCCGCACCCGAACACCGCCAAGCTCTGGATGGAGTACATCTACTCCGACGAAGGTCAGGCGCTTTGGCTGAAGGGCTATTGCCACCCGATCCTGTTCACCGACATGGCCGCCCGCAACGCCATCCCGGCGG
>JBDSHC010000102.1:0-14079 GCA_039918675.1 Devosia sp.
GGCAAATCCACCCTGATCAAGGCAATCACCGGTGCGCTGAAGCCTGACAGCGGCACTATACGGTTCGATGGGCAAGAGGCGGTGATCCGCTCGCCGGCCGATGCCAAGCTGCTCGGCATCGAGACGGTCTATCAGGACCTCGCCTTGGTGAACTCGCTGAGTGTTACCAAGAACGTCTTTCTGGGCCGCGAGATCGCCTCTCCGTCATTACTCGGCAAGCTCATCGGCGTGCTCGATTTCAAGAAAATGGATTCCGAAGTGCGGGCGCTTTTCGCGCGTCTTGGCATACAGATCCACGACATCCATCGCGAAGTCAGCGCCTTCTCGGGTGGGCAGCGCCAGGCTGTGTCGCTCAGCAAGACCGTGATGTTCGGCAAGCGCGTCGCCATTCTGGACGAACCGACAGCCGCACTCGGCGTCCGCGAAGCGGCAAACGCGATGGCCCTTGTCAGCTCGCTCAAAGATCATGGGCTTTCGGTGATCATGATCACCCACAACATGCAGCACGTCCTCAACTACTGCGATCGGGTGATGGTGCTGCGCCTCGGCAAACTCGTTACGACGCGCCCGGTGAAAGGTCTGAGCGGCGACGACCTCGTCGGCCTCATTACCGGCGCCAAGGAAGCGGGGGCCACGCCGTGACCGACGCCTCGCCAGCGACGAAGATCGAACCGGCGACCCGCGGGTTTGCGGTGCGCGCCATGCACGAGTTCCGGCAGGTCTCGCCTGTGCTACTAGCCGTCGTGCTAATCTATGCGGGCTTCTTGATCGTCTCGCCGCCCTTCCGCAGCCTCGACACCTTATTCACGGTGCTGACCCAGGCGACAGTTCTTGCCATCCTCGCTTGCGGCACAACGGTGGTTCTGATCTCGGGTGGCCTCGATCTTTCCGTCGGCTCCATCTTCGCCGTCGTCGGAATTGTCGCCGGGCAATTGTTCACGACCTACCACATGCCCGTTCCGGTGGTTCTCATCGCGGGGCTGGGCGCCGGGACGTTGCTGGGTACGCTCAACGGCATCGTGCAGGTCTTTACAAAAGTGCCCGCCTTCATTGTGAGCCTCGGCGCGCTCACTGCCTATCGCGGCATCGCCGAACTCGCGACGGCGGGCGTCAACATGTCCCGCTTCCCGCCCGAGTTCAAAATCATCGGCTCGGGCTACATCGTGCCGATCTCGATCGCTGCCGTCGTCGCGCTCGCCACCTGGTTCATGCTCACACGCACGCGCATCGGCAATCACGCCTATGCCATCGGCGGCAATGAAGAAGTCGCGCGCCTCGCGGGCATCAATGTCGCGCGGGCCCGTGTGTTCTACTACGCCTTCGGTGGTTTCATGGCGGCGCTCGCCGGCTTGATGCAAACTGCCCGGCTCGATTTCGCACAGAGCACGCGCGGCGTTGGCTACGAGCTGTTTGCGATCGCCGCAGTGGTGATCGGTGGCACGAGTTTGTTCGGCGGCCGTGGCGGTGTCATCCGCACCATTATCGGCATGCTCATCATCCAGACCATCTCGACCGGGCTGTCCTACATGGGCGTCGACACGTCGACGCAGCGAGTCACCATCGGCGTCATCATCATTCTCGCCGTCTATCTCGATGTGCTGAGGCGCCGCGTTTCGTAATTCCTCGCTGATGCCCTGAAATGAAAAAGGGGGGTCAACGAGGTTCAAGAGGGAAGGGGCATGTCGCCCCGTCCAAAATAACTGGGAGGACTACAATGTCGTTTCTGAAGATGGCGAAGTCGGTGGCCGTGGCTACTGTCCTGGCGTCTGGACTTGCCTATGCGACCTCAGCTTCCGCGTTGACCATTGCCTATAGCGGCTACCCGGGTGCGATCTCGGCCTTTTGGGCGTCGGTCACCGATGCCGTGAAAGCTGAAGCTGCTGCCGAAGGCATCACGCTGCTCGACCTGACGACGCCCGAAGCTGACGCTGCGGCGCAGAAGAATGCGATCGATACCGCAATCAGCCAGGGCGTCGATGGACTGATCATCGGTGCCGTCGATAATCGTGGCTTCGACGATACGCTCGCCAAGGCGCAGGAAAAGAACATCCCGGTCGTCGCTATCGACACCGGCATCGACCATCCGTGGGTCAAGAGCCTCGTGCAGACCGACAACCTCGCGGCCGCTGGGGTCGCGGGCAAATATCTCGTCGACCACGCCAAGAAGGGCACCGTGCTGATTATCGGTGGCTCAGAAGGCCACCAGACCGGCAATGCGCGTCGCGACGGCGTCAAAGCGGCAGTCGAAGCGGCTGGGTTCACCACTATCTTCCAGATCTGCGACTGGAAGGATGACTGCGCCTACGATCAGGCTCTGACCCAGACCAAAGCCAATCCCGACATCACCGCAATCTTCGCGGCATGGGATGGCGGCGCGCTGGCCGCAGAGAACGCGGTCAAGGAAAACGGCAAGGGTGCCGACATCGTCGTCGTCGGCTTCGACGGCAGCCCGGCAAACTTCGAGTCAATCAAGGCCGGCGAACAGGCCGCGACGGTTAAGCAGGACAGCGTCGGTATGGGCACCCAGGGCGTCCAGAACATCGTCAAGCTTATCAAGGGCGAAGCCGTTCCGGCACTCACCCCGATCGCCGGCGTTCTGATCGATAAGTCGAACGTAGCCGACTACCTCAAATAACGCCCACCCTCTCCCGAGCGTTATCTGCCGCCGGCAACTTCCCATTGCCGGCGGTCCCTATTGAGGCGGCGCGTAGCCCTTGGGCGCTTCCATCATCAGCCCGATCAAATGGCCATCGGGATCGCGGATGAACGCCATCCACAGATCGTGGTCAGGCATAGGAGCGGTCAGATGCGGCTCGCTCTCGATGGCGACGCCCTGGTCCTTCAGGCCTTTGACGGCCAACACCAGATCCGCCACGCGGAAATAGATCGCGCCTTGCGCGACCGTCACCGCCTGCCCATCCTCGGGCGGCGACAGCATCAGCCTCACGCCGGCGCAGTCAAAGAACGCCAGGGCGCCATAGCGGTAGAGTTTCCGTAGCCCCAGCGCCTTCTCGTAGAAGGCTTCTGAGCGGTCGGTGTCGCTGACGGCGAGGGCGATTTGCCCGATCTGGCTGAGAGTCATGCGGCGTCCTCCTCGTCGGGAACGATACCATGGCCTAGCCGTCCTGCAGCGCCACAATTCGTCCGTGCAAATAGGCGCGGACCGCGCCATCCGTGGTGAGGCCGATGGCCACTGTGAGCGCTTCGATGGCCCGCTGCCTGTCACCGGTCCGGCCCAACAGATGCCCCAGCGCCGCCCAATAGGGTTGGTAGGTCTGCATGCGCTTGTCGTCGGCCAGCGGTGCGATGGCGGCCAGTGCGTCGGCGGGTCCGTCCCGCTCGGCCAGCGCCACGGCGCGGTTGAGCACGACCACCGGCGAATGGGTGCGCGCCAACAGATGATCGTAGAGCGCCACCACCGCGTGCCAATTGTCGATGCCGGTGGCGCGGCGCGCCGTGTGGGCGGACTGGATCGCGGCCTCGATCTGGTAGCGCCCGCTGGGGCCAGCCTTGTTGGCCTCTCGCAACAGCGCTTCGGCGAAACCGATCTGTGAATCGTCCCAGAGGCTTATGTCCTGCTCTTCGAGCGGCACATAGGCGCCTTTGCCGTCCCGCCGCGCGGGGCGCCTGGCTTCGGCGTAGAGCATCAGCGCCAGCATACCCTTGGCTTCGGGCTCGGCGGGCAACAGGCCCACCAACAGCCGGCCGAGCCAGATCGCTTCGCCGGCGATCTCGGGCACGCCCGCGTCACCGATCTCGCTCCAGCCCTTGGTGTAGGCAGCATAGATCGCGTCGAGCACGGCCTCGAGCCGCTCGGGCAAATCCTCGGTTTCGGGCACGGCGAACGGAATGCCGGCGTCCTTGATGCGCGTCTTGGCGCGGACCAGCCGCTGGCCCATCGTTGCCGGTGGAATGAGGAAGGCGGCGGAGATGTCCTCGGCAGTCATGCCGAGGATGGTCTGGAGGATCAGCGGCGCGCGCATGCCGCGCTCGATTGCCGGGTGGGCGCAAGCGAACATCAGCGCGAGGCGGCGATCGGGGACGGCTTCGCCCTCTGCGGCAGCGGCTTCGATTTCATCGGCCATCAGCATCACATGCTCCTCACCGGCTTTCCTGGTCTGGCGGCGGCGGATTGCATCAGTCTGGCGCCGCCGCGCCACGGTCAGCAGCCAGGCGTCAGGATTGTCGGGCACGCCGTCCGTCGGCCACATGCGGAGGGCGGCTGCGAACGCCTCGCTCAGCGCGTCCTCGGCGCCCGCGACGTCCCGCGTCCGCGCCGCGAGAAAGGCGACGAGGCGGCCATAGCTGTCGCGCGCAACGCGCTCGGCGGTCCGAACTGCCTCGCCGGCCTCCGTCACTTCCAGTCGCCCTTGGGCACGTACACCGGGCGGATTTCGATCGAGCCATAGCGGCTGGACGGGCAGCGCTTGGCCCAGGCTACGGCCTCTTCCAGATCGGCGGCCTCGACAAAGAAATAGCCGGCGAACTGTTCCTTGGTGTCGGCATAGGGGCCGTCGAGCACGTCATTGCTGCGCACGATCGTGCCGCCCGCCGCCGGTTCGAGCCGCTCGCCGGAGCTGCCGCCCTCGGCTTTGCTCAGCGCTTCGTTGAAAGCGGCGTAGTCCGTCCACAGGGCTTTCTGGTCGGCCTTGGCCATCGCGGCATCGTCGTGGTGGATCAGCATCATGTAGCGCATTGGGTGTCTCCCTTGGTGCAGGGCACTATGCCCCGATGCACCAATGACGGGGAGGGGCCGGCCATTTCGACCGGCCCTCGTCATTTGGCGGATTATTGCCGGACGGTCGGCCAGATCGGGCGGAGTTCGACCGTGCCGAACTGCGCCGCGGGGCATTTTTTGGCCCAGTCGATCGCTTCATCGAGATCCTTGGTCTCGATGATGTAATAGCCGCCGAGCTGTTCCTGCGTTTCAGCGTAAGGCCCATCGAGCACAACGGCCTTCTTGTCGCGTACGCGGATCGATGTGGTGGCCGAGGTCGGGCGCAGGCGCTCGCCGCCGCGGATCACGCCGGCCTTCATCATGGCCTCGTTGTAAACGGCGTATTCGGCGCTCATGCCGGTGTCGTCGACCACCGTCGCGGCGTTCATCATCTTCTCGTCGCCAAGAATGAGCAGCATATATTGCATCGTCGTCTCCTGTTTGGGGCCGGTGCTTCATGCCCCGGTACGACAATGACGCGAGGTCGTCCAAAACTTCTACATTTCGTGATGCGGTTTTTTCTAACCGCCGTACATGATCTCGCGGATCTCGATGTGACCCCACATCGCGGCGGGGCATTTCCCGGCCCAGGCCACCGCTTCATTCATGTTGGCGGCCTCTATCAGGAAGTAGCCGCCGAGTTGCTCCTGCGTGTCGGCATAGGGACCGTTATGCACTTTCAATTCGTCCTTGTCGGTCGAGACGGTGCGAGCGTCGCGCGTCCGTCCAAGCCCGCCCGTCGAAACAAGGGCGCCGGCCTTTTCGAGGGCCGCGCCATAGGCGCTCATCTTTTCCATCCACGCTGCCATCTCTGCCCTGGGCAGCGCATCACCGGCCGTTTCGTCGGCATAAAGCAAAAGCATGTACTGCATGATCGTCCTCTGGGTGTGACTGTGACCCTCAAGGCAGTGTCGCGCGAGATCGGCCAATTTCGACCGATTGACCGAAAAACCTACTGCAGCAGGCTGCTGACGCTCTGTTCGCTGGCGGTGCGGGCGATGGCCTCGCCCATCAGCGGGGCGATCGAAACGCGGCGGATGTTCTTGGCGGCCATCACGCCCTCGGTCTCCATGATCGAATCGGTGATCACGAGTTCCTTGAGCTTGCTCGCCGCAACCCGCTCGGCCGCGCCCTCGGACAGAACGCCGTGGGTGATGTAGGCCGAGACCTCGATAGCGCCTGCCTTGAGCAAGGCCTCCGCGGCATTGATAAGCGTGCCGCCGGAATCGACGATGTCGTCGATGAGGATGCATTTGTGGCCGGATACGTCGCCGATGATGTTCATCACCTCGGACACGCCGGCCTTGGGGCGGCGCTTGTCGACGATGGCGAGATCGGCACCCACCCGCTGCGCAATAGCGCGAGCCCGGGCGACGCCGCCGACGTCGGGTGAGACGATCATGGTGTTCTCGACGCCGTAATTCTTGAGGATGTCGCGCGTCATCACCGGGGCCGAATAGAGATTGTCGGTCGGGATATCGAAGAAGCCCTGGATCTGCGCCGCGTGGAGATCGAGCGTCACCACGCGGTTGACGCCCGCTTCAGTGATAAGATTGGCGACCAGCTTGGCCGAGATCGGCGTGCGTGAGGCCGATTTGCGGTCCTGCCGGGCATAGCCGAAATAGGGGAGCACCGCGGTGATGCGGCGAGCCGACGAACGGCGGAGCGCGTCCGTGAGGATCAGCAGCTCCATCAGATTGTCGTTGGTCGGGTAGGAGGTCGACTGCAGGATAAAGACGTCCTCGCCGCGGACGTTCTCATGAATCTCGACGAACACTTCCTTGTCGGCGAAGCGCTTGACGGTGCAGTCGGTGAGGGGGAGCTCGAGATAGTCGGAAACGGCCAGAGCCAGGGCCCGGTTGGAGTTGCCGGTGACCAGTTTCATGGTGCGCGCCCTCATATGCCGGGAAGTGCGGGCTGTTTATAGCGCCGGGTCCATCAGCGCAATGCGCCTTGTGACGGAACGACGAATGCGGTTAGCGCATGCCTATGACTGCGATCTGCCGCCCGGTGGTCTTGCCCTGATGCGTTGCCCAGCGATGCGAAAAGAAGCGCTCGGGGCTCGCATAGGTGCAAAGGCCAAGGTCGCCGACAGTACCGACGCCGGCCTCGAACAATTGCTCGGTGAGCAGGCCCGGGATGTCAAAATGCTCGCGGGTCTGTCCGTCCGGGATGGCCACATGCCCGGCTGCCATTTTGTCCAGCGCGACGATCTGGGCGGCGGTTTCGGGACCGACTTCATAATTCGCGCCGGAAATCGTCGGGCCGATCGTGGCGCGGATGTTTTTGGGGTTCGCGCCGAGCGCCACCATCGCCTTTACCGTCGCGACCAATATGCAGCCTGCCGCGCCCTTCCAGCCGGCATGAACCGCGCCGACCACCTTGGCCTCGGGGTCGGCGAGCAGGATCGGTGAGCAATCGGCGGTAAGGACGCCCAGCAAGATGTCGTCGCGATTGGTGACCATGGCGTCGGCTTCGACGGCAACCGCCGGATTGTGCCGCTCGGTCAGCGTCACCACGCGGGTCGAATGCACCTGCCGGAACACGACGAGGTCCTTGATGTCGTAGCCGCCCATCGCGAAGGCGGCGCTGGAGCGGTTGGAGACGACGAGGTCGGGGTTGTCGCCCTGCGCGATCGACATGTTGTTCGCTGCAAAATCGCCCTTGGACCGGCCCCCCTCGCGGCCGAAGAAGCCGTGGGTGATGCCGGGGACGCTGAGCGCCTTGCTGATCGTATAGGGCGCGGCCATCAGAACCCTGCCGGTTTGAGGCCGGGGCTGTGGGCGCAGAGCGCCTTGAACAGCGTCCCCATTTTCTCAGGCGAGGTCAGCCGCTCGACTGCCCGCGCGATGTTGCCGGCTTCGTTCGGGTTGGATTTCGCCAGCTTCAGCGCCCGCTCGCCGATGCCGAGCTTCAGCAGCAGTGCGCCCTGATCTACGATGGGCGGCACCGCGAGGCCGGCTGCCTTTGCCGCCGCTGCGAGCACACCGAAATTCACATGAGCAGAGATATCTGCCTCGCCGGGCTCGGCGAGCGGATCGGCGAAGGCGTGGTTCTTGACCGCCTGCAGCGTTTCGCCGGTCTGCGTGCCGGGATAGCCGTAGTCGATCGCGAGGATCGCGCCGCCCTGCAATGCGACCTTGCGGGCGATGCGCTGCATGGCATCGACGCCGGCGGTGCCGATCTCGAGTACCTCCCCGGCATAGGCGCCGTGGACTTCGATCGGTGCGGCGGAATCGGCGATGGGCGTCGGTGACAGACCGAGAATGCGAGCCTCGTCCTTGAGGCCCACCAGCCGCTCATGCCAGCCATCGTCGGTCTTGACGAACTGGCGGATTGGCAGAGCATCGAAGAACTCATTGGCGATGACGAAGATCGGGTCCTCGCTGACCGCATCGATCTCGTTCGACCAATAGGGATTGTATTGGCCAAGACGCTTTTCCTGCTCGGCCTTTAGAAGAGCATTCGACTCGAACAGCTGGAGATGTAACGCGTTTTCGAATCCGTCGGCTTTGCAGGCGGCGCGCAACGCATCGGCCATCAGCGTACCGCGGCCCGGCCCCAACTCGAGCAGCGTGAAGCTTTGCGGCTGGCCCATCTGCTGCCACAGATTGACGAAGAAGAAGCCGATCAGCTCGCCGAACATCTGGCTGATCTCTGGCGCGGTGATGAAATCGCCTTGCGCCCCGATGGGTCGCCCGACGGCGTAGTAGCCGTGGTGCGGGTGGCCGAGGCTCAGCCCCATATAGGTCGACAGCGACATCGGCCCGGTGGCGACGATCTGCGCGTCGATCTGCTCGGAGAGCGAGAGGGTTTTCTTCTTAGCCATTGGGACGGCTCATTGCGTAGGCGATAAGGGCAAGGCCGGCGACGAGGATAGGCAGCGTCAGCACGATCCCCATGGTCAGCCAGTCGGTGCCGAGGAGGTAGCCGAGCTGTGCGTCGGGCAGTCGCCAGTGCTCGACGAGGATGCGGCTCAGCGCGTAGCCGACTCCGAAAATGCCGGAGGTGAGGCCGGGCCGTTTCAGCCAGCCAAAGCGGCGCGTGCCGAGCATCACGAGGAAGAACAGGACTAGCCCCTCGAGGCCGGCTTCATAGAGCTGTGTGGGGTGGCGCGGCAATCGCTCTGGGTCGGTCGGGAAGACAACGCCCCATGGCAAATTTGTAGGTGCGCCATAGAGTTCGGCATTTATGAAATTGGTGACACGGACGACGCCCAGCCCGATCGTCGCGATGGAGCTCAAGAGGTCGAAGCTTGACAGAATCCGGCCACCATAGCGCCGGGTGAAGATCGCCATGGCGAGCATCAGCCCCAGCATGCCGCCATGATAGGCCATGCCGCCGTCCCAGAGCGAGAAGATCTGAATCGGATCAGCGGCATAGACCGGGAGATTGTAGAACAGCACATAGCCGAGGCGACCGCCCAGCACGATCCCGATCACTGCCCAGAAGGCGAAGTCCCAGATCGCCTTAGCGGGGAAGGGCGGCTTGTCCCCGGCCCACAGATGCGGGCGGTTGAGGAGACTTGTCGCGTACCAGGCGCCGCCGAACACCCCCACCAGATAGCCCAGCGCGTACCACCGCACGGTCAAGGGGCCGAGTTCGAAGGCGATCGGGCTGATATTGGGAAATTGCATGCTGCGACCTATCGTGCAGCCTGCCGGTCTGGTCAAGCCGGGCGCTTCCTCCTAAATAGGAGCCGAACTTTGAGACGGAGACGCCCAATGGCCCAGAGCAGCCGGATTTTCGACAATGTCGGGAAGATGATGAACGACGCAGCGGGCGTTGCCGACGGCGTGCGCCGCGAGATCGAGTCGATGGTGAAGGCTCAGGCCGAGCGCTTCGTCATGGATATGAACCTCGTCAAGCGCGAGGATTATGACGCGCTGCGTGAGCTGGTGCAGGCCCAGAGTGCCGAGCTCA
Source organism: Devosia sp. (assembly GCA_039918675.1). Lineage (GTDB taxonomy): Bacteria > Pseudomonadota > Alphaproteobacteria > Rhizobiales > Devosiaceae > Devosia_A. Next base: position 9,641 of record JBDSHC010000102.1, read on the forward strand.
AGGCCCTGAAAGCCGAAGTCGCCGCCCTCAAGGGCACCGATATTTCGGCAAAGTGAAGATCGCCGTCATCTCCGACATTCACAGCAACCGCCTCGCGCTTGAGGCGGTGCTTGAAGACATTGTCGGGCAGGGCGTCGATGCCACCTTCAATCTCGGCGATCTCGTCGCCGGGCCGCTCGAGCCCAATTGGGTCATCGACATCCTGATGGACATCGATATCCCCACCGTGCGCGGCAATCATGAGCGGGCGCTGATCGACAATCCGCCTGAAAAGCTCGGACCAATCGACCGTTTCGCGCAGATGCAGATGGAATCGCGACATCGCGGCTGGATCAACGCGCTGCCGCCCACGCTGGCGCTGCTCGACGATATTTTCCTCTGCCATGGCACCCCGACCTCGGACGAAGACCCCTGGCTCGATGGCTGGTGGGACGGCCGTAGCAGCATTTCGCCCGATGAGGCCACCGTGGCTGCCAAGGCCGAAGGCTTCGATTTTCCCGTGCTGCTCTGCGGTCACACGCATATTCCGCGCGCGGTGCGGCTCAAGGACGGGCGGCTGATCGTCAATCCGGGCAGCGTGGGCCTGCAGTTCAACCACGGCTCGCCCGACGCCCGCTACGCGACGATCGAGCTTAAAAAGGGCAAGTATTTCGCCTCGTTCCACGCCGTGCCCTACGACCACTACGCCGCCGCCCGGCTGGCCGAAGCCAATGGCTTTCCGCAGTGGCGCGACGCACTGGTCACCGGCTGGGTCGGCCCGCAGGGGCTGTTTTAGCTGCTTGGTGCAAGCGGCCCTTGAAGACCCACTTCACTTTCAATCGTCATCCCCGGGCTTGACCCGGGGACCCAACCGCACGCGCCGCTGGGTGGCCGGTCAAGCCCGGCCATGACGATTGAGGGATGTGCGCGTCACCCAATTCCGCGTTCATGCATTCCAGACATGTCCGATTGTGACACCAAATTCATGGGCGCAAAGGCTCGTGGTTAATGTGTTCTTAACAACCGAGGCCCGATCATCCACAGAAGAAAGCCGCCATCGCGCCCTCGGGGGATTCCCCTGAATCGGCACACTGCCTAGGTTGATCCCAAGGCGCGATTCGTAGGCTGTCTGCGTGCGGCAAGTTCCTTTGAGTACAGCGTTTTTTCTTCACGCTACCAGCGGGAATTCCTATGGCCCTTCTCGAATTCGAGCCCGACAACACCCTTCATCCGGTCGATATCATCGAGCATATCGCCGCCATCAATGACTGGAATTTCGAGCGGCAGGATGCCGACGAGATCTCCATTTCCGTGCGCGGGTCGTGGAGCGACTACCACGTCTCGTTCAACTGGATGCAGGACCTCGAGTCGCTGCACATCGCCTCGGCGTTCGACCTAAAAGTCCCCGAACCGCGCCGCGGCGAAGTCAAAGCGTTGATCTCGCTCGTCAACGAGCAACTGTGGATCGGCCATTTCGACATCTGGAACCATGAAGGGGTCATCCTCTTCCGCAATTCCCATCTGCTGACCGGCGGCGCCGAGGTCACCCCGCAGCAATGCGAGGCGCTGCTTCGTTCGGCGACGGAAAGCTGCGATCTCTACTATCAGGCCTTCCAGTTCGTCGTCTGGGCCGGTAAGTCGGCTGCAGAGGCACTCGAAAGCGTGCTGTTCGAGACCGTAGGGGAAGCCTGACGCCCAAAGGCGCCGCTCCCCGCTGAGGGGAGTGGGTCCATGGCCGCAGAGACATTCAAGGATATCGGCCCCGTGGTTCTGGTCGGGGCCGGCAAAATGGGCCTCGCCATGGCGAGGGGCTGGATCGCGGGCGGGCTGCCTGCCGACCGGCTGGTGCTGGTCGATCCGTTCGCCGGCGAAGTCGCCAAGGCCTTCGCCGACGAAACCGGCGTCCGCCTGCTCAAATCCGCCGAAGGCGTCCTGACCCATGTGCTGGTTCTCGCGGTGAAGCCGCAGAGCATGCTGGCCGTGCTGCAGCAGGTTCTGCCCTCGGTCGGCAAGCACACCCTCGTCATCTCGATCGCCGCCGGTATCGCGCTGCACACGCTGGCGGCAGGTCTCGATACCGAGCGCGTGGTGCGCGCCATGCCCAATACGCCGGCGCAAATCGGCAAGGGCATCAGTGGGGCCGTGGGCCTCCATATCTCGGAAGCCGACCGGCTGGTGGCGGATGCGCTGCTCGGTTCGGCCGGCGAGGTCATCTGGTTCGAGACCGAGAGCAAGCTCGACGCCGTCACCGCGGTTTCGGGGTCCGGCCCGGCCTATGTGTTCTATCTCGTCGAGGCGATGGCGGTGGCCGGCATGCGGCAGGGGCTCGATCCCGCCCAGGCGATGCAGCTCGCCCGCCAGACCATCATCGGCTCGGCCGCACTGATGGAGGCGGATGCCTCGCCCGTTTCGATCCTCCGCGAAAACGTCACCTCGCCCAAGGGCACGACCGCCGCCGCGCTGGGGGTGCTGATGGCGCCCGACGGGCTCGAATCGCTGATGGAGCGGGCGATCCACGCGGCCCGGCTGCGCTCGGAGGAACTCGGGCGCGGCTGACCCCAAGCTTTTTCAGTTCTCCGCCGTCTCATTTGCGGCCAATATGGTCGCGCAACGATCTAGGGGACTTGGAAATGAAACTTCGCGTTTTCGCCACAACCGCCATTGCCTTGGCTCTCACCCTGCCGGGTGTCGGCGCGGCCTTCGCCAGCGACGAGTGCTTCGACCTCTGGTACGAGCGCAACTCGATCTATGACGACAACGGCTATTGCTTCAAAACCTCGCTCGCCAAAGAGTATTTCGACAATTCGGACTGCTGGACGAAGAAGCCGAAATTCTCCAAGGCCGAATGGAAGCACATCCTCGCCATCAAGGAAGAAGAAGACGATCTGGGCTGCGACATCAGCTGACACCCACAGATGTCATTCCCGCGAAGGCGGGAATCCAGGAGTCGTTGGCACGGCTGGTTGTCTTGGCTACCGGATTCCGCTTTAACGGGAGCGATACCATGAGCGTTGCCGCTTAGAGCGACGTCCTAGATATCCTCAGTCAATTTCAGGCGATCGAGCAATGATCGGTCGCCTGGCTCGACCATGCCCACGAAGAATCGCAGCACCGTGCGCTTGGCGTCCGGGGGCAGGGCAGCGATGGCCGCATCGATGCGGCTTGTCTGCGTCGACGACAGCACCTCGAAAAAGCGCCGACCCTTTTCCGTCGCGTGCAATAGCCGCTGCCGGCGGTCCGAATCGCCGGTCTTCTGCTCCACATAGCCATTGTCGATCAACTGCCGGAGCACACGGGCTAGGCTCTGCTTGGTGATCTTCAGGATATCGAGAAGGTCGGCGACGGGCATGCCGGGCTTCAGATTGACGAAGTAGAGCACGCGGTGGTGCGCCCGCCCGAACCCCTGTCGTTCGAGCAGGGCATCTGCATCGCCGACAAAATCGCGATAAGCGAAGAAAAACAAACCCATGACATCGAGCGGCATGGACGCTAGCGGGTCGGTCCCGGCATTTATGTCAGCACTGTTGACATTTATTTTAGCCGGTGCCATTGTTGCTCCATTGCGAGACTGTCCGAACTTATCCCAAAGCCATTCCGGTTTGCCAAGGCCGGGGCTTTTCGTAAGATCGCGACAGCGAGAAGGGCCGTGCGAGGCCCGGTGGGAAGTGTGGAGGCAATTATGGTAGTCCCGATGGACCAGCGCGATGGCTGGATCTGGTTCGATGGCGAAATGAAACCGTGGAAGGACGCGAAGATTCACGTCCTGACTCATGGCCTGCATTATGCGAGCTGCGTGTTTGAAGGTGAGCGCGCCTATGGCGGCGAGATCTTCAAATCGCGCGAGCATACCGAGCGGTTGATCCGCTCCGGCAAGACGCTCGATTTTACCATTCCCTACAGCGTCGATGAGATCGAAGCCGCCAAGCGCCTCGTGCTCGAAAAGAACAATCTGGTCGATGCCTATGTGCGCCCCGTCGCGTGGCGCGGCTCCGAAGAGCTGTCGGTCCCCGGCCGCAACAACAAGGTTCACCTCGCCATCGCCAGCTGGGTCTGGCCGTCCTATTTTTCGGTCGAGGAAAAGCTCAAGGGCATCCGCCTCGAATGGAGCAAGTGGAAGCGTCCGTCGCCCGAGACCATCCCCTGCACCGCGAAGGCTGCCGGCCTCTACATGATCTGCACGCTCAGCAAAGACGCGGCGATGGCCAATGGCTATGCCGATGCACTGATGCTCGACTATCGGGGTTATGTCGCGGAAGCCACCGGCGCCAATGTGTTCTTCATCAAAGGCGACGAGATCCACACGCCGGACCCCGATTGCTTCCTCAACGGCATCACGCGGCAGACGGCGATCGCGCTCGCCAAGGCCAATGGCTACAAGGTCATCGAGCGGCACATCATGCCGGAAGAACTCGCCAATTATGACGAGTGCTTCCTCACCGGCACCGCCGCCGAGATCACCC
>JBDSHC010000103.1:0-8699 GCA_039918675.1 Devosia sp.
TCCAGCCCGCCCGATGAATTTTAGACGATTACCCCAGCGGTTGGTCGATCAAGCCGTCTGCGGATTGATCGTCTAGAGCGCAAAGACTAAGCCTGCGGCTGCTGCGGCACGCCGGAGGTGGCCGCGACTTCCGCGGCGAAATCGGTCTCGGCCTTCTCGATGCCCTCGCCGAGCGAGTAGCGTACGAACTTGGTCACCTTGATCGGCGCACCGGCATCTTTTTCAGCCTTGGCGACGATGTCCTTGACCTTGCTCTCGCCGTCGATGACGAAGGTCTGCGCGAGCAGCGTCACTTCCTCGAAGAACTTGCGAACGCGGCCTTCGACCATCTTGGCGATGACTTCGGCCGGCTTGCCGGATTCCTTGGCCTGCTCGGAGAAAATCTCGCGCTCTTTCGCCACAACCGCCGGATCGATGTCGTCCTGCGACACCGACGCCGGATTGGTGTTGGCGATGTGCATCGCGAGCTGTTTGCCGAGGGCGGTGAGCACGGCCTTGTCGCCGGTCGATTCGAGGCCGACGATGACGCCGAGCTTCCCCATGCCCGCCTTGACGGCGTTGTGGACGTAAGAGCCGATAACGCCGTCCTTGACCTCGATCACCGACGAGCGGCGGAGGTTCATGTTCTCGCCGATCTTGGCGATGGCATCGGTCAACTCGGCCGCGACCGAACGGCCGGTGCCGGGGAACGGCATTTCGGCAAGCTTATCGACATTGCCGGCGGCTTCGATGGCGAGCTTGGCCACATTGCCCACGATCGACTGGAACTGCTCGTTGCGCGCGACGAAATCGGTCTCGGAATTGACCTCGACGATCGACGCACGGGTACCTTCGGAGGAAACGCCGACAAGGCCCTCAGCCGCGATGCGGCCGGCCTTCTTGGCGGCCTTGGCGAGGCCGCGGGTGCGCAGCCAATCGACCGCGGCTTCCATGTCGCCGGCGGTTTCTTCCAGCGCTTTCTTGCAATCCATCATCCCGACGCCGGTGGCTTCGCGGAGTTCTTTGACCTGCTGAGCAGTGATTGCCATTTCGATCACCTTTCATGCGACCCGGAATCCGGGCCGCGCTTATCGATTGAAAATGAAGCTGCCGTGACGGCGGCGATTACTCGGCGGCGGCGATTGCCGGCTCGCTCGGAGCTTCGGCGGACGCGCCGAGATCGGCACCACGACCAGCCGACGAACGGGCGATACCGTCGATGGCCGCGCGAGCGATCAGCGAGCAATAGAGCTCGAGGGCGCGGGCCGCGTCGTCATTGCCCGGAACCGGGAAGTCGACAGTGTCGGGATCGGAGTTCGAGTCGATGATCGCGATCACCGGGATATGCAGCCGGCGGGCTTCCTTGATCGCATTGGCTTCCTTGTTCGTGTCGATGACGAACAGGAGGTTGGGCAGATTGCCCATATCTTTGATGCCGCCAAGGTCGCGATCGAGGCGCGCGCGCTCACGGTCGAGGAGCAGACGCTCCTTCTTGGTCAAGCCTTCGGCTTCCTTGCTCTCGAGCTCGCGCAGACGCGAGATCGACTGCGAGATGGTCTGCCAGTTGGTGAGCGTGCCGCCCAGCCAGCGGGAGTTGACGAAATACTGGGCCGAGTCGCGGGCGGCCTGGGCGACGAGCGGCGCCGCCTGGCGCTTGGTGCCGACGAACAGCACGCGGCCGCCATCAGCGACGGTGTCGGAGACGAGCTGCAAAGCGCGGCTCAGCAGCGGCACCGTCTGGCCGAGATCGAGAATATGGATGTCGTTGCGAACGCCGAAAATGAAGCGCTCCATCTTCGGGTTCCAGCGGTGCGACTGGTGGCCGAAATGAACGCCTGCTTCGAGCAGTTGACGCATGGAAAAGTCGGGCAATGCCATAAATGGCTCCTTTACCGGTTTTGCCTCCGCGGAGCGGTTAGCGGACTTGCCGCCACCGGATGGACGTCGCTAGGACGGCCGGCTCCGCGTGTGAATTACGTCCGGGAATAGCTGGACGCGTCGCGCATATAGGGGAGTTGAAGCCAGAGCACAACCCTCGGCGGATGGCGCCGCGTCAGAACGCTCTAAGGCTGTGGGTACGTGGAAACATCGTCGGCGTCAGGATCCTAACAGATCTCTTACGGCCCGATGCCTGACAAACAACCACCGCACAATGGCATTGATGCCTGCGACAACGGCCAGAAACACGAAACCAATCAACAGCGCCAGCCCGGCGAGGCTGCTCCCATATCCAGCCGCGTCGCAATTCGCCTGACCGGCACAGGCTTGGGGCGGCACGTAGACGGACCAGACAAAGAGCACAATAGCCGCGAGCGAGAAGAGGCCAAGGAGGCGGTTGTTCGGAGAGAAGAGCATCCCCAGAACCGAGATACCAAGAAGCCACAAGAGTATCTGCACGTTCATCGTAGCAATCCAGCCTTAGGACGGTCGCGGGAGCGTTCAGGCAGCAGTCGCTGCGTCCACAGCAACTGCGACGATCAATTCAGCCTCACATCCACCACGCCATCCAGCGACTTGATCCCGCCTGCTATCGCCGGGGACAGCTGGAACCGTGTCGGCAGCTCGATTTCGTATTCCTTGGCGCCGTTGTCGCGGGAGACGATGAAGGTGACCTGCCCTTCCCCGCCGGGCTTCAGCTGCGCACGGATTGAGGTGAGCGGCTTGGTGTCGCTGGCGAAGATGGTGAGGCGGCGGCCGGCTTTCTGGGCGGCTTCGTCGAGTGGAATGGCGGACATCAGGCGGAGGCTGACGCCGTCGGGGCGCTCATCGGCTTCGACATTGAGGATCACCGAGCGGCCGGCCTGGAGGATCGAGCCATACTGCTCGACGGCCTCTGAGAAGCCGATGACTTCATAGCTGCCCGACGGATCAGACAGCGACAGCGACAGCATCGGCGTGCCCTTTTTGGTGCGGCGGTCGGAGCGGGTGGCGATGGTGCCAGCGAGCTTGCCGGCGCTGAGATCGCCCTCCTTCACGCCCGCCTCGAAGCGAGCATAGGGCATGATCTTCATGCTCTCGAACAGGCCGGCATAATCGTCGAGCGGGTGCGCCGAGATGTGGAAGCCGATGGCCGAGCGCTCACGTTCGAGGCGCTCCGCGAGGTTCCACGGCGTGACGTTCGCGGTCAGGCGGATCGGTTCGGGCGTATCGGAGGCGAACATGTCCATGATGCCGTCCGACGCGTTGGAATTGGTGCGCTGGGCGGTGGCGACGATCATGTCGATGGCGGCGAAGGCCTGCTCGCGCTTGGGCGCCAGACCATCGAAGGCCCCGGCATTGACCAGTGTTTCGAGCGTCCGCTTGTTGATGATGCGTGGATCGACGCGGGTGGCGAAATCGGCCAGATCGGCGAAGGGTTTGGTGCCCCGCGCCTCGACGATGTGCTCGGCGACGGCCTGGCCGACGCCTTTGATGGCGCCGATGGCGTAGAAGATTTTGCCGTCGCGGGCCGTGAACGTGGCTTCGGACGTGTTGACCGACGGCGCGACCATCGCGATGCCGTGCTTCTTGGCGTCCTCGCGGAATTCGTTGAGCTTATCGGTGTTGCCCATGTCGTAGGTCATGGACGCCGCGATGAACTCCTGCGTGAAATGCGCCTTGAGATAGGCCGTCTGGTACGTGATGTAACCGTAAGGCGCTGAGTGGGACTTGTTGAAACCGTATTCGGCGAACTTGGCACAGGCGTCGAAAATGGTGTTGGCGAGTGCCTTGGCAATCCCCTTGGCCGCAGCACCCTCGAGGAACCGGCCGCGCTGGGCGTCCATCTCGGCCTTAATCTTCTTGCCCATGGCGCGGCGCAGCAGATCGGCTTCGGCGAGGGTATAGCCCGCCAGATCGCGTGCGACCTGCTGCACCTGCTCCTGATACGTGATGACGCCGTAGGTCGGGGCGAGGATCGGCTCGAGCAATGGGTGGAGATATTCGACGTCCTCCTGCCCGTTCTTGCGCGCGCAATAGGTCGGAATGTTCGCCATCGGACCGGGACGATAGAGCGCGACGAGCGCGATGAGGTCCTCGAAGCGGTCCGGCCGCATGTCGACGAGGGCGCGACGCATGCCCGGGCTTTCCACCTGGAACACGCCGACAACATCGCCCTTGGTGAGCTTTTCGAACGTCTCGGCATCGTCGATCGGGATATCCGTGAGCCCGAACTTGGTGCCGTTGCGGTTGATCATCTTGACCGCATTGTCGAGCACGGTCAGCGTCTTGAGCCCGAGAAAGTCGAACTTCACGAGGCCCGCTGGCTCGACCCACTTCAGCGAATATTGCGTTACCGGCATGTCCGAGCGCGGATCGCGATACATCGGCACGAGTTCGGTCAGCGGCCGCTCACCGATGACGATGCCGGCGGCGTGGGTCGAAGCATGGCGGTAGAGACCCTCGAGCTTTTGCGCCACCGCGAGAAGATCCGCGACCGTCTCGTCGCTGTCGCGCATCGCCTTAAGCTGCGGTTCGAGATCGAGCGCTTGTTGCAGCGTGACCGGATTAGCCGGATTGGCCGGGATCAGCTTCGAGATGCGGTCGACCTGGCCATAGGGCATCTGCAGCACGCGGCCGACGTCGCGCACCACGGCTTTGGCCTGCAGCGTTCCGAAGGTGATGATCTGCGCCACCTGCGCTTCGCCATACTTGCCCTGGACGTAACGGATGACCTCGCCACGCCGGTCCTGGCAGAAATCGATGTCGAAATCCGGCATCGAGACGCGGTCGGGATTGAGGAAGCGCTCGAATAGCAGATCGTAACGCAGCGGGTCGAGGTCGGTGATGGTCAGCGAATAGGCGACCAATGAACCCGCACCCGAACCGCGGCCTGGGCCGACCGGAATATCCTGCTTCTTGGCCCACTGGATGAAGTCGGCGACGATGAGGAAATAGCCCGGATATTTCATCTTGATGATGACGCCGAGCTCGAAATCGAGCCGATCTTCGTATTGAGCGATGCTGAAGCGCTCGTCGCGGCCATACTTCTCGAAGCGCAGCCGCAATCCGTCGCGCGCCTCGACCCGGAGGCGCTCGGCTTCGGCCGCCATGCCCTCTTCCGCGCTCTGATCGGGCGAGGCGGCGAAGCGCGGCAGGATGGGACCGCGGGTCCTGGGCCTGTAGCTGACCCGCTGGGCGATCTCGACGCTGCTCGCGAGCGCCTCCGGGAGATCGGTGAACAGCGTCGCCATCTCGTCGCGGGTTTTGAAGTAGTGCTCGGGCGTGAGCTTGCGGCGCTCGGTCTGGGCGACGACTGAACCTGCGGCGATGGCCAGCAGCGCGTCATGCGCCTCATAATCGGAGCGCGTCCCGAAGAACGGCTCATTGGTCGCGACCAGCGGCACACCGCGGCGATACGCATAGTCGATCAGCTTGGCTTCGTTCGACTGTTCGAGCTGTTTTCCATGCCGCTGCAGCTCGATGTAGAGCCGGTCGCCGAACAGATTGCGCAACGTTTGGAGCCGGTTCTCGGCCTGCCCATCGAGACCCTGGGCGTAGTACGGGTCGATGGCGCCTTCGGGCCCGCCGCTGAGGCAGATGATGCCGTCGAGATTCTGCGGGTCGAGCCAGTCGATCTGCGCCGCCGCCCTGCCCGGTTCACCCTCGAGATAGGCCCGGCTCACCAGCTTGCTGATATTGCCGTAGCCAATTTCGTTGGCGGCGATGAGCACCACGCCGCCCTTGCCGAACTGGCCGCGATCGTGATTGCGCTCGAGCACCCGCTCGGACGGCCCCTCGAAATCGAAGGCGAGCTCGGCGCCGAGCAGAGGCTGCACGCCTTTCCCGGCTGCCTTCTCGGAAAACTCCAGCGCGCCGAACAGATTGTTGGTGTCGGCAATGCCCAGCGCCGGCTGCTTGTCGCCCTTCGCCAGATCGAGCAGATGGCCGAGCTTCAGCGCGCCCTCGAGCAGCGAATACTGCGAGTGGATGTGCAGGTGAATGAAGCCGGGGCTGTTCGACATCGGACCGTCCTACGCCGCCGGGCGTGTTGGACCAACCCGGCCGGCGTTCAATCCACAGGTCACACGAGTCGGCTGGCCATATCCATCCAGGTGAGCAGCGCCCCGGTGAACCCGATCAGGGTGACCATCGCCATCGCATCTTTCACAAAAGTCAGCATCTCGACCTCCATCGTTGCTATATTGTTCTTATATGTTCGGCTTTTGTTCTCGTCCAGCAACATCGGTGTAACCGTGAATTAAGCGTTAACGCGAGCGGAGGTGCCCGACAGGCTGACGGCTTCGGGTTGTAGTTTGCCGCAGGGGTCCTTGTTTGCGCTCTGGCCTTGGCGCTCCACAGAGGAGCACCAAGTCCAACCGCCGTTGGACCCGCGGGCGGAGAGCGCGGTGCGCCTCCGAAGGATTGGGGTGTGATGAGACACCCCGCGCTCTCCGCGATGGATTGGTGCGACCGGTTTTGCGGCTGTTTCAAGCCGTGGCCGGACCAGAGAGTGCGACCACCCTCCACCATCACTGTCGCCAGCCACTTCGTCGGTGGCTCGCAGGTAGGTGACGACAGCGGGGGGAGAATACGATGGGACGGGAATACCGTGCGTATGGGTGGGGTGAGATTGTTGTAAGCGATTGGGAGGACTGCGGTTTCCGGGGCCCACACGCGCATCTCTCGGCCGTCATGGCCGGGCTTGACCGGCCGCCCAGCAGCACGTTCGGCTGGGTCCCCGGGGATGACGATCGAGAGGGGAGCGGGTGCGGCGGCCCCCTTTGGACCGTGGCTGCCGCACTATTCTCGTGGCCGGTTCCCACACTGTGCTTGCCGCGCTATGGCTCTCGAGGGGAGAACCACATGAACCAGATCGAGCGCGGACGTGCCTTCAAGGCACTGCATGAGCGGCAGAAGCTGTTCGTCATCCCCAACCCATGGGACGGGGCGAGCGCGAAAATTCTTGCATCGCTGGGGTTTGAAGCTCTGACGACGACCAGCGCTGGAACGGCGTTTCAACTAGGGCGCCCTGATGGCGAGGGGCTGGTGTCGCGCGACGAGACTATTGCCAATGCGCGGCTGGTCGCAGGAGCGGTGGATTTACCCGTCGCCGGCGATCTGGAGAATGGCTTCGGCCCCTCCCCCGAGGACGCGGCTGAAACGATCCGGCAGGCGGCGGCAGCGGGGCTGGTGGGCGGCTCGATCGAGGATGCGACAGGCGATCCGGCCAACCCGATCTATGATTTCAATCTGGCCGTGGAGCGGGTCGCGGCCGCAGTCGAGGCTGCGCGAAAGCTCGATTTCGACTTCACTTTCGTGGCCAGGGCCGAGAATTACCTCCATGGCCGCGCCGATTTCGACGACACGCTGAAGCGCCTGCAGGCCTATGAGAAGGCGGGTGCCGACGTGCTGTTCGCTCCCGGTCTGCCGGGCATCGAGGCGATCCGCACGGTTTGTCAGTCGGTCGGCAGGCCCGTGAACGTCGTTCAAGGCCTCAAAGGCTTGCCGCTGGCGGAACTCGAAGCGGCGGGCGTTCGGCGCGTCAGCACCGGCGGATCACTGGTGCGAGTGGCGCTGACCGCCTTGCGCGATGCTGGCAAGGATCTGCTCGAAACCGGCACCTTCCGCTATGCCGACACGATCATGACGACGGGCGTCGTGACAGAGATCATGCGGAAAGTCAGCCAGACCTAGTAAAGCTCGACGCGGGATATCGCGCGTGCTATTGCGCCATCGCTGATTGGGCTTCGCCGCCTGATTGGCTTAGGCCCGGCTGGAGTTCCACCTCCTTGTCCGGGCCTTTTGCTTTTTGTGCTCTGGACCGAGCGAGCCGGAGACGACTCCCTCGGCCAACCGCTGGATGCCTTCTGCGCCTCGACCGGCAAATACCATGTCCGCACGGCCGATCGGATCGGTCTGCATGTAAATGTCGGCGCTTGGCATGAACAGGCTGCGCCACTGCTCCGCCCAGTCACCGACGCCTCGCGCAATCGCGGCCTCGATCGTCGTACAGCGGTCGCTCTCGACGAAGATGCCGAGGCTGTAGAGTTGGGTCAGCGAGGCGTTCAGAGCAGAGACGCCCTCCACGATGACATGCTTGTCGAGACGAACGGTTCGGGGCGTTTTGGAGGCGCCCATGCTTGCCCAGTCGAAGCGATGGAAGCTGACGTCGCCTTTGGACGCCAAGGTCTGCACGGTCCGGACGAACTCGGCGTAGCGGATGTAGGGGAACGGGAATTCCGGGGAGACTGGCCTCGGCCATTGGCTGTCGGGAAGCACAAAATCGTCGAGATAGATCGTCTCGATGCCAAAATGCTGCTCGAGACGCTCGGCCAGCGTGCTCTTGCCTGAGCACGGTAGTCCGTCGATGCCGATAAGGCTTGGCGCTGCCAGTTGTTCGATCCGCCCGACGATGTCGTCGAAACTGGCGAACGCCATCACAGCGTCAGCGGCTCGACCAGCCCGTCTTTGAGCGTCACGATGCGGTCGGCGCGGCGGGCGAGGTCGTGATTGTGGGTGGCGATGAGGCCGGCGGCGCCTTCGTCGCGGATCAGCGATTGCAGGGCTGAGAACACCAGTTCGCTGGTGGCCGGGTCGAGATTGCCGGTCGGCTCGTCGGCGAGGATGACGCGTGGATGATTGGCGGCGGCGCGCGCAATGGCGACGCGCTGCTGCTCGCCACCGGAGAGCTGAGCGGGGAAGTGCCCTTCGCGTCCACCGAGCCCGACGCGCGCGAGCAGGTCGCGCGCACGGGCCGTGGCACCCGATTCACCGCGCAGTTCGAGCGGAACCTGTACATT
>JBDSHC010000104.1:0-32849 GCA_039918675.1 Devosia sp.
CCCAAGGGCAGCTTCGCCCTCTTCATGCGCAGCATCATCATGCGCATTGTGCTGCCGCTGATGCCGGTTGAAATGATGCTGAAAGACGTGCTGGCGGCCGCCAATGCCGTGACGCTGGAGGATTACGGCGCCGCCTGGGCCTGACTGCCGGCGGACAATCAGAATTATTGCCGAACTGGACGGGCGCCACCCCTTCGGCGCTCGCCAAACCTCTCCTTTTGGCTATGATCCAGCCTGTCCAGCCCGCTTTTGGCGCGCCTCCCGGTGCGAATCCCAATAGCGTCCCCCGACCGGCGAAAGCGGCCTTTCCAACGAGCCGCTGCCGAAAGGCCCTGAGGAGGCAATCGTGAAGATCACTGATCTCAAATGCGCAATCATCGCCAGCAGCCCGGTCATCCAGATTACGACCGATGAGGGTATCACCGGCTGGAGCCAGATCGAAACTCCAAAGCCCTACGTCAAGCCACAAGTGCTCGACCTCAAGGACTGGATCGTCGGGCAGGACCCGCGCGACGTCGAGCGCGTCATGCGCCGCATCCGCGTGCGCGGCGGCTTCAAGCCGTTCGGCGCCGCGGTCTCGGCCATCGAGCACGCGCTGTGGGACATTGCCGGCAAGGCGCTGAATGCGCCGGTCTATCGCCTGCTCGGTGGCAAGGTGCGCGACAAGGTCCGCACCTACCGCACGCTCTATCAGGCCGAAGTGCCCGGCGGTGCGCCGCATACGCCCGAGGGCTATCGCAAATGGGCGCAATACGGCAAATCGCTGCCGGGCGAGTTCCATCTGTTCAAGCTGCCGACATCGTTCCACTCCTCGATGGTCCGCGACCACCCGAACTTCTTTTATGGCGAAGTGCAGGACGACGCGCCCTTCCCCTATCCGCACAAGGGCCTGAAGACCCAGGCCGGCACCGAACATCTCGTCGCCTGCCTCACGGCGGCCAAGGAAGAACTTGGCGCGGGCTACAACACGGCTGTCGATTGCGGCCCCGGCTATCTGCCGCACGATGCGCTGCGACTGGCCAAGGCCGTCGAACACCTCAATCTGATGTGGCTCGAAGACATGATCACCGGTGACTACTCGCCCTATGTGAACCATGACGTCTATCGTGAGGTGACCCGCGCCACGGTGACGCCCATCCACACTGGCGAGCAGATCTACCTCCGCCAGAACTACAAGCATCTGATCGAGAGCCATGCCGTTCATGTTGTGGGTCCCGATCCCTGCGACGTCGGCGGCCTCGCCGAGATCAAATGGATCGCCGAGCATGCCGATCTCCATGGCATCGCCATTGCGCCGCATGGCACCGCCAACGGCATCTTCGGCCTCGCGGCACTGATCCAGGTCTGCGCCACGATGCCGGATAATCTGATCGCGTTCGAATACCCCGCCCGCTTCGAGCCCTTCTGGTACGACATCACCGAAGGCTTCGACGGCATGCCGGTGAAGGGCGGGCTGATCGATGTGCCGGACCGTCCGGGCCTCGGCGTCAACTTCATCGTGAAGGAAGCGAAGAAGCATGTGACCGACGGCGATTCGAGCTTCTTCGCCTGAGCTGTCGCGCCTGGAACTCTGTTTTGATCGCAAGGCGGGCCGCACCCGCCTTGCTTGCTGAAGGAAGACCATCATGGCCGAGGCCAATCGCAACTGGGCCGGCAACATCACCTATGCCGCAACGAGCTTCGAGACGCCGCAAAGCGTCGCGGCGCTGCAGGCCATCGTGCAAAAGGCGGACAAGGCCCGCGCGCTGGGGTCGCGCCATTCCTTCAACCGCATCGCCGACACGCCCGCGACGCTGATCTCGACCAAGGCGCTGAACCGGGTGATCTCGCTCGACAAGGCGGCACGCACGGTGACCGTCGAGGGCGGCATCACTTATGGCGAGCTCAGCCCATGGCTGCATGAGCAGGGGTTTGCGCTGCACAATCTCGCCTCGCTGCCGCACATCTCCGTCGTCGGCGCGGTCAGCACCGCCACCCATGGTTCGGGCAATCGCAACGGCAACCTGGCCACCGCGGTCGCCGCGATGAAGATCGTCACCGCTTCGGGCGATATCGTCAGCCTCAAACGCGGCGATGCAGATTTCGAGGGCGCGGTCGTGGGCCTCGGCGCCCTCGGCATTGTCTGCGAGATCACGCTCGACATCCAGCTGGCCTTCGATGTGCGCCAGAACCTCTATACCGATTTGCCGCTTCAGGCCCTGCTCGACAATTTCGAGGCGATCAGCGGCGCCGCTTACAGCGTCAGCGGCTTTACGCTGTGGCAGAACGACCGGATCGAGTTCCTCTGGCTCAAAAATCGTGCCGATGCACAATTGCCGCCGGCCGATGCGTTCTTCGGCGCCCCGGCTGCCACACGTCCCTGGCACCCGATCGCGGCGATCGACCCCGCGCCTTGCACGGAGCAGATGGGCGTCGCCGGGCCATCGCATCTGCGCCTGCCGCATTTCATCATGGAGTTCCAGCCGAGCGCCGGCGCCGAGCTGCAGAGCGAATATTTCGTCGCCCGCAAGGACGCCGTCGGTGCGCTCGAGGCGCTGCGTTCCATCCAGCACCACATCTCGCCGCTGCTGATGGTCTCCGAGATCCGCACTTTCGCTGCTGACAATCTCTGGCTCAGCGGCGGCTACAAGCAGGACGGCCTCGCCTTCCACTTCACCTGGCAGCAGGACTGGGAGGGTGTGCGCCAAATACTGCCCCGCATGGAAGCGGCGCTCGCCCCGTTCAGTCCGCGTCCGCATTGGGGCAAACTGTTCACGATGCCGGCCGCCGAGGTGCAGTCCCGCTACGAAAAGCTCGGTGATTTCCGTAAGCTCGCCACGCGGCTCGATCCGGACGGCAAGTTCCGCAATGCCTTCGTGGATGAATTCGTGTTCTAGTCATGGATGAGATCATCAGGAACTGGGCCGGAAATGTCACTTTTGCCCATCAGGCTCTCCATACCCCGCAGAGTGTCGACGAGATCCAGTCTGTCGTCCGCAAGGCGAGCAAGATCCGCGTGGTCGGGTCGCGCCATTCGTTCAACGACATCGCCGACACCAAGGGCGATCTGCTGTCGCTGCGGCATCTGACCGGCGTCCGCCGCATCGATCCCGAAGCGCGGACCGTCACCATTGCTGGGGGCGCGGCCTATCGCGATTTCGCGCGCGAACTCGACGCAGCCGGTTACGCCCTCGCCAATCTCGCCTCGCTGCCACACATCACCGTCGCCGGCGCCTGCGCCACCAGCACACATGGTTCCGGCAGCAAGAACCCCGGCCTCGCCTCGGCCATCGCCAGCCTCACACTGGTGACGGCCAATGGCGAGCTCGTGACCCTGTCGCGCGGCGACGCAGAGTTCGCGGGTGCTCCGGTCAATGTCGGCGCGCTCGGCGTTGTCGTCGAAATCACGCTCGACATCGTGCCCCGCTACGAAGCGCGGCAGGAGGTGTTCCTCGATCTCCCCTTCGAAAAGCTCGCCAGCAATTTCGATGCGATCATGTCGAGTGCCTATAGCGTCAGCGTGTTTACGAGCTGGCGTGGCGACAGCGTCGATCAGGTGTGGCTCAAGAGCCTCGGCGATGCGCCGCCACACAGCCGCGAGCTGCACGGCGCCCGCTGGGCCGACCGCAATGTGCCGCTGAACCCGCCGCCCGGCACGGTGGCGCCCGGTGATCTGCTGGGCGGCAACGAGGCCTGGTACAACCGCGTCTCGCATCACAGGGTCGATACAATCATCGGGGCTGCCGCCGAACTACAGACGGAGTATTTCATCGCCTGCAACGACGCGCCGGCCGCACTCGAAATCCTGCGCGCGATGCAGCACGAATTCGCACCCCTGCTGCAGATCTCCGAAATCCGCACCATCGCTGCCGACCAACTCTGGCTCAGCGGCTTCTACCAGCGCGACAGCGTCGCCCTGCATTTCGCCTGGTACCCGCAAATCGCTGCCGTCCGCGCTCTCCTCCCCCGCATCGAAGCCGCCCTCGCCCCGTTCAGCCCGCGCCCGCATTGGGGCAAGCTGTTCACTATGCCGGCCGCAGAGGTGAAGTCCCGCTACGAAAAGCTCGGCGACTTCCGCAAGCTCGCCACGCGGCTCGATCCGGACGGTAAATTCCGGAATGCCTTCGTCGATGAATTTGTGTTCTAGCGCGGGAAACGCACGGCGACTCGGAGGCCGGGCGCGTTGTCTTCGAGCACAATCGTGGCGCCATGCAGTTCGACGATGGCCTTGACGAGACTGAGGCCCAGTCCACTACCCGGCGTGCTCCGGCTCTTGTCACCCCTGTAGAGCCGCTCGAACACCCTGCTGCGCTCGCTTTCGGCAATGCCCGGTCCATTGTCGGCACACACCAGCACCAGTGCATCGTCCGCGTTCCGCGCGGTCAGCGATATCTGCGTGCCGGGCGGCGTATGGCGCAGCGCGTTCTCGACCAGATTGGCGCAAAGCTGTGTCAGCAATTCTGCGTCGCCCTCGATGGGCGGCAGGCCCTCGTCCCATTGCACGACAAGCGTCTGCCTTTGCTCTTCTGCGACATCGACATAGGCGTCTGCGATGCGTGCAAGCACTGACGCGATGTCGGTGGGCACGAAACGCCCCCGCCGCGCCCCCGCTTCGATCTGCGCGATCCTGAGCAGCGCGTCGAACGTCGCATTGATCTGCGCAATTTCGCTCGTCGCCTGGCCCAACAGGCCAACCAGCGGCTCGCCGCCTGCCGCCGCACTAGCCGTCTCTATCGAGATCGCAAGCCGGTTGAGCGGCGTCTTCAGATCATGCGCGATGTTGACGCTGACCTGCCGCATGCCCTCGACCAGCGCGCTTAGCCGGTCGAGCGCCGCGTTGACCTGCCGGCTCAGCAGATCGATGTCGTCGGCCCGCGGTCCAACATTGATGCGCGCGCTGAGCTCGCCCCGTCCTACCCGTTCCATCGTCTCGGCGATGTTGCTGATCCGCCGCCGCCCCCGCAGCGCAATGAGCGTGCCCATCGCCGCCACCAGCACCATGATCACCGCCCCGGCCCATGCGATGCTGCCCAATGCGAGTCGCACTATGTCGCCGCTCTCGGCAAAGCTCTGCCCGACCGCCAGCCGGTTGCCGGCCACGTCGCCGATCCGGAGACGATAGCGCCCCGCGCTTTCGGCGAGGCCAAGCTCCGCAGCCGGTACGGTCATCCAGCCGCCGCCTGCCGGCACCCGGGTCACATTGCCCGCCAGCATGGTGCCATCGGGCTGCATCAGAACAAAGATCCAGTCGCGGTTAGGCGCGGCTGCGGCGTGACTCGTCACCGAGTCGATCATGTCCACTGTGTCGCCTTCGCCATAGGCCTCGGCGATCACCTTGAAATCATCGGCGATCGCCCGGTCCATGCGTTGCGCCAACTCGGTCTGGATCAGCTGCACCGCCACCAGCCCCGCGATGACCAGAGACACCAGCACCGTCGCGCCCACGATCACGGCGACGCGGAACGGCGTGCTGCGCAGGAGGCTATGCATGGAGGCTATAGCCGCTGTTGCGCAATGTGTGCAGCAGCGGACGCTCGAATGGCTTGTCGATCTTGGCGCGCAGCCGGCTGATATGGGTCTCGACCACGCTGGTCTGCGGATCGAAATGAAAATCCCACACGCGTTCGAGCAGCATGGTGCGCGTCACCACGCGCCCCTCATTGCGCATCAGATATTCGAGCAGTGTGAATTCGCGCGGCAGCAAATCGATGTTTACGCCCGCACGGCTGCAACTGCGCCGGGTGAGGTCGATCTCGAGATCGGCGACCTGCAGCACGGTCTTTTGCGTCTGCGCCGGCGGCCGCCTTGCCAGTGCATTCACCCGGGCCAGCAATTCGGAGAATGCGAACGGCTTGACCAGATAATCGTCGCCACCGGATTCGAGCCCCTCGACGCGGTCGTCGACACCGTTGACCGCGGTGAGAAAGATCACCGGCACCATCACCCGTGCTGCACGCAGCCCACGCACCAGTGACAGGCCGTCGAGCCCGGGCAGCATCCGGTCGACAATCAACACGTCGAAGTTCTGCCGCGTCGCATGGGCCAGCGCATCGCGGCCATCGGCCATCACATCGACCACGTGGCCTGCTTCGATGAAGCCGTGGCGCACATAGTCGGCTGTCCGAATATCATCCTCGACAACCAGAAGTCTCATTGGCCTTTTGGGTCTCTCATTTGGCAAGCGGCACGGGAGCCAGCTCCTCGCCCCGGTGCCGTATTGTCATGCCAATCACGATGACCACGATTATGGCTAGGAATAGCGCGCTCGTCACGACCGTACCGAGCCCCAGCCCGCCATACATGCGCTGCTGCGACAAGAGATCGCCCAGCGACGCGCCAAGCGGCCGCGTCAGGATATAGACCAGCCAGAAGGCGAGGATGCTGTCGAGCCCGAGGAAAAAATAGCCCGCGCTCAGCGATATGATGATCATGGCGAACAGGATGCCGGTCGCGAAATAGCCCAGCGCAAACCGCTCCGCCACCAGATCGCCCGCTGCCGTCCCGAGCGCGAAAGTGAAGAGGATCGTCAGCCAGTAGAACGCCTCGCGCCGGAACGTGAAGATCGAATGGATCGAGAGCGTCTTCTCCGACCGGTACCAGGCGATGAACGTCGCAGCGAGAGCAACGCTGAACGCCGCCGTCGTCACTTCAAGCGGCACGTGGAAATTGTCGACCAGATTGTCGGTGACGAGCGTGCCCACCACGCTGATTAGCACTACCGCCAGCCAATAGGGCGCCGGCGCGTAACGTCGCTGCATGAACTGCCAGACCAGCGCGGCGGCCAGCACCAGCGTCATCAGCATCGATGTCCCGGCAAGCCCGAGACCGAGCTGCACGCTGAGATAGTCCGCGGCGGTCTCGCCCATGGTCACAGCCATCAGCTTGATGAGCCAGAAATCGGCGGTGACGCGGGGGACGCGATTATAGATTGCAGTCGAGGGAAGGGAGGTCATTTTGTGGTCCTCAGGGCGCAATGTTGGGGTCGTTGAGACTGGCCATCAGCGCGGCAAGCGTGCTCTTGGCCTTCGTGACGTCGGGCGTCGCAGCACGCACGGCGTGCAATGCCGCATCCGCCGCCGCGTCGATCTGGCCCCATTGCGCCGGGTTGAGCGGCCGGATAGCGGTCTCCGCCTGGTCCCAGGCGCTCTCGAAATCGGTGATGCGCTTGGCGGCGGCCGGCATGTCGCCCTTGTCGACCAGCGCCTGAACATCGGCGATGATTGTCGTGAAAGCCGACATATCGCCCAGCCCCGCCGGAGCCGCCTCCGCCGTGCCGCCGGCGTAGATTTCGTAACCGCTGAACACCGCCACCGGCAGCGCGATCAGCACAATTGCAAGCAGGATCTGTTTCATCGAGGACATCCGAGGTTGAGCTGCCAGTGTTCTCCGACACCCGCCTCAACCCCGCCTGTCACCGGCATTACAGATTTGTAAGCTGCGCCATCCAGCGGCCGGGACCGCCAAATGTCCCGTTAACCCCCCGTAAACCACGTTTGCGCCGCCTCGCGCCGCCTGCTATCAGCGCGCAAACGCCCGTTTGCCGCCAATTCCGCTCGCGCCGAACGCCCAAAAGACCGCGGCGCCTAGCGCAAATGAAAGCCTAAATGACCACGCCCCTCGACCACATCCGCAATTTCTCCATCATCGCCCATATCGATCACGGCAAATCGACGCTGGCCGATCGCCTGATCCAGACCACGGGCGGGCTCGAGGCGCGCGAGATGAAGGAGCAGGTGCTCGATTCGATGGATATCGAGCGCGAGCGCGGCATCACCATCAAGGCGCAGACCGTCCGGCTGAACTACAAGGCGCAGAACGGCGAGGACTATGTCCTCAACCTCATCGATACGCCCGGCCATGTCGACTTCGCCTATGAAGTCAGCCGCTCGATGGCCGCCGTCGAGGGCTCGCTGCTCGTCGTCGATGCGTCGCAGGGCGTCGAGGCGCAGACCCTCGCCAATGTCTATCACGCGCTCGATGCCGGCCACGAAATCGTGCCCGTCCTCAACAAGATCGATCTGCCCGCCGCCGAAATCGAAAAGGTCAAGCAGCAGATCGAGGACGTCATCGGCCTCGATGCGTCCGACGCGCTGCAGATCAGCGCCAAATCCGGGCTCGGCATCGACACAGTGCTCGAAGCGATCGTCCATCGCCTGCCGGCGCCCAAGGGCGACGCCAAGGCGCCGCTGAAGGCGCTGCTGGTCGACAGCTGGTACGACACCTATCTCGGCGTCGTCGTCCTCATCCGCGTCATCGACGGCACCATCAAGAAGGGCCAGAGGATCCGCATGATGGCGACCAAGGCCGCCTATGAGCTCGACCGCGTCGGCGTGTTCACGCCCAAGCTGGTCGACATCGGCGAGCTCGGCCCGGGCGAGATCGGTTTTTTCACCGCCGCCATCAAGCAGGTGGCCGATACAAATGTCGGCGACACCATCACCGACGATCGCAAACCCACCGAGCATGCGCTGCCCGATTTCCGTCCAGCGCAGCCCGTGGTGTTCTGCGGCCTGTTCCCGGTCGATGCATCGGATTTCGAATTGCTGCGCGAGGCGATGGGCAAGCTCCGCCTCAACGATGCCAGCTTCTCCTACGAGATGGAAACCTCGGCCGCACTCGGCTTCGGCTTCCGCTGCGGTTTCCTCGGCCTCCTCCATCTTGAGATCATTCAAGAACGGCTTTCCAGAGAGTTCAACCTCGACCTCATCGCCACTGCCCCGTCGGTGGTCTATGAGATCGCGCTGACCAATGGCGAGGCAATCCAGCTTCACAATCCGGCCGACATGCCCGACGTGGTCAAGATCGACGAGATCCGCGAACCGTGGATCAAGGCGACGATCCTGACGCCCGACGAATATCTCGGCTCGATCCTGAAGCTGTGTCAGGACCGCCGCGGCATCCAGCGCAACATGACCTATGTCGGCAATCGCGCCATGCTCGAATATGATTTGCCGCTCAACGAAGTCGTGTTCGATTTCTACGACCGGCTGAAATCCATCTCCGCCGGCTATGCGAGCTTCGACTACACGCTGGGCGACTACCGCGCCGGCGACCTCGTCAAGCTTACGATCCTCGTCAATGCCGAGCCAGTCGATGCGCTTTCGATGCTGGTCCACCGCCACGCCGCGGAAGCGCGTGGCCGCCAGATGTGCGAAAAGCTCAAGGAGCTGATCCCGCCGCATCTGTTCGTCATCCCCATCCAGGCGGCGATCGGCGGCAAGATCATCGCCCGCGAAACCGTCCGCGCCATGCGCAAGGACGTCACCGCGAAATGCTATGGCGGCGACGCCACCCGCAAACGCAAACTGCTCGAAAAGCAGAAGGCAGGTAAGAAGCGCATGCGCCAGTTCGGCTCGGTCGAGATCCCGCAGGAAGCGTTCATCGCCGCGCTCAAGATGGGCGACGAGTAGTCTCGCGGCGTTCACTACACCTTAAAGCAGTTGTCACGGTGCCAAGCCAGGAACGTCGAGTGCGGCCTGAGGTCGGTATTGATCGGGGCGATCAAGCGGCCGGTTGGATTGATGAGCGCCTGTACGCCATCGCGGTCGTTCACCTGCCGGGAGACAACAATATCCAAGTCGTCGGTGAAAGTGATAAGCCCGCGATCGAACATCCAGTGCGCGGTGCCCGAGAGTGCGACGCCGTTCTGAACAATGTCAGGACCGTCGGCCTCAACTGGACGGATATGCGCCCCGGCAACTTCCGCTCGCCCGCCACCATTGATGAACTTGAACCCAGTGACGGCACACGTTTGGTCGTAGGCGCGGAGAACCACGGTGCGAAAGACGCGATCCCTGACCGGCCGAGACATAAGAAGAGTGGTGCGCTGCCGCTGGTTCTCAAGCTCGAACGGCACTTGGTCGGCAGAAAAGCCTGAGCCGCTCGCCACGTCCGCGGACGAGCCCTCGCGAGGCAGAATTGAATCGCTGTCGACGAGTCCGAGCTCAACGATACGATTGAAATCGGCCGGCGAGAGTGGCCGAACCGCAGCCTGCGCCCTACCTGACAGTCGGCCCGCGTCGTTCAGAAGACCGCTCTCCGCGACGCCGCTGGGAAGGTTGAATGGTATCTCTCTGGCGAACGGCAAATAACTTCCGGGTGCAATCAGCGCCAGAAACATGCCGGGCGTCCCCGGGTCCTCAATGACATCGGCAATCTTTGCGGCAGCGAAATAGCCGCGGGTCAATGAGACTTTCTTAGGCTCGTAGTAGATGGCCCAGTCACCGATCGCGGCGCGCACGCGTGTCAGGTATTGCTTCGGAAATTGATACCGTTGGTCGGGCCGGTCATCGTAGATCGAGTCCGCGCGATGGACGAAGACGGCAAAACCCATGCGGCACCCCCAGGTTGACGTTACTGGGTAACGCTCGAGGGCGGCAATAATTATCGCCGCGCTCAAGATCGTCGAAGATATGCGTGATTTGCGGTTGGCCATTCACCCCAAGTTCAGCCCACCACCCCCATCCTCCGCGCCAAATCCGCACCCGGAGCACATCATGGCAAGCCTGCTCACCCTCACTCAGTCCCAGCCCAGTCTCACGCTGCAGGCGGGCGAGATCTTGATCCGCGAGGGCGATCCTGGTGGCGATATCTATGTGCTCGAAACCGGCCGGCTCACGGTCGAACGCGCCGGCGTGCCGCTGGCGACCGTTTCGGCCGAAGGCGCGCTGCTGGGCGAAATGAGCGTGCTGCTCGGTACCGAGAACACGGCCACCGTTCGCGCCGAGACGACCACGACCGTTCGCGTCGTCAAGGATGCGCTGGCGTATCTGGAGCGGCAGCCGCTCGTTGCGCTGCGCGTTGCCATGCTGCTGAGCCAGCGCCTCGATGCAACCTCTGCGCTGCTCGTCGAACTCAGCCGCGACAGCAAGAAGACCGCCGACCAGTCGGTGTTCAACCGCCTCTTCAGCTCGCTGACGACTCCACCAGTATAGACAGCGGTTGCCCGATCAAGCCCGTCTGGGATCGATCGGGCAGAGGACCAAAGACAAACCTCCACGCCCCTTCATCAAACTCCCGCGACGCTGTAGGCTCCCGCTAAACACCGGAGCGCCCGATGGCCAGCATTCTCGCTTTGACGCAGTCCCAGCCGACCCGCAGCCTCGCGCCGGGCGAGGCCCTTTTGTCCGAGGGCGATGCAGGCGGCGAATTGTATGTGCTGGAATCGGGCCGGCTCATCGTCGAGCGCGGCAATGTCACGATCGCCACCATCGACAACCCCGGCGCGCTGATCGGCGAGATGAGCGTGCTGCTCGGCTCAGATCATTCTGCCACCGTCCGTGCCGAAACGGCGAGCAAGGTCCGCGTCATCGAGGATGCACTGCCCTTCCTCGAACGCACGCCGCTGGTCGCGCTCCACGTTGCCACGTTGGCATGCCAGCGCCTCGATGCGACCAGCGCCTTGCTGGTAGAGCTGCGTCACGAGGCGAAGGGTAAGACGGACGATCAGGGTGTCCTCAACCGCATCTGGAGTGCCCTGACTGAAGGGCAAAGAGGCAGCCGCGTCGCCACGCATGAGTGAGGGCGCATAGCCTCAGGTCTATTTGCTCATCGCTGTGCAGAGCTTCACCATGCCGTTGAGATCGGCTGGTGCGGCGTTCCATAGATTGTCGCGTACCGTGACATCGAGTGCGCAGGCACAATAGGCGGTGCAGAACGCGGCCGTGCCGTTCGGCGCACAGCTGGCGCGGCAGCTTTGAAGGAAGCCTTCGAGGCGAGCGTTGCGGCCACTTTCCACCCAATGGGCCAGCGGGGTCACGAGCCCGAACAGCAACGGCTGATGCACCAGGTAGATGATGAGGCTCCACCGCCCGATCCGTCCCAATACGCGAACCGGCAGCGCAGAACTGCGCCATGTGAAGGCAGGCTGATCGGTGAGCAGCCGCATGCCGATGACCCCAATCAGCACCACGCCGAGCCAGGGAAACACCGGCACCAGATCGGCGGTTTCCGGCGTCGCGGTGAAAAAGCCGATCCAGGCCAGCCAGCGTACATTGAACAGATCGGCCGAATAGACCGTCGGCAGGAACAGCGCGATCACCGCGACGCCGATCCCGGCCCACAGCGGCGCGCGCACGAAGGGCAACGCAAGGAGCGAACAGAG
The DNA here is from genome assembly GCA_039918675.1 of Devosia sp. Classification (GTDB taxonomy): domain Bacteria; phylum Pseudomonadota; class Alphaproteobacteria; order Rhizobiales; family Devosiaceae; genus Devosia_A. The sequence continues at coordinate 12,083 of JBDSHC010000104.1, forward strand.
CGCGATGGCGTGGAGCACGCCGAAATAGGCGAAATAGCTACCGAACTGGAACCATGTTACAACGCTGACACCGATAGACGCCGCGACGAGGATCGCCTCGCGCTTCCAGAACCCTCGCCAGCGCATACCGTCGCGATGCGCCAGCGCCAGGCCGGCGCCCGCCAGCAGCAGAAACGCCGTCAGGATTCCGCGCTGGATCGAAATCCAGACGGGATCGACCCCGATCCCGGTCTCAATCAAGCGGTAGAATGTGAGGTCCCAAAGCGTATGGTAGGCCACCATCGCGAGGATGGCGAGACCGCGATAGACATCGATGGATTGCAGGCGCTCTCGGTTGGCCAAGCGAGTGTCCTTACGATCGTTCGACGAGAGCGGCAAAGAAGAATTGGACATGACCCGGCGCTTCTAGCATGGTCCGGCCAAAGGAGACGAGATGCCCGATCCCTGGCTCAGACGCGACTGGATCGCCCCCGGCATGGATTTGATCGAGCAGGGCGGCTTCACCGGCCAGCTCTATGTCCTCAAGGACGGCGAGCTCGAAGTGCTGCGCGACACCAAGCATGTGGCGACCATCAAGACGCCCGGCTCGGTCATGGGCGAAATGAGCGTGCTGCTCGAAGCACCGCAGACGGCGACGGTCCGGGCAATCACCGAAGTCGATTTCTTCGTCATCGACAACGCCATCGATGTGTTGCGCAACCACCCCGACTGGCTGCTGCAGATTGCGCGCCTTTTGGCGCAGCGCGTCAATGCGACGACGGCACAGCTGACCCGCGACAAATCCGACGATGAGATGCTCGTCCTGCCGCAGAATTTTATGTCGAGCTGGGGAGACCCCACGGTATGAAGCCGCACCTCCGCATCATCTATTGCACGCAGTGCAATTGGCTGCTCCGCGCGGCCTGGATGGCGCAGGAGGTGCTCAGCACATTTTCGCTCGAAATGGGCGAAGTGACCCTCGTTCCCGGCACCGGCGGCATCTTCGAGATCCATCTCGATGGTGAGCTGATATGGGAGCGCAAGCGCGACGGCGGCTTTCCCGATGTGAAGCAGCTCAAACAGTTGGTGCGCGACCGCATCGACCCGGAGCGCGACCTCGGCCATATCGACCGGCCGCATGGTCCGGCGGCACCGAGATTCGGCAACTCCGGCTAATCTGACAAAACTGTGCTCCGGCATGGGCTTGAGCCCGATGGGCCGGGAGGGCTAGTGTCACCGACAGGCCTGACGCGGGGGAACAGCGCGGGCATCAATGTTCAGGGAGTGTGCTGTCTCATGAAACCCGTGATGTCTTTCGCCGCCGCTGCAATCGTCGCCGCTCTGTCGGTGAGTTCGGTTCTGGCCGCCGGCCTGCCGGACCTCAATGGCCGCGTTGTTCGCGCCGTCACCGAGAATGCCTACACGCCGCTCAACTTTGCCGACCCGAAGACGGGGCAGGGGATCGGCTGGGAATATGATGCGATCAACGAGATCGGCAAACGGCTCAACGCCAAGATCGAGTGGAACCTCTCGAGCTGGGACGTGATGATCGAGGCGGTCAAAGGTGGCCAGTACGACATCGGCATGGATGGCATCACCATCAATGACGAGCGCAAGCAGCAGGTCGACTTCTCCGACGCCTACATGAAGAGCCAGCAATATATGCTGGTGCGCGCCGACGAGCAGCGCATCGCCACCAAGGAAGATTTCGCCGCCAACACCGATCTGCTGATCGGCGCCCAGGCGGGCACCTCCAATTTCTACGCTGCCGTCTACGACGTGCTCGATGGCGACGAAGCCAATCAGCGGATCAAGCTGTTCGACACCTTCGGCGCCTCGGTGCAGGCACTGAAATCGGGCGACGTCGACATGGTGCTGATGGACCAGGCCTCGATCGACGGCTACATCGCCGCCGACCCGGGCGTGTTCAAGACCGTCGGCACGCCGATCGGCTCGGATGAATTCGGCTTCATCCTGCAAAAGGGCTCCGATCTCGTCGCGCCGGTGAACGCCGCGCTCGCCGAGATGAAGGCGGATGGTTATCTCGACGCCTTGAACCGCAAGTGGTTCTACGAGTATAGCGCGGCCCAGTAATCAAATCGGGGACCCGCTGATGTCCCGCGGGTCCCCCTTCATGCCGCAGCGCCGCCGTCTCGCCGACTTTCCCTTCTGGCTGCTCGCCATCGCGCTGCTCGGTGTGGTGACGCTCTGGGCCATCGTCTCCGATGAAGGTTATGCGCAGATCTTCCGGGCGCTCTCCGGCGGAGTGCTGACGACGCTTTCGGTGACGCTGGTGGCATTCGGGCTGGCGGTGCTGCTCGGGCTCGGCGTTGCGCTGATGCGAACCTCGGGTCAGCCGGTGCTGGTGCAATTGGCGACGTTCTACACCGAGTTGATGCGCGGCGTTCCGATCCTGGTGTTTCTGTTCTACGTCGCTTTCGTCGGCGCACCGGCAACGATCGCCGCCGCCAATTGGCTGACGCAGCCGCTGCAATCGCTGGGCTGGATGCCGCCGCTCACCGTGCGGAACTTCGATCTCATCTGGCGCGCCATCATCGCGCTCACCGTCTGCTACTCGGCCTTCATCGCCGAAATCTTCCGCGCCGGCATCGAGGCGGTGCCGCGCGGCCAGATCGAGGCAGCACGGGCGCTGGGTTTGAAGCGCGGTGCCATCGCGCGCCACATCGTCGCCCCGCAAGCCTTCCGCATCATCCTGCCGCCGCTCGGCAACGACTTCGTCTCGATGGTCAAGGATTCGGCGCTGGTGTCGGCGCTGGGCGTCCAGGACATCACCCAATTGGGCAAGGTCTATTCCTCGGGCACCTTCAAATTCTTCGAGACCTACAATGTGGTGGCCTTCCTCTATCTCACCATGACCATTTCGCTGTCGCTGATCGTGCGCGGCATCGAACACCGGCTGCGCCGCCAATAGGCACTTGCACGAGGCCGTGATCGGCCCCACATCTTGGCGCGGTTCAGGCTCCTTCGAAGGATGTGTCGATGCTCAAGCGAATTCTCGGGATTTCCGGCGTGGTTCTCCTCGCCGCTGTGCTTGCAGCCTGCGGCAACAACAATTCCCGCGACGTCGGCAAGATCTCCGTCGACTGGACCGGCAACGACATCGACATCGAGGCGGTCGAAGACCCCGAGGTGAAGGGCGTCGTCTGCCATGTCGCCTATTTCGACCGCAGCCTCATCGACCGCCTGCAGCAGGGCAATTGGTTCGAGGACCCATCCTATTCGGCGATCGATTGCGCCGCGTCGGGTCCCGTGACGGTCGGCGACATCTCGAAATCGGCGGGCGGCGAGGAAATCTTCAAGCAGCAGCGCAGCCTGATCTGGAAGTCGCTGCGCGTCACTCGCGTCTACGACCCGGCCAACAATTCGCTGATCTATCTGGCGCATGCGCGCGAGCTGCAGATGGGCTCGGGCAAGATGTCGCTGTCAGTCGTGCCGCTCACCGGGCTCGATGTGACCTGGACCAATGGCGCCCCGGCGCCGGTCAATTAGGCGCAATTTTCAACAATAGCGATCGGCGCGGGCAAACTACTGGCAACCGCGCTGGCGCCTAATGCCGCTTTCCTCCTCAAGCGGCGAGGCGAGAGATGTCCGCACTGTTCGGATTTTTCACTGGCGACAATGCTGTGCTCATGGCGGGCGTTGTTGCGTTCACGGCATTCTTTCTCATCGCGCGGCTTGCCCGCGCGCGGCAGGGCGTCGCCTTCGCCTTTGCGTTCACCCCACTGCTCGCGATCTTCGCGTTCGGCGCCGCCCTCGCAATGCTGATCTAGATCGGTTGCGCTGATCGGCGGGCCGGCAGAACGGCTTGGTCGGGTTGGCCAGCAAAAGACAAAAGGTTTCCCCCTTCCGCTCTGCACCATCGGGCGGGGAAGGCCGATATTGGGTCCAACATCATCACGGCCGCGAATGGCCGGAAAGGACCCGCAACATGGCAATTCTCATCGGCGATATCGCGCCCGACTTCGAAGCTGAATCGAGCCAGGGCCACATCCATTTCTACGACTACATCGACGGCAAATGGGCGGTGCTGTTTTCGCACCCCAAGAACTTCACGCCGATCTGCACGACCGAGCTCGGCTACACCGCCAAGCTGAAGCCTGAATTCGACAAGCGTGGCGTCGTGGTGCTCGGCCTCTCTGTCGATGAACTCAAGAACCACGAAGCCTGGGCCAAGGACATCGAAGAGACGCAGGGCACGGCGCTCAACTTCCCGCTGCTCGCCGATCCGACCCGCGAGATCGCCACCAAATACGAAATGATCCACCCCAATGCCGACAATTCGCTGACCGTGCGGTCGGTGTTCGTTATCGGGCCCGACAAGAAGGTGAAGCTCAAGATCGAGTACCCAGCATCGACCGGTCGCAACTTCGACGAAGTGCTGCGCGTCATCGACAGCCTGCAGCTCACCGCGAAACATTCGGTGGCGACGCCGGTCAACTGGAAGCCGGGCGAAGACGTGATTATCGCCTCGTCGGTCAATGACGAGACGGCCAAACAGAAATTCCCCAATGGCTGGAAAGCCCCGCGGCCTTACATCCGCATCGTGCCGCAGCCGCAAGGCTGAGCCAATCCTCGACTCCTCCCTGAGACCAACTTGGCCGCTCCTAACCGGGCGGCCTCTTCTTATGCGGGACCGCGCAGGGCGCGGTTGATCGAGCCGAGCAGCATCATGATGCGGGCAAAGCCCATCAGCAGCAGACCGCCGAGGAAGGGCATCAGCGCCCAGCTCAACCGCGCTGCAGCGCCGCCGAGCGCCGGCAGGATGCTCGCCGTGCCCGCATTGAACGCCGCCACGAGGCTCGAATAGATCGAGGGCGCGTCGAAGCCGACGACGACCAGCGTGGCCACGGCCGAAACGAGGCCGATGAGATAGAGCAGGATGGCGATCATGTGGGGCCCCCGGAGCCGGCTGATATGAGGCGAATAGAATAGCGGGCGGGCCCGCCGTCAACGGGCTCTGCACGCGGTTTCAGCCGATCTTAACGGCAAAGCGCTACACCCGGCCCGGACGAGGCGCGCCAATGGCAACACAACACAACCGGATCGGGTTCTGGCCGCTCGCCATCTACTGGGCGCTGATCGCCGCCGCACTGGCCGGCCGGGCGCTGGCGACTTCCGGCACTTCGCCCCTCATCACCGACACCGACGATGCCATGCGCCTAACTATGGTGCATGATTTCCTGGGCGGGCAGGGCTGGTTCGATTTGATGCAGCACCGGCTGAACACGCCCTATGGCGGCGAGATGCACTGGTCGCGGCTGATCGATCTGCCCGAGGCGATCCTGCTGCTGGTGCTGCGGCCCGTCTTCGGCGGCCTCGCCGACACTGTCGCCGCCTACGCCTGGCCGCTTGGTCTCTTGGCGCTGCTCCTCTGGGCCACGGCCAAGCTGGCGCTGCGCATGGGCGGGCGTATTGCCGTGCCGCCCGCTTTGCTGCTCCCGGCGTTTTCGCTGATCGTCATGGCCGAGTTCGCCCCTGGCCGCTTCGATCACCATTCGGCGCAGATCCTCGTGACGCTGGCGATGCTCTACTGCGCCATCGAAGCGCTTCATCGACCACGCTTCGCGATTGGCGCCGGCCTCGCCGCTGCCGCCGCGCTGGCCATCGGCATCGAGGGCGTACCGATGGTCGGGATCACCGTGCTGGTCTTCGGCCTCGCCTGGGTGGCCAATGGCAAGCGTAGCGTCGCCCTGCGCGATTTCGGCCTGAGCTTCGCGCTGGCGATGGTACTGGCGCTGGCGCAGGGCGTAGCGCCCGATCGCTGGTTCAATCCAGTCTCCGACGCGATCTCGATCGTCTATACCGGCGGCGCAATCCTCTGCGGACTGGCCTTCCTGAACCTCTCGCTGCTGCCGCTCCGCACGCCCTCCATGCGCTTCGCCGCCGGGGCGCTCGCGGGGGCCATCGCCATCGGCATCGTCGTCGCGATTGACCCCGACATCGTCAAAGGCCCCTACGGTCATCTCGACCCTTGGCTGGTGACCAATTGGCTCAACCGCGTGTCGGAAGCCGAGCCATGGCTCAAGAGTCTTATGGGCGAGCCGGTCTACCCCATGGCTGTTCTGATCCCGTGTCTCGTCGCGCTCGCAGTCACCGTCCGCATGATCCTGCGCGACCGGCCCAACCGCGAGGCCTGGTTCGTCTATGGCGCGTTCTTCGCCGCGGCCGTGCTGGTGATGCTGCTGCAGATCCGCGCCGCGCGCATCGCCCTGCCGCTGTCGGTCCCGGCCTGTGCGCTGCTGGTTGGCGCGGCGTGGCAGCGCATGGTCTCGACCCGCGGCTTCGCGCCGATCCTTGCGACCATGGGCGCCGCCATCGCCTCGGCGAGCATCGCGGTCGCGGTGGTCGCGACGGCGGTCGTCCTCGCCTTCCCGGATTATGCGGCGGCCACCGACGATCCCTACCGCGCCCAGCGTCAGGCGTGCCTCATGCCCTCGGCCTTCACCGATCTCGCCGGCTTGCCGCCCGAGCGGATCATGGCGCCGATCGATCTGGGCAGCCATATCCTGCTCTACACGCCGCATTCGGTCGTCGCCGCGCCCTATCATCGCAACGGGAGTGCCGTTCGGGATGCCTTCCATTTCTTCAACGATCCGATCGAGGATGCCCGCATTGTGCTCGAGCAGCGGGGCATAGGTCTCGTCGTCATCTGCCCGGCAATGGGCGAGATCCGCGGCCTCGTCGATCACGCGCCGGACTCGTTCGTTGCGCTCTACGCCGCGGGAAAGCTTCCATCATGGCTGGTCGATCAGAGCCTGCCCAATAGCCCGCTCCGTATCTATGCGGTTATGCCGCGCTAGAGCCCGAGCTCGGCCCTGAGTTTCCTGGTCAGCTTAGCCGCGATCAAGCCATGCGACGCCGCGATGTACGCCTTGAGATCGGCATCGCCGAGCTCCGAACCTTTGTCGACCGATACCCATTGCCGCTTGGCGAAATAGGCGGCCTGGCCGACGCCGGCGAGCGTCGTCAGCCCCTCGAACGACATTTCAGAGACCTTGAAGACGATCGGCGTGCCGTCATTGCCGCAAAGCGCAAACACCTTGCCGCCGACTTTGCCGACATGCGCTTCCCATTGCTCGCTGATGGTCGCGGCCGTCAGGGTGCCGATGTACCGGTCGAACGCCTTGGCCGAATGCAGCGCCATCAGCAACCCGCTAGATCTGGTCCTGGCGCAGGAACACCCGTTCGCGCCGCGACCGGCCAGCCCAGGCGAGAAGGAGGCCCGGCACACCCAGAACCGCCCAGCCAGGCAGCCCCAGAATTCCCCCGATCAGCGATTCCAGTACCGGCCCGAACAGCCTTGTCTCGAAGAAGCCGCGCACCGTCGCGAGGCTGTCCGCATGGATAAGCGTCCATGTCGCCTCCAGCGATGTGAAGACAAAGCCGTTTGCTGCCAACGACTTGGTCCCGTCGATGATCGCGAGGATCAGCGCGCAGGCGATCAGCAACGTCCCGATGACTCTGAGGAAAAGCCGCATTCTTCCACATCCGCGCCGCCGCGGCGGCCTGCCCGCCCGGCCCCTGGATTTCGCCCTTTTTGCACGCGGTCCTTCGGCTGCACAAGACAAGTCTCCGGGCGCGACAAACAAAGCAGCCATGAGGCCCGGTCTTGGCTTGCGATCAGGGCTCCGATGAGTATATTGCGCGCGCCTCTGGAGGGGTGTTCCGCCCCCTCATCCCGTTCGCGGCAAAGGCCCAGTTCGCCGCAAGTCCGGCGTCCGCGAGAACGCGGAGAGATGGCCGAGTGGTCGAAGGCGCACGCCTGGAAAGTGTGTAGGCGGGTAACCGTCTCAAGGGTTCGAATCCCTTTCTCTCCGCCATTAAGTCCTTGATATTGCTGGATTTCATGGTCTCCGCAGAGTCGCGTATTAAGTCTTTGAAATGTCGCGGTAACAGCCCTCGGGTGTGCGGCAAGTCATCTGGAGACGGCCCGTTTCCGCCCTGGGCCTAGCTCCAGACGCGTCAATTCTCCAATGGCCATTTCGGCACAAGACTTAGTCGAGTAAGCGCGTGGAGCCTCGACTCTACGCTTGAGCATCGAGTCCGACGTTCACGGAGAGCCGCCGGGATGCCCTACCGCTCGGACGGCATCGGCGATGCTCAAGCGCCGGCGAAGCGCTCAGTTCGTTTAACGCATCATTCATAATTAGCGGGTCGAGCGCTGAATGGATGTTTGAAGCCAGTTAGTTGGTTGGATATGGCATGAGATGAAGGGCGCTAGTAGGCGCCCCGTGCTGGTAAGCCGCCGTAGCTCAGTTGGTAGAGCACATCATTCGTAATTAGCGGGTCTGCCGCCGAATGATGTTTGATGCCAGCGACTTGCTCGGCCGGAAGCATACGGAGAAAGAACGCGAGTCGCTTTCCCGCTCCTTTGCGCTCATTTGACGGTCCCAGCAGCCCAGAAGCTGGGTCTCGATCTCGTGCTCACCCGCTGGTCGCACCTCCACGCTGGCCGCGTGTGCATAGGCGCCACCGGCCAATATAAGCAGCCCGACAAGGATAGCCTTCATGTCTCACCTCACCGCCGTAAGTCTGTCTGCTTAGTCGGCCAGCTACCAGGTGACCCTTAGGCTCAGGGTGCCCGCATGACTCATCGACGAGCCGCTCAGATGCAGATCGTACGCGGCAGTTAGTTTGACATTATCCGCTTCATGCCATGTGATCTCACTGCCAAGATCCACGCTCACCGGCGCTTCGCTGGCTCCAGTGACCGTCAGCATTGTGCCGGGCATTGTGGAAAAGGTCACTTGCCTTGACCGGCCGGCGCCCATGAGGACGCCCACAACTCGGGCGTGGGCCGCAAGATCGATTGCGCCAGATACCGTCGGAATACTTGTTTCGACATCAACGCCGACCCACGCTCGGAGTCTTTGCGAGAACTGGGCCATTGCGGAGAGCGCCAGCCCCCCGACACCGGCGAATTCGCCGACCTGAACCCCGGTGAGTTCGGCGCCGACGCGGGGCGTGATCGTGACCGGCGCAGTCTCAATCGCATAACCCGTCTCGGCGAGAAGGCTCCAAGTTCCGAGGCCGTAGTCGGCAGTGGACGATCCGCCAAGCGTCTGCACCGCATGGACACTCCCACGACCCATCGTTGCAGCGGCGGTGGCGAACCAGCCATTGCGCACATATTTGCCCGAGACACCAAGCTGGGACAATTGGATCAAGCCGCTCTCGCCAACGGGGTCGAGCACCATCGCGGTCATGCCCTGATCTAAGCCGGCGCCGAGAAAGAGGCCCGGAGCTACTTCCATGCCCAGCCCACCGCTGACGCCGCCGCTTGTTCGTACATCGCCGGGGACCGCACCTTGGGTCGGCGTCGACGTCTGCGCGCCATAACCGCGAACCCAGAAACGCAGCGGCAATGGATCGTCGGCGCCGACTGCCGCGAAGGCTGCAAACGGACCAGAGGTAGCCGGGTCCTGCTCGGCAGCGTAACCCAGCGGCAGTTCGGCAAGAGCGGCACGCCCCTCTCCCGCCTCGTCGCTCAGTGCGTCGACAAAGCGCCCGCTCTGATCATAGGCACCCGACAGGACGACAGTGTGAACCGTGCCGAGCTGCCTCACGACACCAACGACATCGTAGATGTTCGTGTGTGTGATAAGCGCCTGGTACTGGTCGTCGATGAAGTGCTCGGTATGGGTATTGAAGTTGCTGTTGGTGTCGGGGCTGGGGAAGAAGTAAGTTGTAGTCGAGTCGGGGCCGATCAGGATCGTGGCCGGGCCAAAAGTCGTCTGGCGCGTTGTCGCATACTCATCGTGGTTGAGTTGAGAGCCAACGAAAGTCGATGCACCGCGTACGTCCACGCTCGACCTCAGGGTGGGACCGAGAACAAGAACACCCGGACCGCCCGCGCTGGTTACCGCCGCAACTGCGCCAGTGAACGCGGTGGCGACATTCGCGCTGGTCGGAGCCTCAAGCACCGTCTGATCGAAGACGATCCCACCATTGATCGACCCGACAACCTGCGTGACATAGGCTTGAAAGTCGGCCAGATCGACGCGTGTGTGGCTATCGTGCTGCGTCGTAGATTCCGTGCAAGTCGTCGTCGTGATCCCTAGCGGGCAGACAACGATTTGGGCATGGGCAGTTCTGACAAAGGCCAAGGAAAACAGAAGCGCCGCGAAAAATACTACGCGGGCGAATGTCCGCCTGTCGGTGAAATAGCGCTGATCGCGCTGCTGCAACAAGCGCCCGCCCCCAATGTTCAGGCGGCAGACTGCAACGCACCAAATGACTTGGCAAGGGCGGGCACGCCTCCCGCGCGGCTATTCCGCGATCAGGGCCACATGCGCGGGGAAGTTGAGTCCGGTGCTAGGGCCTAAGCCAAGTCTAAGTGATCGGTAGGACACGACTCCGGCACAGTTGTCGTGCTAACCCGCGAACATGAAAATTCAGATCTTACTCGATGGCCAAATCGTCAATACTCAGATCGTCAGCGAGTTGTTGATGGGGGACAAGGCGACGCTTGCCGACTTCAAGCGCCAAGCAATGAGAGCCGCTTTGGAAGATCGAGCGATCCGCATAAGCGAATCGCTTCGTGCGTCGTTTGTCCTGTTTGACACGATGAGTCGGCCTCTGATGGACGATGAGAAGGCGTTCGCTTCCAATAAGTACCAACACGTGCAGTCTCGGCCCTAGAGCAAGGTCGAGGCTACCTTCTAGATGTGCCCGCCGATGGCTGGGTCCCGCCGGAGGTCGCGTGGATACCAAGAACCTCGCAATCGGCCTGCGGTCCGTCGCGTTGAATGGGCGTTGGGTCAATGCCCGAGGTGGCAAAGGCCGGTGTGGAAAGCAGGAGGGCCGAGTACTCCGATGTTCGCGCGACATATCCAGCGATGCGAGCACTTGAACAGCGACATCCTTGCCGTTCATCAACTCGCACGTTTTTCCGTATAGGAGCGTCGTCGACCAAGGAGTTGCCGATGAATGACGAATTAAAGGGCATCTATAAGCGCGAACCGAAGGCGGAGCGGCCCACACACCTCTACGTGGAGAACGCCGCCGGCGAGCGCTACCCGGTCACGCTGGCGGAGTATGAAGGCGCGAAGATTGCCCCGCATTGGCGCCGATTGCCGTGGGAGACTGAGTTCAAGGCGTACGCGGCGGAGTGATTGATGAAAGTTGCGGTCTATCTCCACCCGGCCCGCGTCAAGGACATGGACGCCGGCGAGGACTACCTGGTCACATCCCCTGAAATGACCGCCTATCTGGACACGATGAATCCTCTGGGTCGGGCCGTGCTCTCGCCCGTCCCGGAACTCAGGCCATTGCTAGCTGCAGCCGAAAGTCCCAAGGCTATTAAGCTTCGTGACGCGATCAATGACCTTGAGGACGCGCACATCGTGATGCTGGTCAGGTGGGTTTGTTGGCGAAATGTTGATCAGTGGCACTAGCGCCCCGGGACGCTGGCTCAGATGATCGCTAATCGACCTGAACGGGCCTGAGCCACCGGAGCACTCCATCCAGAGCTTCGTAGTGACCTGGCTGAAGTCGCAACTCAGCGCCGCAATGTGGGCACTTGCCGACGATGACCATCGGCTCAGCTACGTCCATCTCGTCGAAATCCATGAACAGGGTCGTTTCGACCAGATGGCCGTGTGTGCAACGTGCCTCGACCAGATCCGTCATTGCTGACACCTATCAGCGACCGGCGCTGGGGAGTGTGGCCCGGCCGTGTGCGTGAACCGGGGCCAATGTTCAACGGGCCACATGGCCAACCGAACATCTGACGAACTAATACGAGAGGCCGGTTGCCGATGTCTTACTACCGGTCGCCTTCTTTCGGCCCGTTTCCGGACCGCCAGACATCAGGCACTCGTGGACCTTGCGCGTCACTTCCGCTCTCCCATTGAGCCGCGAAAAGGACTTTGTTAACAACCTGCATCCAACATCGGACGCGTGGATGCGGGCCGTTCTACGCAAATGAACATCCCTTGCTCGCGTCCACGCCACCTCCTCATTGTCTGGCCATCGACCATCCGCACTCGGCTGCGATGGTCGGCCAATGAGCAGTGCCTGCTAACGTTGAGGCCATTCGAGCTATCGGCTGTTCGAATCGATCCCGGGCAAGGCGGGACAACTCGACTATTCCGTCACGTTCAACGACTGCCATACCTGTGGCAAGAATAAGAAATTTACCAAGCGGCTAAGGGCGCTGGTCACGGTTACGCGGATAGGCTGGAGGGCAAGAGGTGCCTATGCCATCCCCCAGTTCACCGCTCCTACTGAGACGACTGACACTAGTGACCGTGACTGGCTTCGCCGCCGCCCTCACGTTGCTCTTGGGTTTTGCGGTTTGGGCAGCACACAACGTAGATGAAGAGGCACGGCGCACCGAGACTGCCTTTGTTGTCTCCGGCTTGAATACTATTCTAGACCGGGTCGCCACCGAGCAGGAAAGCATCACCATCTGGGACGACGCGGTCGTGAAGACGCGTCAGCGTGACCAAGTCTGGATGACAGAAAACATTGGCCAATGGGTGGGAGACTATTTCGGCCATGACGAGGTTTACGTTCTGGATCAGCACAATGTGCCTATCCACGCGATGCTAGACGGCGAGACTGTCTCACCCGAACTCTTCAACAAAAGGGCTGCCTCAATTCTACCCCTGGCTCAGCAACTGCGCGACGACATTGCTTCTTCCCAAGACACTGCAATTGGAGAGTTGGGCGCCGCGGACACAGTTATGTTTGGTGAAACGGTCGCCCGCGTAAGTGTAAAGCCTATCGTCCCCTTCGGGACGGCAATGGTGGTCGATCGGGGACAGGAATATCTGCACGTCTCGCTCCGCCGAGTGGATGGGGATGTCTTGGAGGAAATCGAGCGAACCTTTCGCATCTCAGGACTTCAGTCCTCGGCCGAACGCCCCGCCACCGGCCCGCTCGTCCCGGTGGCAAACACCAACGGACGGATATTGAGCTTCCTCACTTGGACGCCCAACCGCCCTGGTGCGAATCTGATTGCGCAAGCCATACCCGGGACCGTCGCTGCCGGCGGGCTTGGTGGTGCGCTTCTCGCTTTCCTTCTCATGCGCCTCCGCAGATCGGCGACGAACCTGTTAGCGAGCGAAGCACATACACGGTTTCTCGCCTTCCACGACACGCTGACTGGCCTGCCCAACCGCGCGTTGCTGGATGACCGGCTGGATCGCTCGTTGGCGGGCGCTCGCGAGACTGGCGGCAGCGTCGCGTTGCATCTGCTTGATGTCGATCGGTTTAAGCTCATCAACGACACGTTGGGCCATGCGACGGGTGACGCAGTAATCCGTTTGGTGGGACTTCGGCTGGCTGGGGCGATGAAGAGCACCGATACGGTCGCACGGCTTGGAGGCGACGAGTTTGCCATTGTACAGACGGGGGTCAGCACCATCACCGATGCTGAAGCGGCTGCCCGAAGGTTGCTGGATCTCTTCAAGGATCCTCTGGAGGTTGAGGGCGCGAGGCTGACCCTCACCGGCAGCATCGGCGTCGTGGTCACGCTCGCTGCCGAGAACAGCAGAGAGGAAATGCTTCGCAAAGCCGACATCGCCCTTTACGAAGCAAAAGCTCGCGGACGAGCGTGCTACGCAATCTTTGATGGGGACATGGACGACGTCGTCAAGCGACGTCGGATGATCGAGGACGAGTTGGGGTTGGCCCTGGAAGTCGGCTCGCAGGTTAAACTGGTCTACCAGCCGGTGTTCGCCGCCGACGGGAAGTGGATCGTTGGGGCCGAGGCGCTCGTCCGCTGGGACCATCCGACCCACGGACGGATGTCGCCGGACCTCTTTATCGGAATCGCTGAGGAACGTGGATTAATCGGCCGGCTGGGCGACTACGTGCTGCGTGAAGCGGCAGAGTTTGCGCGCCGAACTGAGCTGCCTTGGGTAGCAGTGAACGTGTCTCCGTTGCAGTTCAGGGACCCGAAATTTGCAGAAAGTGTCCTCGACACCCTCGAGGAGGTTGGCCTCCCACCTCGTCGCTTGCAACTGGAAATCACAGAGGGTGTGTTGCTAGAGAATGCAGTCCTCGTCGAGACGGCTCTGCGCCGCCTCCGCGCGGCCGGAATCCGCATCGCCCTGGACGATTTCGGAACCGGCTACTCGTCGATGAACTACTTGCGTCGTTACTCGATCGACAAGTTAAAGATCGACCAGTCGTTCATCGCCGAGTTAGGCACGTCTGCTGACGCGGACGCGCTGGTGCGCTCGATGATTGGTCTTGCTCGATCCCTCCGACTTGTGGTGACTGCCGAGGGCGTCGAGACAACCGACCAATTGCATCACCTTGCGAGCCTCGGTTGCCATGAGATGCAGGGCTTCCTCCTCTCCGAGCCAATTCCGGGAGAGCGACTCTTGGACCTCATCAGGCAGCCGGACGTGACGAAAGAGCTACTTCTTTCTGCTTAGTTTTCGCGTATCCGCGTTGACCAGTAGAAGCTGCGACCCTTGCCGATCGCCACAACGCTGTCCCACAAAAGTGAGCAGCTCACTAGTGGCCGGCATGCCGCGCTCAAGCCGCTCGACGCCGTTGGCAGTGCCTGACTCTCCCCGCGCCGAACCTTCGAGTTGGACATTTCGACGCTCGCCGCGCTCATGAACGCGCGAGTTTCGGTGGCCAACTCCTAGTTGACCATTGCCGCATCTGCTCAGATAGTTCGGCCGATGTGCAACCTCTACAACATGACCAGCACCCACCCGGCGATGATCGAGATGGGCTTCCTGTGGGAGCGGTCGCGGCCAAACCTGCCGCCGCTGTACGGGATCTACCCCGACTACTTTGCGCCGATCATCCGCCAGGTCGAAGCCGACCGCGTAGTGCGCTTTGCCCGTTGGGGGCTGTCGTCCTTGAAGGACGCGCCCACTGACAAGCCCAACCGCGGCAACACGAATATTCGCCACCCCTGGTACGACGACTGGAAAGGCTACCTTGGTCCTGAGCATCGCTGCCTGGTGCCGTTCAATCGCTTCTCGGAGCCCATGAAGCTGGCGGATGGCAAAAGCGGCAATGCGTGGTTCGCGTTTGGGGAGCAGGCACCGTTGAGCTTCTTTGCAGGCCTTCGCACGAGCTGGCACGGCACGAGGCGTAAGGACGAAGGTCCGCTCGACCACGAGGTTTTCGCGTTCTTTACGACGAAGCCGAATGCCGAAGTTGGCGCCGTCCACGAGAAGGCCATGCCCGTGATCCTGACGACGGCAGAGGAACGTGACGTATGGCTGCGCGCGCCATGGAGCGAGGCGAAGGCTCTGCAACGACCGCTGCCGGACGGCTCCCTCGATCGTGTCGCCGAGCTGCCGCTGAAAGTGCTGCCGGTGCTCAACGCTGAGCCCGAAGGCGGCGACCCATTGCGGCTGGCGACTTAGGAATGGATCGGTCCCAGCTTCAGATCTTGTTAGCCAATGCTGCAACACGCCCCCTTGTTATCGTCGTCATTTCTGAAATGCTTGCAAGCAACGTCGCGCGGACAATCTCTTATTAATTCCGCTCCTGAAGTATTGGACGTGGCACTGCAGAACCGCGGTGCATTCGCCAACCGATACTTGGGAGATAGAATGTCGATCGCATCAGTTGCCAGCGCATCCGCTGGGGCGGCCGCCCCAAAACCTGTATCCTCTTCATCAAGTTCGATAAGCTCGGTCGCGGCCAGTGTGGCCAAGCCGGTTGCGTCTACCGTAACGAATTCGGCCGTCATCAAGACCGTGTCGACGACCGCTGCCAATTCGAACGTCAGCTCCAGCAACAAGGGCGTGTCATCGGCGTCAAATGTGGGCGCGGGCGTCACCTCGAGCAGCGCTTCCGACAGCAATGGCCGCAGCAGCTCGGGCAATGGCGGCGCCGTGTCCAATGCAAGCGCCAGCGCCGCGGCCGCGGCTGCCTACTCGTCCCCCAAGCCGGTCACATCACCCTCCTCGATCAGCAGCACGTCAAGCGGGCTGAGTGCGCTCGTCCCTAAGAGCGATACCGGTAAGGTCACCAAGGTCGCAGCGATCAGCCCGACTCTCGTCAATGACTTGCTGTCGCTGGGCGGGGGCGGGCCTCGTAGCCAGCCGACCCCGAAGGGTGCCTCGCAGTTTATCTTCCCGAACGGTATGGTATTGCGCTTCGATATATCGCCCGGCCAGTACATCGGGAACCAAGGTCCGCACATCAATCTCGAAATCGGCGGCACGAACTACCATATCAATCTGAAGTGAGGACACTTCTATGAGCTACGATTTCAATGCCCTGGAAGCTTCGGCGAGCAAGCTGATTAGCGACGGTCGCCCCGCCGATGCCCTCAAGATCTACTTTTACATGGCGAGCGGCGATCCCTCCCTCGATGGCGGCTATCTCGGGTGGCGCATCGGACAGTGCTACGAGGCGCTCGGCGACCTGCATGCCGCTGCGTATTGGCATGGACGCGCTGTGGAAGAAAATCCGGACGTGCGCAAGGACAGCGCCGAGGCAATAACCCGCATTGGCGAACTGTCGATCGATGAGTTCATCGTCGCAAAGGCGCCGGTTCTTCCCACCTCTCTGGCAGGCTAACAGCTGCCGTGAGCAACCTCCGAGGGCCCGCCACCAGCGGGCCTTTTCGTTTCTGGGCCAGGCCCTCGCAATGCCTGATGTTACTCCTTCACTACGCCCAGCCGCCCGCGAGCGACCTGAGCGCGCGTTGGCCTGAACTTCAACATCGGCTCGGCAGCGGGAGAATATGGCGCTGGTGTCGGGTCTGGGACGATCCACTCGATTTCAAACGAGCGCGTATGGCAGCTCGGGCACTCACAGCGGGAGTTCAGTTTCGCCAATTTGAAGTCGTGGCCTAGCGCCGCGGAAAGCGTCGGGATGTCCAATTCGATCGGTTCGGCGCAAGGCTTCCCCCGCTTCAGTCCCTCGTGGCGGCGGTTGCAGTGCATGATGGCGTGCCAGTGGCCATGGAGCGCCTGATAAAGGTTGGCCCAGTGCCAGACAGGCGGCTCAAACGCGCGAACGCTGCATTGCTGTCCGCTGCCCATGAGGGCAAGGCCGCAGGGGTTCTCGCGCGCAGCAGCAGCCACCTGCTTGGCGATGGCGACTATGGGCAGCCCCTCGCCGAACCGCTGGCGCAAATTGTGCACGTCAACGTCAGGAGCGTTTCGCTTGCAACGGACGCACTCGATTTGCACGGTCGGCGCGTTATAGGTGCGGAACGTCTCGTGCGGCTCGATTAGCCGGAAGGTCATTGCAGGCTGCTTTCCGGGCTAGTCCATGTCGGGAATGTCGCCGGATCTATAAAGCTCGGTCGGCTCGCCGAACTCCCCTATGTCGGGGCGAGCCGGTCGCGACCAGGCGATGACGCCGTCGTGGTGCCGAGACATGTCCTTTGCGGCGCGAACGGCTCGTTCCTCGTCGGCATCTCGCGCGCTTCGAACGCAGGCTGCAGGATTCCTTCGTCATCACGGTCAAAGGCCATGAGCACGATCAGTTTGATTGGCGCCGAGCTGGGCGGTTCAGACACTGGCATGTGTCACGACCGCCCAAAATGCGCGTGGCGCAACTCGGCGATATCGGTATCCGGCCCGATAAGTCCGAGGTCATCAAGCGCGCCGATGTCCAGCACCTCCTCCACCGACTCGGGCGGCTGGTCGTACCAAGATGGCTGATCGTAAGGTCCAGCGACGACTTCCACCGCCATGCCGTCTGGCGTTGCGCACTCCTCTAGCGGCCAATGCGTTGTGAGTTTTAGGACGGATGTTACGGCTGGCGAAAAGTAGAGCTCTAGGCCAGTTCTCGCCCTGAACGCTCCGCCGTTGCCGGGCGTCAACTGGCCGACTAGCAGGCGCGAGTGGGCGATCATGCGGCGAAGTTCGTCGGCGTTTGCGGTTGTGACCTTGGTCCAGATGAGCATCGGAATCTCCCTTCGGAGTGCCGACTCATAGCACCGTGAACGAAAAGAGAACAAGCCGCTACAGGTTGGGTGCGGGCAGACCGTGCGCTACAACGCGGCCATGAGAGCCGTTGCCATCATAATCATGATCGCTGGAACCGCGCTGGCTGGGTTCGGGCTCGTGCTGCTCACTGCCGGGTGGTTTGGCCTGGTGCCTTACGCGCTTGGCGCTGGAGGGGCGCTGCTGTTGGTGGGCAGTCTGCTCGGTGCCGTCACCCATTTGCGGTAACCGAAGACCGAGGGCAAGGAGGCGAAAATGCGGGCGCCGCGACTAAAAGAAAGAAGCCGGAGCCCGAGCCAATCGGGCGCGAGGACTGTTAGAGCGGCAACGGGCCGCTACGCGAGCGCCTGCTTCTAGCATTGTGGTCAGTCAGAATAGATTTTGATCAGGCGCAGCGCGCCGTCTGCCGCCACGATGACCAAAAGCCAAGCAATCCGGTCGTTCCCAAACCCCTGTGATACGAGGTCAGAGATAGTCGGGTGTCCCTTCATTACGAGCTGCGCAATAATGCATAGGGCCCAAGTGTACAACGAACCCGTCGGCACCAGACCGACGAGCATACAGCAGACGCGTCGGCGGCCAAAAAGGTGTCGCAATGAACCACTCAACGTTGGCCGTCGCGTTCTCAATCTTGTTGCTGACCATCCCCGATGCATCTGCTGACGCGGTAATTCGTTCATCGACAGATAAGGAGATGAGCGCCCTGCTCGCCGGCTGTTGGACGCAGCAAGCCACGCTCGTCGAGCAGCGCTTTGAGCGGATGGGTTATTTCAACAGCCACGAAATGTGCTTTCTCCCCAAAAGGGAAGTCGAGATGTGGTCCCTCGGTGGAAACAAGTCCAACATCGAAGGTGTTGAGGGCAAGGGGAGGTATGCCGTCGAGGGTGGCAAACTTTTACTGCGATCAGCCGAGCCACAGGATGGATGGCCCTTCTTTTTCGAGGTCGTGTCCTGTGACGTTCTGATCGTGCCGAACCGCGAGATGAAGCTGCATAGCTGCCTCGGCGCGCACCACGCTGGCGACCCAGGCTACTCGCAACCTGCCACGAGTTGGACTCGCAAGGTGGAATGAACCAGCTGGCCTCGAGGGGACCGAATGGCTGACGACGACGTGTCGAATGACGTTCCAAACCCCTGGAGGCCGGGAAGCGAGCGGCGCATCTTGCTGGGCTTTGCGGCAGCAAGTTTGCTTCCCCTGGTGCCGTTCGTTGTGGTGTGGCCAACTATGTGGCTGGCCATACTAATCTTCGGTGTTGCGTACGTCGCTATCACCTACTTCCCTGTCCTTATCATCTATACGATCTTGGCCCATGGAGGCAGGCTCGACGTCTGGTGGGCGATGGGAGTTGGGGCGTTCACAACCAGTTGGCCGCTTCTGGTGGGTAGTGTCATTTATTTAACATCGCCGCGGTCCGCCACGGACGTTTTGTTGGGCCTCTTGGTGGTCTCGCTATTCGTCGTGCTTGGCGTGGCAGCGGGCGCAACAGGCTGGCTCGTCGCTTTTGGGCGGACTGTTCGTTACCCTAAGCAGGACGAAGCGATGGAATCCGGCGCCGATGACTAGCTGCGATGGGTTAGGTTTGGTTTTGCCGTAGGTATGGGAATCTCCTCACGAAAGATAGTTCTCGCTGTGGTCGCCACTATAGTCATGATAGCCGTAGCGATAGCGCTGCAACGGATATTTCCTGAGTGGAAGTGCCACCCGTTCAAAGAGGTCATAATCTCGACCGAGAAGGGTGACGTAGTTATCGCAAACCGCCGGCCGCTGGTGGGTACCGATTGCCAGTACTGGCCTCCTTGAGAGGCTCGGAACAGTAAGCCAAATTTGGTGCCGCTAGCCGTATTGCACGGCTCTCCCCTGCTTTCCTCACCGGCTGAACCGGAGTGTCCTTCCGGGTCATTCCCGATAGCGTCGAAATTCGCCAAGCTCAAGCGGCTGTTGGCCGATGCGATGCTCGACAACTCGGCGTTGAAAGACCTCCTTGGAAAAAAATGGTAACGCCCGCCGCCGAGCGGGATGCTGTCGCCCATCTCCAGACTGCCTTTGGAATGAGCGAGCGGCGGGCGTGCCAGGTGCTGGGGTGCTGTCGAATGACAATGCGCTACCAGACCATCAGGGTCGATGATGTGGCCCTGCGCGAGCGGATGAAGGCCATTGCTCATGAACGACGACGCTTCGGCTATCGGCGTCTGCACGTCCTGTTGCGGCGGGAGGGGCATGTGGTCAACCACAAGCGGTTGTTCCGCATCTATCGCGAGGAGAAGCTGGTTGTGCGCCGCCGCGGTGGCCGCAAGCGGGCGATGGGCACGCGGGCGCCGATGCTGATCCCCATCGCTCCCAACCAGCGGTGGTCGCTCGACTTCGTCTCTGATCAGATGACCGATTGCCGGCGCTTCAGGGTGCTGACGGTGGTCGACGACTGCACGCGCGAATGCCTCGCGCTGGTCGCCGACACCTCGCTCTCAGGACTGCGGGTGGCACACGAGCTCGAGGCGCTCATCGCCGTGCGTGGCAGGCCGGCAATGATCGTCAGTGACAACGGCACGGAGTTCACTTCGAACGCTATCCTGGGCTTCGCCGATCGCAGCAAGATCGACTGGCACTACATCGCGCCGGGCAAGCCGATCCAGAATCCCTTTATCGAGAGCTTCAACGGCCGGCTGCGGGACGAACTGCTCAACGAGACGCTGTTCCCCTCGCTCCCGCATATCCGGGCAAGCCTGACTGCCTGGAGAGCCGACTACAACCTCGACCGACCCCACTCCGGGCTCGGCTGGCTGACACCGAACGAATATGCCGACACCTTCAACCCGCGACGGGATCTGACGCTGCGCTCACTGACCGGCTCCGCGCCAGCCCCCGTCGCTCAACCCGGCCA
>JBDSHC010000105.1:0-12793 GCA_039918675.1 Devosia sp.
CACCGTCGACAACCTGCTGAAGCCCGAGAACAAGGACATGCTGGTGAAGATCCTCACCTGCCACGTCATCGCGGCCAAGGCGCTCTCCACCGACATCACGAAAATGGCGATGGATGACGGCGGCATGCACGAAGTCACCACCGTCGGTGGTTGCAAGCTGCAGCTGACCGCCAAGGATGGCAAGGTCATGATCAAGGACGAAGCTGGCGGCACCGCCACCGTCACGATCGCCGACGTTCTGCAGTCGAACGGCGTGATCCACGTCATCGACGCCGTCCTGCTCCCCAAGATGTAAGAAACGACTATGTGTCCGGGTCACGGCCCGGACACATGCAATTGACGTGCGCGTGACCCGGCTTTGGGTACAATGTGCACAACCCGGACCCCGCTCGTCGCCGTTCCTCCCCTGGGGCGTCTGTGCGGGGTTCGACTTTTGAGGAGGTTTCGATGGCTGGTTTGACTCGACGTTCCGTTCTGCTTGGTGCCACCGGTATCGCCGCGCTGCCCTTCGGCTTGCAGCTGCTGGGCCAGGCGATCGCCGGTGAAGGCGAAGGTCCTGTGCCGGGCACATTCGAAGTCACCCACACCGACGAGGAATGGAAGAAGATCCTCGGCGACGACGCCTTCCACGTGATGCGTGAGCAGGGTACCGAGCGGCCCTTTACCTCGGCATTGCTCGATGAGCATCGCGACGGCACCTTCATTTGCGCCGGCTGCGATTTGCCGCTGTTCGACAGCAAAACGAAATTCGATAGCGGCACCGGCTGGCCGAGCTTTTACCAGCCGCTCGACAACGCCGTGGGCACCATAGTCGACAACAGCTTCGGCGTTCGCACCGAGGTTCATTGCCGCCGCTGCGGTGGCCATCTCGGCCACGTCTTCGACGACGGCCCGCAGCCGACCGGCCTCCGCTACTGCATGGACGGCGTGGCGCTGAAGTTCGAGGCCAAGGCGGCCTAGTTCAGCGGTTGGACGAGCGAGCCCTCTTGGGATCGTTCGGACAGAGCGCAAGGGAGCTACGGTTGGACGAGCGAGCCCTCTTGGGATCGTTCGCACAGAGCGCAAGGGAGCTACGGTTTGACGAGCGATCCCTCTTGGGATCGATCGCACAGAGCGCAAGCAAGCACTTCCTCTGCAACCCAAATCGCGTTCCTCCGTTGACTCGGCGAAAGCGTCAACGGAGTAGCGTCATGCTCAAATGGGCCCTCATTCTCTTCCTGATCTCTCTGGTGTCCGGCTATTTCGGGTTTTACCGAACGTCGGCCGCCACGGGTTCGCTCGCCAAAATCCTCTTTGCGCTATTCCTGGTCGGCGCCGTGATCGTTGTGATCATCGCTCTGATGACGGCATCGTTCGTGTTCTAGCGAGCCGCTTGCAAGGGTGGGCGAACTGCTTCATTTCATGAGGCATGAAGCTCACCTTCATCCAGCCCACGGATGTGCCCGGCCCGCTCCGCGACCGCTTCGGCGCCTATCATTTGATGTTCGAGCGGATGCTCGCGCCGCATGGCCTGAGCTTCGAAACCATCCGACTGAGCGAAGGCCAGCATTTGCCAGATCCGGGGACGCTGGACGCGACGTTGATCATGGGTTCGGCCGCTGGGGTTTACGACAATCACTATGCGTGGATGGAGCCCCTGCGAGAGTTCATCCGCGGCGCCTATTCAGCCAGGACCCCTATGCTCGGCATCTGCTTCGGGCACCAGATCATGGCCGACGCGCTGGGCGGCGACGTGCGCAAATCCGACAAGGGCTGGGGTCTGGGCCGGCACGTCTACGGCGTGATCTCGCGCCCGCCAACCCTCGGCGGCAATCTGCCCGAATTTGCCATCGCCTGCTCGCATCAGGATCAGGTGCTGGTGCCGCCCAGCGAGGCCGAGACTTTCCTCGCTTCCGACTTCACGCCACATGCTGGCTTGATCTACCGCAACGGCGCCGCGATGAGCCTCCAGCCCCACCCCGAATTCGAGGACGACTATACCGTCGCGCTGGCTGAGATGCGCCGCGGCAAGGCACCGGACGATGTCGTCGACACTGCGCTATCCTCGATGAGCCGCAGCAGCGACAGCCGCGAGATCGCCGGATATCTCGCGGCGTTCCTCAGGAGCGTCTAGCTCCGGGTCAACAGCTCGATCTCAGCCCGCAGAATATCCATCCCGAACTTCGTCTCCGAGGACGTGACGACGAGGTCAGGGTGGGCGGCGGGGCGCTTCGCGATGACAGCTTTGGTATCCGCGATCACTGCGTTGAGGTCGGTGACGGAGGGCTTGTCGGATTTGGTGAGGACCACCTGATAGCTCACCGCCGACTGGTCGAGTTCGTTCATCACGCTCAGATCATTGTCCTTCGGACCGTGCCGCCCATCGACCAACACATAGACCCGGCGCAAATTGGGGCGGCCGGTCAGATAGCGATGGATCAACTTGGTCCACGCCTCGACCTTGGGCTTGGGTGCCTGCGCGAAGCCATAGCCAGGCATGTCGACGATGCGGAGCGGCGCGTTGGCCGCCTCGAAGATGTTGAGCTCCTGCGTACGGCCCGGGGTGTTCGAGGTCCTTGCGAGGTCCTTGGTGCCGGTCAGGCTGTTGATCAGCGAACTCTTGCCGACGTTGGAGCGGCCGGCAAAGGCGATCTCCACCCGGTCGGTCGGCGGCAGATCGGCAATGCTCACGCAGCCCTTCACGAACACGAAGGGTCGCGCGAAGAGCAGCCGTCCAGCCTCGATGTTGATCTCGTCGGTCATAGGCGGTGCATAGAGGTTACTGAAGGGCCGGTCTAGAGCGGGTAGCCGAAGGCCCGCTTCTCGATGCCACGTTCGGTGAGCGCGCGCGAGAATTCTGGCCAGTTCTTGACCTTGAGGGCCACGGCCTTCTCGCGATCCTGCCGGACGAGGCCCTCGACGGTCAGCGTCGCCGGGACTTTGAGCGTCAGGCCGACCTGGGCGACCGTGGCAACGAAGCGCCGGAGGACGGATTCTGCGGGGACACTCAGAATATGGGTCTCGTAGCGGATGATCGGCACCGGAAAGGCGCGCCGCTCGAGCCAGTTCTTCCAGTAAAGGTACCAGGCGTCCTGCTCGTCCATCCAGTTAAGGAACCGCCCGGCATCGAGTTTGACCTTTACCGGGGTCAGATCGGTATAGCGCCAGGCACCCAGCGCACTGGCCTTGGCGAGCGAGACATAGGTGTCGATATTGCGCCGCAGCACGAAGATGGCGCGCATGCCGTGCCGGCCCAGCAGATCGCGCTCGACCACATCGCGCGGCATGGCTGAAATCGCCTTTAGAACGAGCAGTGAGCGGCCCTTGCTGCGCGCCTCGAGTTCGGCGAGATCGATTTGCCCGCCCGCGTCCTGATAGCCATCAGCAAAAAGGCCGTCGCGCGGAGCGACGGCCTCGAAATTGTCGAGCAGAGCGAGGAGGTGACCAGCGCCGGTCCGCGGACCGGTGATAATGGTGACCCCGTCCACCTCCGGTTAAGTGGTCGGCTTCGGCGTCTTCCTCAGCCCGATCGAGGTGAGGATATTGTCGAACAGGTCCACATCGGCGCCATGCCGCCTCATGATGAAATACTGCTGCGAGATGGAGAGGAAGTTGTTCCAGCTCCAATAGATCACCAGACCCGCCGGGAACGTGCCCAGCATGAAGGTGAAGATCACCGGCATCCAGTTGAAGATCGCGGCCTGCGTCGGATCCGGCGGCGGCGGGTTGAGGCGCATCTGGACCCACATCGTGGCGCCCATGATCAGCGGCCAGACGCCGAGGTGGAGGAAGCTGCCAACGATCGGCAGCGCCGTTGGCGTCCACGGGATCAGCCCGAACAGCGTGAAGATGTTGGTCGGATCCTGCGTCGCGAGATCCTGGATCCAGCCGAAGAACGGCGCGTGGCGCATTTCGAGGCTGATGAAGATCACGGTATAGAGCGAGAAGAACACCGGGATCTGGATCAGGATCGGCCAGCAGCCCGAGAGGGGATTAATCTTCTCGCGCTTGTAGAGCTCCATCATGGCCTGCTGCTGCCCGGCGCGGTCGTCCTTGAACCGCTCCTGCATGGCTTTCATCTCAGGCTGTACGCGGCGCATTGCCGCCATCGAGGCGTAGGAGCGGCTGGCGAGCGGGAAGAACAGCGCCTTGACGATGACCGTCACGGCCAGCATGGCGAGGCCGAAATTGCCAATGATGCCGTAGAGGAAGCGGATCAGATAGAACATCGGTTTAGTTAGGAAGAAGAACCAACCCCAGTCGATCAGCAGCTCGAGCCGGTCGAACTTGTACTTGCTCTCGTACGACGCGATGACCGCCTCTTCCTTGGCGCCCGCAAACACGTAGCTCTCATTGGTACCTGTGCCGGTCTTGGCGACGACAACCGGCGTCGCGTTGACGAAGCTCGACTGGTACTCATCGGTGCCGTTGGGCTTGAGATAGGCAAAGCGCGCATTGATGCTGTCGCCCGGCGCGGCGAGGATCGCGGTCGCCCAGTATTTGTCGACGAAGCCCAGCCAGCCGCCGGTATTGTTGTAGGTGAGCTGCTTGTCGCCCTGCAGGTCGGTGTATTTCTTCGAGATCTGGTTGTTCGACCCGAGCACGCCGACCGGGCCTTCGTGCTGGACGAAGAAGTTCGCAACCTTGGGCGTGCCCTCGCGCACGATGCGCGAATAGGAATAGAGGGTCGCGTCGCCCTGCGACTGGTTCTCGATCGCCTGGGTGACGGTGAAGAGGTAATTGTCATCGACCGCGAAAGTGCGGCGGAAAATCAGGCCCGCGCCATTGTCCCATTTGATCGTGACCGGCGTCGTCGTCGTGAGCTTTGCGTCGGCCGCGCCGTCGACCACCCATTTGGCGTCCTTGGGCGTCGCGAGCTGGCCATCGGCCGTCATCCAGCCATGCTCGATGTAGTAGCCGCCCGGCGCGCCCGAGGGCGTCAAGAGCGTGATGATCGGCGAGGTCGGATCGACCGTCTCGGTGTATTTCTTGAGCTGCAGATCGTCGAGACGGCCCCCAGTCAGATCGATTGAGCCCTTGAGGGCCAGCGTGTCGATCTCGACGCGCGGGGAGGCGGCGAGCGCGGTCGCGCGATCGGCAAAGCTCGGTGCGCCCGAACTTGTCGCCGGCACCGCCTGCGTGGTGGTCGTCGTCGTGCCATCAGCATTGGTCGTCGTCTTGGTGGTTGTCGTCGCCAGCCCGGGATTGGCGGCTGCGGCCTGCTCAGCGGCGAGCTGCGCCTGCTTTTGTGCCCGGTCCATCTGCGGACCCGCCACGAAGAATTGCCAGCCGAACAGCACCACCACGCTTAGCACGATGGCGAGGATCATATTGCGGTTGGTTTCGTTCATGGTCTCTCGGTTCCGGGGGCACGCTGTAGGAGGTGCACTTTGGCTATGGCGGAAGAAAGGTCGGAAACGACCCTGGAAAACGGCAAACTCAGGGCATCTCGGCGGCCCATGAGCACATAGTCATGTTGGGGCTGGAGATCGGCGCCGCAAGCCCTGATGGCTGCGCGCAGACGCCGCTTGATGCGGTTGCGTTCGGGCGAATTGCCGGTCTTTTTGGTGACGGTCAGGCCAACGCCCGGTTCAGCCGTGTCGACGGCGATCGCCTGCAGCGAAAATGCCGCGCGACCGGCTCGCTGGCCGCGCGCGGCATTGAGAAACTGCGCCCGTTTGCGCAGGCGCCTCAAGCTCGCTTTGAGCGGTGTGGCCGTCATGACGGCCCGCTCCTTACGCCGATAGCTTCTTGCGGCCGAGCACGCGGCGGCGATTGAGAATCTTGCGACCGTCTTTGGTGGCCATACGGGCACGGAAACCGTGGCGGCGGGTGCGTACGAGGACGCTCGGCTGATAAGTACGCTTCATAGTTTTATACCACGCCGGGCGCGGTCCTCTTTGGTCTTCGATTCACGCTGGATCGATGCCCCACCTGGACAGGCAGGCAATGCCGATCCGTTGCGCGGCTGAGATTGGTCCGGGCTATACTGAAAGGACCCGTCCAAGTCAACGGATCGGGGGATTTCTGCGCCGTTCCATTGTCGCAGCGCAATCATGCAGCGTTACTGGCCTTTGCGGGGCTTTTCCATGACCGGCACTGGCGTTTTCCGCCTGTTCGACTAGAACCGGGACGGTTCCTTTTGTCTTGCGGCGGTAAAGGTCCGGTTTGGCGAGCGTTTTGACCCCCGATCTGTGCGTCATCGGCGCCGGCGCATCCGGCTTGGCCGTCGCCGCTGCCGCCCGCCGTCTTGGCGCCAATGTCGTGATCGTCGAACGCGGCGATCTGGGCGGCATGAGCCTCAAGGCCGGCGCGCTGGCGCTGCGCGGTCTCGCCGCGGCCGCTGAGAACGCTGCTGCCAGCCGGTTCGGGGAGCCGCTCGGGGTCTTTGCCGACCCCGCCAAGGTCAGCTTCCGCAAGATCCACGACCATGTAGCGGACATCATCAGCAGAAGCGCCTCAGAAGCCGCTCCCGCCAAGCTCCAGGCGGATGGCATCGAGCTGGTGAAGGGCATCGGCGCCTTCAGCGACGGACGGACCGTCAAAGTCGGCGACATCGAAATCCGCGCCCGCCGCTTCGTCATCGCCACCGGCGCCCGGTCGACGCTGCCCGACATTCCGGGGCTGTTCTCGGTCCCCTATTTCACCACCGAGACGATTTTCGACAACACCCGCAAGCTCACGCATCTGACTATCATCGGCGCCGGACCCATGGGTCTCGAACTGGCGCTGAGCTATCGCCGCCTCGGCTGCGAGGTGAGCGTGGTGGAGCAGGGCAGGGCGCTGCCGCAGGCCGATCCTGAACTGGCTGAGATCGCCTTGCGCAGGCTCCGCGACGAGGGTGTGGCGCTCTATGAGGAATCGGCGATCGTCGCTATCCAGGCGCGCAGCCAGGGCATCGGCATCGTGCTTCGCAACAAGGACGACGCGGCCACCCTCGACGCGTCACATATCCTCGTCACATCGAGCCGCGCGGCCAACCTCGCCGATCTCAATCTCGATGCCGCCCGCATTCGCCGCAACCGGGCCGATCCGGGCGCGCTGGCGCTCAATGCCTCGCTTCGCACCACCAATGGCCGGGTCTGGGCGGTCGGTGAGGCCGCCGGGCACGCACCAAGTCCCCATCTGTCGGTCATCGAGGCGGAGCTTGTGGTCCGGGCCGCGCTACTGGGGCGTCCCTCGCGCTATGAGCCCGCGGCGATTCCGCGTTTGACGCTGACCGATCCGCCGATCGCCGAAATCGGTCTCACCGAGCCGATGGCCCGGGGCCGCTTCAAATCGGGCTTCTCGGTGCTGCGGACGAGTTACGCTGAAAACGACATGGCCCGCGCTTCGGGGCAGGGCATGGGCGTGGTCAAGCTGATCGTGGCGCGGGGCGGCAAGATCCTCGGGGCCGGCATTGTGGGAGCGGGGGCGGCCGAGTTGGCGGCCCTCTTCGCCCTCGCCATCGAGCAGAAGATCGATGCCGCACGGCTCGCCGAACTGGCGGCGCCCTATCCGAGCTATGCCGACCTCGCCCGCCAGCTGGGTGAAGCCGCGGCGCGCAGCATGCCGAGAAGCCGGTTCGAAAAACGTCTGTTCGCCCTCAATCGCTTGTTGGGATGAGGGTTTTTGACTAGGCTCTGCGCAATATGAGCGAGCCTCGCGCCATGCCCGGTCCGTTTTCCGGGCTCTCCGTCAAACTCATCGCCACCATCACATTGGTGATTTTGGCGGTCGAAATCGTCATCTACCTGCCTTCTGCCGGCAATTACCGGCAGTCTTGGCTGAACGATCGGCTGCGCATCGGTATCGTGGCGGCGCGGGTGCTCGATGCCGTGCCCGATGTCATGGATCTGCCAGCCATGCTCACCGACAATCTGCTCCATTCCGCGGGCGCCATCGCCATCGTCTACCGCCGCGATGGGCAGGCCCAGCTTATCGAGCTCGACGAAAAGCCAATGCCCAAAGAGGCCGTCACGGCCGACATGCGGCAGACCGACTACATGACGCTGATCATGGGGGCCCTCGATACGCTCGCCCACAATGGCGACCGCACGCTGCGCATCCTCGGCAATTCCGATGACAGCCCCGGCGACGCTGATGCGCAGGTCGAAGTTTTGATCGAGGAAGCGCCGCTCCACACCGATCTCATCGCCTATTCATGGAACATCGTTCTGGTGTCGCTGCTGGTCGCTGTGCTGACGGCAATCGTGCTCTATCTGCTGGTCAGCCGGCTGCTGATCGTGCCGATCCGGCGGCTGACCGCCAATATGGTCGCCTATCGAATGGCCCCCGAGAATGCCTCGCTGATCATTTCCCCGACGCGCCGCAAGGACGAGATCGGCATCGTCGAGAACGAACTTGCGGCGATGGAGACCGACATCTTCTCGATGCTGCGCCAGCGCCGGCATCTCGCCGATCTCGGCCTCGCGGTGGCCAAGATCAATCATGATCTGCGCAACACGCTGACCTCCGCGCAACTGCTTTCCGACCAGGTGGTGGCGCTCGACGATCCGAAGATCCAGCGCCTGGCGCCGCGTCTCCTGCATTCGATCGACAAGGCCGTGGCCTTCGCTCAATCGGTGCTCGACTATGGCCGCCAGAGCGGCACCCCGCCCAAGCCCGTGCCCGTCGATCTTCGTGCCCTGATCGATGAATGCGCCATTGATGCGGGCGTCATACGCCACCCCGATATTGCCTATGGCAACGAGGTGCCGGACGATCTGTCGATCCGCGTCGACCCCGAGCAGCTGGCTCGCGTTCTGATCAATCTGCTGAAGAATGCCCGCGAGGCGCTCGAGGCGTCGGCCGAAAAGACTATCAACCCCCGCATCGCCGTCGGCTTCATGGAGACGGACGATGGCTATGTCGTCTCGATCGCCGACAATGGCCCAGGCCTGCCGCCGCGCGCCCGCGACAATCTGTTCGTTGCCTTCGAGGGCTCGGCCAAGGCGGGCGGCACCGGGCTCGGCCTCGCCATCGCCCGTGAGCTGGTTGCAGCGCATGGCGGCACCCTTAGCTACACCCCGCTCGAGCCGGGCACGCGCTTCGATATTTCGATGCCCGCTGCGACGCGGGTCCGCTGAGCGCGCCAGCCGCTTGCCAAGCCGGAACACCCTGTGTATGGGTTGCGCCGCTTCCGGCCGATGGCCGTTCTGAAGCCTGCGCGCCCTTAGCTCAGCTGGATAGAGCACCAGACTACGAATCTGGGGGTCAGGAGTTCGAATCTCTTAGGGCGCGCCATTTACACCATTTGAAATGCTGACGAATGCGACGGGCTTCGCTCCGTCGTTGCGACAGGCTATTCGTTGGCGACGCGGGGCGAGGCCAGTGACGCTGACAGGCGATCGAGCTCATCGATATTGCGACGGGGCAAGGTGAGGACGACCATGCTCATGTCCGCGATGGTGACGGCAAGCCGTGACAGGAACGGCCGTTTTGCCGCCGCTGCGGCGGAACTATCCTCGATTGGATCGGTAGGCAGGAACTCGGGCGTGGCGTTGATTTCGGTCATAGTGGCCTCGTTGGTTGATGGCGTCGGGATCAGCATCGCTCGCCAGAGCGTGAGGCGCTGGTGAAGATTTTCTGAATTGGTATCGCCGCTGCGGAGGCGGACTGGCCAGGGTCAATGTCCGCCGACGCTAGGAGCGCCGACGGAACGGTTGAGGTGGTGCGGCGACCTAGTTCGACCAGGGCCGCAGCGGCACGGAGAGACGCGAGCGATCCGCACCGAAGCCGACGGTCCATGTCGCGGCCACATCGCCGGTCAGCCCGTCGAACCAGCCAGCATCGGCGCCGGCCAGCGAGAGACGCAATTTATGGCGTTGGCGGATCAGCGCGGCGACGGGATAGAATGGCAGCTCCACCTGCATCATGTCACCGGGAGTGACGGGTGCACCGTCGATGCGGTTGAAGCTGCGCTCTGCACCGGGTGCAGGATCGCAAGGGGCGCCGGCGGTCTTGCGATGCAGCAGGCGCAGGATCGCTTCGGTGAGGTAGGTCACGCGGCCATCAGGAGCGACATCTTCGAGGTAGGCGATGACGATGCCATCCGTCTGGTCGGAGCTGAGGCTCAGGCAAAGCTCGGGGCTCCCCACCAACTCCTGATCTGCGTCCATCGGGGCGCCGTCGAAGGATAAGCGATTGCCAGGCGCGGTCCGACGATCGCCATAAAAGATCGGCTTGCCGCGCTGCGCCGCCCAACGACCATAGAGGCCCGATGTCGAGCTGGGATCGACCATGTAATCGATCGTCGCGGCATCGGGGACCGCTGCGCTGAGCTGACGCACCGAGAGGAAGCTCAGTCGGTTTGTGACGCCCGCGGGTGGCCAGATTTCGGAGCGCTTCCAGACATCGGTACCGAGTACAACGTAGTTCACCGAACGCGCGATCGTCGCACCGCCCAGGACGCGTTTGACGAAATCGACGTCGCCAGCGAACTGCTCGATAGCACTCGGCGAAGCGGGCAAGAAGGGCTGGGTGCTGAAGGGATCGGCATCGAGACCGCCGGGATGGGTGGTGGCGCCGATCACCACCTCCATGGGAACGTCGGGCGCGAGCCTGAAGCGATCGAGCGCGCTGAGCGCGGTCAGGCCATCCATCCAGCTTGCGGCAACACGGGCTGGAACCCCGCCGGCACGAACGGTGTCAATCCGGGCGATGCCGCCCGACTGACCCAGAGTGCTCGTCCCCAATTGATCGTCGCGATAGACGAGAGTTCGAAACTGACTACCCTCCAGATTGGCCTTGTGATCGGCGATTGCGGCCTGCAGCAGCTCAAAGCTGTTGTCACCATCGACCGGCTGGAAGCCGAGTTTAGCACATGCTTCCAGAATGACGCTGCAATCGCCGCCGGCGTGCCAAGCCATGAGTTCGTCGGCGAGGGCGAGGATGCCGAGGTTCGGTGCACCGCCAGGGAACATGTTGTGCGCGTATTCATCGAAATCGGATGCGCGGATGACTGCAGCCTTGAGCGCCGGCGCGCCGGAGCCGGTCATGCTGTCGGCAAACACCGCAGACACGGAATGACCGATGGCGGCAATTTTGCCATCCGACCAGGGCTGGGCAGCGATCCAGGCGATCATACTGGCTTCGTCATTTGTCTGCTGGCTGGTGTTGAAGCCCTGCTGCGAACCGAAGGAAGCGGCGAAGCCGCGCGCCTCGCCGATGATCACGACCATGCCGGCCTTGCCGTAGAGATCGATCGCGGTGGTCGAGGCGTCTTCTCCACGACCGTAGATCGAATCCTCGAACACCGCCGAGGCTTTGTCAGTCGCCGGGTTGAAGCCCTCGGGAAAATAGAGGCTGGCGGCAAGCCGCACGCCATCGGGCATTTCGACATGCAGGGACGCATCGGCTTTAGGGGCGTCGAGGAAGGGCAGGTCGAGATGCCGCAGTGACGGATTCTCGAGCAGAGCAGCCAGTTGTTCATTGGTGAAATCGGCGGCGGAGGCCGACGAAACGAGCGAGCCTGCGGCAAGCAATGCCAGCAGAAGTCTCAATGGGGAGGTCATGTGAAGTCCTTTGCGCCGGGATACGGCCAAGCGTGACGGTGGTCACGTCTGGGCCGCTTTTTGCGCTTCAGGGACATCCGAATCCTGAGGCAGGTCTGAAGGATCGCTGATTTCTGGGTCTATCGTCGCCGGCGCGGCCTCACCCGGATCTGGTCCCCGCGCCCAAGAGCTTCGGCAGGTCACCCCAGCGTGCAACAAGCGAGAAGATGATGATCGAGGTGAGGACAAAGACCACCGAGGCGGACGCCATGATTGGCGTGTAGCCGTAGCGGATGGCGTTGAAGATCCGGATCGGCACGGTTTCGACGGTGAAGCCCGAGACCATGTAGGCGATGATGTATTCGTTGAGGCTGAGAACGAAAGCGAAAGCGAAGCCTGAAATGATGTAAGGGCGGATCAGTGGCAGGACGATGGTCGAAAACACCGCTCGGTCCGTGGCTCCTATCGTTCGCGCCGCCTCGACCAGATGCCGGTCGATGGCGCCATAGCCGAGGCCGATCGTGACAATGGGCACCGTGACCAGGAAGATCGCATGCGCGATGATGGTCGCGTAGATCTGACCGTAGCCGCCGACATTGATCCAGAACGTCAGGAACCCGATAGCGAGGATGACCGGCGGCAGCGTGAGAGGCGCCAGCCCCAGAGAAAACACGGTACGACTGAGCGGGCCGGGACGCCGCCACAGAGCGTAGCAGAGGGGCATGGCGATGGAGACGGCGAGACCTGCCGAGCACACCCCGATCAAGACGCTGTTCTGAAGAGCGAGCCGCCAATCGGGCTCGGACCAGATTGCCCCATACCAAGCGAGCGAGATGCCTTGCGGCGGGAAGGACAATTGCTTTGCGGCATTGACCGAGACGCCGACAACTATCAGGAGGGGCAGGAGCAGAAACATTCCGACCAGCGCTAGGAAGCCATTCCGCAGCGCGGTTCTCATGATGGCCTTCTTTGCCGGCCAGCGGCGAAAACGAACACGACGACACCAGTCGCAAGCAAGGCGAGGACGACCGCCAGCGCAGCGGCGAGAGGAATGTTGGATTGGAATAGGGCCTGATCCGCTATCAGCACGGAGACGGTCCAATGCTCCGGCTTTCCCAGGATCTGTGGCAGGACGTAGGACCCGAGATCGAACACGAAGAGCATGACAAAACTCGCGAGCGCGCCGTTGCGCGTGAGCGGCACGATGATCGTGAAGAACGTCCGGATGGGTGTGGCACCCATGGTGCGGGCTGCCTCGGGGAGGTGCCGGTCGAGTCGCGACAGGGACGGATAGAGCAGGAGGACGCTGAAAGGCAGTCCGAGATAGATCAAGCCAATGA
>JBDSHC010000106.1:0-5449 GCA_039918675.1 Devosia sp.
ATACTCGCGCTGCGCTTCGGACTGGATATCGTGGCAATTCGTGTGGTCATGAAAGCCATAGGCACTCTCATAGAGATAAGCCGAGCATCGCGGGAACAGAACGTCGTTCCGCTTCACACTGTCCTTGAGGATATAGAGCAGTGCCCGCTCGCGCGGCGGCTGCGACCAGAGGAAACTTCCTTCGGTGGGATTGAACCCATGTACTGTCCGCGTCCGCCCGCAATGCATGAACTCCTTGTAGTCATGCAGATTGAATGCGTTGAAATCGACGCACTGGCCGCCCTCGATCTGCTCGATCCTGAGGATTTGCCCCGCCCGCAGTTCCACGGCCTTGCCCGTGCCCGGTTCCAGAACGATCGTGTCCAGCAGCGTCCTCATTTGCCGTGCCTCGCCGCATAATCGCTCAGCGCCCGCTTCACCAGCGCCACGCGATCCGCCGCCGCGCCCTTGGCGATCGTCCGGTCGAGCAGCTCGAGCTGCTGCTGGTTCAGTTTCAACACGACGGTCCTGCCCGGCATCTGAGCCCTCCTGGGAATGCCAAAACTGTATACATGATCGTCGATCGGGCGATCCAGAATTGTGCATGGCGGCAATGCATTCTGTGCATATCGACGTCAAATGACTG
Organism: Devosia sp.; assembly: GCA_039918675.1. Taxonomy (GTDB): domain Bacteria; phylum Pseudomonadota; class Alphaproteobacteria; order Rhizobiales; family Devosiaceae; genus Devosia_A. Next base: position 626 of record JBDSHC010000106.1, read on the forward strand.
CAAAACAACCGGAATTTATGAGCCAATAGGCAAAATCATGCATACTTGCGATCCTCAATTCTGTATGCATGAATGCTCATCACGCAGTCCGAGGCCCTGATGTCCCGCCCCTCCCCCCGCATCGATATCGCCCATGAGGCGCTGAAGCAGGCGATCCTGGAGCGGGCGTTGCTGCCGGGCACAAAGCTGCCCGAGGACGAGATCGGCGCGCATTTCTCGATGAGCCGAACTCTGGTGCGCGCTGTTCTTGCCAAGCTGCAATCCGAAGGCCTCGTCGATGCGCGCCCCAAGCGCACCGCTACCGTCGCGCAACCCACACTCGAAGAAGCCCGCGATGTCTTCGAAGTGCGCCGCGCGCTCGAAAGTGAAGTCGTCCGCCTCGTGGTCAAGCGCTGGAAGCCCGCCTTCGGCGCGGAACTGGAGGGGCTGATGCGCGAGGAAGATGCCGCCCGCCTGCGCCACGAAGGGCATGTGGCCGGCCGCCTCGCCGGCGAGTTCCACATCCGCCTCGCCAAGCTGAGCGGCAACGTACTGCTCGAGCGTTACATGTCCGAGCTCGTTACCCGCTGCTCGCTGATCCTCGCAGTCTATGGCGCACCACATGTGCACGATCACACCGGCGGCAACGAGCACACCGAAATCATCGCCGCACTCCGCGCTGGCGACGCTGCCCACGCCACCGCGATCATGGAGGCCCATATGGGCGACGTCGAACGCCGGGCCCTGCGCGGCGCCGATCCCGCGGGAGCCGACGCGCTCGGCGACGTGCTCTCCCGCTACGCCGGCGCCATCACCGCGAGAGACACGGCTACCCCACTCCGCAAAGTGGCGAAGCGCAAATGAACGCGCGCGCCCAGGGTCACGTCCATTTCGATTTCGCCGAGCTGACCGAGCGGCAGCGCTACAAGCTGCTGATCGGCACCGTGATCCCACGGCCCATCGCCTTCATCACCACGCTCAGCGAAGACGGCCGCCAGAATGCCGGTCCGTTCAGCTTCTTCAACGTCCTCACCCACGATCCCGCCATCGTCGCCATCGGCATCGAGAACTATGCCGATTTGCGCATGAAGGACACGTCCCGCAACATCCGCGACACCGGCGAATTCACCGTCCACATCGTCGATGACGCGCTGGTCCAGCAGATGGAGATCTGCGCCATCAAATTCGGTCCCGATGTCGATGAGCTCAAGGAAGCCGGCCTCGCCACCGTGCCCGGTCTCAACGTCCGCAGCCCCCGCATTCTCGCCGCCCCCGCCGCGCTTGAATGCCGTCGCTACATGACTCTCGAAGTCGGCAAGGCGCGCGAGATCATTCTCGGTGAGGTGCTCGGCGTATTCGTCCGTGACGACGCCATCGACCCCGAAAATCTACACATCGACCAGCTCAAGATGGATGCCATCGGCCGGCTCGGTGGACATAGCTACACGAAGACGCGCGAGCAGTTCGACATCAAGACGCTCACGCCCGACCAGTGGTTCACGCGGAAAGCCGAAGGCTGACCGCACGACGCGAAACGCATGGCCGGCATCGCGCTAGCCAGGACAACAGGGGTGCAACTCATGTCCAACTACAGCCTGACCCGCCGAGGGTTTCTCGGCACCGCCGCCGCCGGTACGCTCATGCTGGCCTCGGGCCTCAAGGCGCAAGCCGCGACGCCGCTGACCATCGGCATGATCTATGTCGGCCCCACCGGCGATTTCGGATGGAACCAGGCCCACGCCGTCGGCGCCACCGCACTCAAAGCCCTGCCCGATGTCACCGTGGTCGAGGAAGAGAACGTCCCCGAGACCGACGCCGTCGCCAAATCGATGGGATCGATGATCGAGCTCGACGGCGCGAAACTGCTGTTCCCCACCTCCTTCGGCTATTTCGATCCCTTCATGATCGATGCCGCCAAGAAATATCCCGACGTCGAGTTCCGCCACCCGACTTCGCTCTGGAACAAAGACAAGCATCCGATGAACCTCGGCGGCTATTTCTGTTACCTCGATCAGGGCCACTATGTGAACGGCGTTGCCGCCGGCCTCTCCACCACAACAAACAAGATCGGCTTCATCGCCGCCAAGCCCATCGCGCTCGTCCTGCGCAACGTCAACGCCTTCCTCGTTGGCGTAAAGAAGGTGAACCCTGCCGCCGAGGTGCGCCTCATCATCACCGGCGAGTGGAGTCTCCCGGTGCGCGAGGCCGAAGCCACCAACGCGCTTATCGATGCCGGCTGCGACGTCATCGCCTGCCATGTCGACAGCCCCAAGACCATCATCGAGACGGCGGAATCGCGCGGCATCAAAACCACGGGCCACAACGCCAACCAGGCGACGCTCGCGCCCAAGGGATTCATCACCGGCGCCGAGCTCAAATGGGGCACCGTCTACACGCAGTATGCAGCGCTGATCGCCAAGGGCGAGAAACTGCCCAACGTCAATGAAGGCGGCTACGACAAGGACATGGTCGCTTCGACGCCGTTTGGTGCCGGCGCCACCGAGCCCGCCATCGCCGCCGCCACAGCCGCCATCGCCGATATGACGGCCGGCAAACCGATCTTCGTTGGCCCCCTGAAGGACAACACAGGCAAGGTGGTCATCGAGGGCACGCTCGGCCTCTATGACGGCGCCCTCTGGGGCACGGACTACCTGCTCGAAGGCATCGTCGGCTCGATCACGTAACACACCCGGCCTCACCCCTGACCGGAGGCCGCGCCCGGGAGCCCTGCGTCATGCGCGGGGCTCTTTCGCTTTGAGCCACTTGTCGCATCGGCCAGCACCAATGAGATCGCTATCGACCGCCGCGCCTCGTCCTTCGCAAGGCCGGCCTCCCCGACTTCTTCCGGCATGTTTCAAACGCTAACCAACTGGTCCGACCCTGCAAGGCCGTTCCGTCTCCGTTCGCCCTGTGCTAGCGTGCGACTCCATCGCCCTACTGACATTTTTTGACAGCGCACCCACATAGGGTGTCCGCGTCGAACCTCTGCTTTGCGAGCGCTCCCATGGCCAAAGAACCTGCCCAGCCCGTCCGGCGCGAGGACAAAGAGACATTCTCCATCGACGAGTTCATCGGCGAGATCGAGAAGGCTGAAGCCGAGACGCTGAACAAGCGGCTGCCGCAGGAGCGGCTGAAGAACAAGCGCGCCCTCGACAACGCCGCCCGCCGCGCCGCCGAAGCCTCCGGGCTGGGCGACGGCAAACTCGTGCCGCAGCCGCTTGAACCCAAGAAGCCCAAGCCGGCCAGCGGTTGGACGAGCGAGTCGCCTTCTGACCCGGTCGGACAGAGCACCAAGAAGACGAAGGCCTCGGATCGCTCGGCCGCCACCGGCATGCAGCTCAAGGCGCCGAAGTCCAAGGCCAACTCCGTCGACCGCATCAGCTTCGACGGCATGGGCGAACCCGAGCAGGCCGGCTTCGGCCACGTCCCGTCAGGCAAAGCGCTCAGCGCCCGCGACATCTCCCGCGCCGCCGCCAAATCCCCCGAAGCCATCGGCCAGTTGCGTGACGCGCTGGCCACCGTCACTGGCAAAGCCAAAGTCCCGGGCTCCCGCACGCCGGGCAAGAAAGTCGCGCTCCCCGGCCAGAACCTCGAAGGCGCGCAGACCGTCGGCATCTCCGCCACCGTGCGCGCCCTCGAGGACATCATCCTCCACGGCCGCAAAGAGGTCGAGGGCAACACCGCGTGGATGCCGCATCGCCCGGCGCCGCGCGAAAAATCCGAGGGTGGAATCCCGTTCAAGCTGGTGACCCCTTACCAGCCCGCCGGTGACCAGCCCACCGCCATCGCCGACATCGTCGAAGGCATCAACGACGGCGAGACCGACCAGGTCCTGCTCGGCGTCACCGGCTCGGGCAAGACCTACACAGTCGCGCAGACCATCATGCGCACGCAGCGCCCGGCGCTCATCCTCGCGCCCAATAAGACCCTCGCGGCCCAGCTCTATGGCGAGTTCAAGGGGTTCTTCCCCGACAACGCCGTCGAGTACTTCGTCTCCTATTACGACTACTACCAGCCCGAGGCGTACGTCCCGCGCACCGACACCTATATCGAGAAAGAATCCACCATCAACGAGCAGATCGACCGCATGCGCCACGCCGCCACGCGCTCGCTGCTCGAACGCGACGACGTCATCATCGTCGCCTCGGTGAGCTGCATCTATGGCATCGGCTCAGTCGAGGACTACACGGCCATGACCTTCGACCTCAAGAAGGGCCAGACCATCGACCAGCGCCAGCTGCTGCAATCGCTGTCGCAGCTGCAATACAAGCGCGGCGACACCGGCTTCGTCCGCGGCACCTTCCGCGTCCGCGGCGATACGGTGGAACTGTTCCCCGCCCACTATGAGGATGCCGCCTGGCGCATCACGCTGTTCGGCAACACCATCGAATCCATCGCCGAATTCGATCCGCTGACCGGCAAGAAATCGTCCGACCTCACCTTCACCCGCATCTTCGCCAACAGCCACTACGTGACGCCCCGCGCCACCATCACCTCGGCCATCAAGATGATCAAAGCCGAGCTCAACGCCCGCCTGCAGGAGCTCAACGGCGCCGGCCGCTTCCTCGAAGCCCAGCGCCTCGAACAGCGAACGCTCTTCGACCTCGAAATGATGGAAGCCACCGGCTCCTGCGCCGGCATCGAGAACTACAGCCGCTACTTCTCCGGCCGCAAACCCGGCGAGCCGCCGCCGACCCTGTTCGAATATCTCCCCGACGACGCCCTCGTCTTCATCGACGAAAGCCACGTCACCATCGGCCAGCTCGGCGCCATGTATCGCGGCGACCTCCGCCGCAAAGCCACCCTCGCCGAATACGGCTTCCGCCTCCCCTCGGCCATGGACAA
>JBDSHC010000107.1:0-19367 GCA_039918675.1 Devosia sp.
GCGGCGCCGTAGCCCAGTTTGAACTGGGCGAACGACTCTCGGAACATAAAGTACCCGATGGTCTCGGTTGAGCGGACCGGCCCGCCTGCCGTCATCACGAAAATCACATCGAACGCGCGCAGAGCGCCGAGCAGATTGATGAAGATCGAGACGCGCACGCCTGGCAGCGACAGCGGCATGAGGATGTGGCGGATCATCGACGTCGTCCGCGCGCCATCGATCTGCGCCGCCTCGATGACATTGGTGGAGATCGACTGCACCGACGCAAAGCAGATCAGCAATGGGAGACCGACGCCGCTCCAGGTCGCGGTCGCAATAATGGCCCAGAGCGCCGTTTTCGCGTCGCCGAGCCACGCATGCTGCAGATGCTCAAGACCAATGCCCCGAAGAAGTGAATTAAGCAGTCCTGCCTCGTCGGGCCGAAAGATGACCAGCCACATGAAGCCCACCACGGCATCTGAAATGCCGAACGAGATGAACATCATAATGCGCGCGATGCGCGTCTGGGTTGGGGCCAGCGAGCATAGGATCGCGAGCGTCCAACCGATGCCGACACTGAGAACTGTCACCGCAACGGTAAAGAACAGCGTCGTGCCGATGGTGCTACGAAACGCCGGATCGGCGAAGAGTTTCACATAGTTGCCGAGGCCGACCCACTTGGCAGGTGCCAGACCCTTAATGTCGAAAAAGCTCAACCGGATCGTGTCGACCAGCGGATAGAGCACCGTCACCGTGAAGAACAGCATCGCCGGAGCAAGTAAGACAGCCGCGGCAAACCATTCGCCGCGGCTGAGACTGAATCGGTTCGCGCCGCTCTCCGCCTGAGTGTTCTGCCGGAGGGCGGCGGTCGCCATCAGTAGAGGTCCTTCGCCTTGGCTTCGATCGCTGCGAGAACCACATCGATCGTCGCTTCATCCGGCGTCTGGACGAACTTTTGCAGTTGCACGTTGAACTCATCGGAGAGTTCACCCGGAAGAGTGTCCGCAAGCACGAACTGCAGCTTGGCCGTCTTCACCACGTCCGAGGCCTGTTTGACCACATCTCCGAACAGCGACGTATCGACAGCGCTGCTCGGCACGCCGAAGCCCGCTTTGGCGTAGATGTTCGACGCTTCGGCGCCGAGGAGGAAATCGAGGAACGCTTCGGCTGCAGTCTTGTTCTGGCCGCTGGCGCCGATCAGCATCTCCTTGGCTTCCACCACAGACGTATCATCGTGACCCAGGCCCATTGCGGGGAACTGCGTGATGTTGAAGTTCTTGCCGGGTGCGACGCCGAACTGCTGCTGCGCGTAAACGGCGGCGTAGCCGAACATCTGCAGATAGCCCGTGGTGCCCTGCTTCAAGGTGGTGTCAGCGGCATTGTCCCAAGCGGTCCCGAGGGCGGTTGCGCTGTCCGGGAAGGCGCCCAGGTCGAACATCTCCTTGAACTTCAGCATGGTGTCCTTGACCACCGGGTCCGTCCACGCGATCTCGTGCGCCGCAAGCTTCTGTGCGGCCTCCACGCCGCCAACGCGTACCAGTAGCGTGGCGAAGATCTCGCTATGCCCTATGTCCTTGGCGGCGAGCGACATCGGGATGATACCGGCGCCCTTAAACTTGGGAATGGAGGCCGTGAAGTCATCCCACGTTTTGGGGGGCGTCACGCCGGCCTTCTCGAGCGAGCTATTGAGATAAAACCAGCCGCTGCGATTACCGAAATTGTACTGGACGCCATAGGTCACGCCATCGGTCTGTCCCAGGGTCTTCCACGAAGCATTGAGATACTGGTCCCAATTGTGGGCTGCCCATGCATCATCGATCGGTACGATCAATCCGCTATCTGCGAGTTCCTTGCGGAACCACGGCCAGGTGTTGACGATCAGGTCGATGGGCTCGCCGCCGAGCAGGACCGTACGCAGGCCACCGGCCGGGTGTCCCGCCGCCGTAGGAATGACCTCGGTGAACTTCACACCCGGGTTCTTGGCGACAAATGCCTCTTCCGCAGCGTGCAGCGTGGCGAGTTCATCGCCGCCGAACCAAGTGAGTAGCTTGATCTCACCGGTCACCTCTTGAGCGGTGGCCAGCGAGGTCGAGAGAAGCAGGGCCAATGCGGCCGCGCCAAATAGATGTCTACGTTTCATACTCCGTCCTCCCAGACTTGAATTAGAAAACGTTATCTATTTGATTTCACCTTTGCAAGCGATCTCGTGGGATGAATGGCCGGAAGAGCTTCCGGCCAGAACACTTGCAGGCTGTCAAGCAACGCGATAGTCCGTGTCTCTGCTTGTGGCGCGGGCGGTTCCCCGGGACGTTCCCGCCCACGCCCGTATCGACGACATCATCCCGCAGGCTATGCATAACGTTATCTATTTCAGACTGAGCCGCGCCACCAGGAGAGACAAATGTCACATCCGATCCACGCCGACCCGATCTTCGACGGAGCGGCCGACCCGACGCTGATCCATCGCCGCGGCACCAATGAGTGGTGGATGTTCTACACGGTGCGGCGTGCCGCCCATGAAGGGCCGGGAGTGCAATGGGTCCACGGTAGCCCGATAGGTGTCGCTGTCTCGAGCGACGATGGTGCGAGCTGGGACTATCAAGGGACGGTGAGCGGACTGGACGACCCCGCAGACCCCGGGCTCAACACGCATTGGGCGCCCGAGGTGATCTGGGGGCGTGGCGAATACCACATGTATCTGAGCTACATCGCTGGCACCCCCGACCAGTGGCAGGGCTACCCTCGGCATATCGTGCATTTCACCAGCCCCGACCTCGTCGCGTGGACTCGCCGCTCGGTGCTGCCACTCGCTTCCGACTTTGTCATCGACGCTGCCGTGGCGCTCTGCCCCGATGGACTATATCGGCTCTGGTACAAGGACGAAGCACATGGCGCTTGCACGGGCGTGGCGACCAGTTCCGACCTCTATGCCTGGACGACAGAGGGGATTGCGATTTCCGGGTCACCTGACGGCAACATGCACGAAGGTCCCAATGTTTTCGACCTCGACGGCCATTGGTGGATGATCGTCGACGAATGGCGCGGCCAGGCCGTGTTCCGCTCGAGTGATGCAATCAGCTGGACCAGGCAGGGCATCATCCTGGCGGAGCCAGGAACCGACCCAATGGACATACAAATCGCGCGCCACGCCGACGTCGTCACGCAGGACGGCTGGGCAGCCATCATCTACTTCACGCACCCCAACACGGCTGCCGACCACACTGACCAGATGCACGATGCCTTTTACCGCCGCAGCGTCGTCCACTGGGCGAAGCTGACAGTTCGAGGTGGTCAGCTCATCGGCGACCGTAATGTAAGCGAGCTGCGTCTTTCCTACCCCCACTAGGACTACGCTCTATGACGGCCCACCTACCTTGCGAGCTGACGATGACTCACACAAATGCAGATCCGCGCGCTACTCGGACATGGACGAATATCTATTCGACCTCAACGGTTATCTCGTCATCAGGAACGTGCTGACTCCGGCGCAGCTGGCCGGATGTAACGCGACACTCGACGCGTTGCCGCGCGCGGAAGGCAAGAGCTGGGCCGGCAATGTCTATGTCGACAACCCGCCGGGCAAACAGGAGGGACTTGTCGCGCAGCAGATCTATGAGGGCGGGCCGGCGTGGGAGGAACTTATCGACCACCCCGCCTGGATGAAGAAGATCGTCCACTTCCTCGGGACCGATGTCCGCGGCAGCTTCGATGCGCATCACGGACCAGCATTCATCGACGAGGCTTTCGCTAGCGTACGCGGTCCGGGTAAGTCGATCCCGCTGCATTCGAGTGGTTATGACGGCGTGATCCGCTGCCAGTACCGCTATCACGCCGGCGTATTCCATTGCGGGCAGGTGAACGTCCTCATGGCGTTCAATGACATCGGCCCTGGCGACGGGGCAACGATGGTGATTCCCGGCAGCCACAAATCCAATATCCAGCACCCGCAGCGGGCGGAGAGCCGCGGCAGGTCCGTGGAAGGCATCGAAGGCGCAATCGAGGTCTACCTCAAAGCCGGTGATGCCCTGATGTTCGTCGATGCGATCATGCACGGGTCGGCACAGCGCGTGAACGAGGGCGAGCGGCGCATGGCCGTCTATCGCTATGGACCGAGTTGGGGCCGGCTGCGCCTCCCGTTCGAGGTCAGCGCGGAACTTCTCGCCCGCCTCACGCCCGAGCGACGCGCGATCGTCGAGCCGGTCACCGACCGGCTACTGCCTCCTGAGCGCCGGGCATAACATCCGGGTGGACGTCACGATCGTCGGAGCGGATTGGATTTCACCTACGCCTTAGCGTGCTTCCTTGTCCGGCACTCGTGCGAGTTCGAAAATTTCCGGTCAGGGCGCCACCCTCAGAAGCGGACACTCAGCCAAGTTCGAGCGTCGTGATGCCGAAGACGCGGCCAATGGTAATGGTCGGGGCGGGACCGCGGTACATTCTGGCAGTCTCGAAGCTCGGAGTGAGGCCATGATTTTCCGCTAGGCGGACTGCCGCGTCGTTCGTCGCCGGGATGTCGACGAAGATCGGTGATGGGCCAATATCCGCGGCTAGCGCGCTGAAGAGTACGTTTGCGACTTCGGGCGACCGCGCGAACAACGGCCCCACCTTGTGTCCCTCGATACCCCTCCGCACGGTGCCGTAGCCGATGACATCATCGTTCTCGATTGCACAGAGGGAGCGTCGCGTCGATGACGGCGCGTCCAACCAAGCATTGAGGAAGCGGGGTCTGACCTCCGGGAAGCACAGGCGGTCGAAGACGGCGATGGTCGGCATCAAGTCCGGTGTCAGCCTACGAACTCGGGGGTCGGTGATTTCGCTACCCTTAACGATCCCACCCCAGCGGGCGCTGCGATGGGCCAGCGCGAAGCCGGACTTGCGGTAATTGTCCTGCTGCGCGACGACGCCGTCGAGCCCTATCGTGCGGCTTCCCGCGCTGGCAATTCCTGCGTCCCAAATGGCTTTGCCATAGGCTCTACCCCGCCACTCCGGGTGAACGATGTAGAGGCCGAGGAAGGCGAAGTCGGTGCCGTATTTGACCACTGAGACGCAGCCGATGGGGGTCGTGCCGAGCCAGCCCATCAGGAAGCCCGACGGGTCCTGCGCGTAGAGCGCGTCGGCGTCGTCGAGGCCGGGGTTCCAGCCTTCGTCCCGCGCCCAGCCGAGCGCGATGTCCAGATCAATGCGGCGCATCGGGCGAATGTCGAGGGTCATCAGGAGAGGTTGGCGCGGAACGGGCCTGATTGCGATGTTTCGAGCCGGAGGGCGACCAAACCCTCAGCGAGCTTGATTGCCGCGGCGACGCCATCGATGACAGGCACGCCGTGGCGCGATGCGAGATCGGAAGCGAGATCGGCCATACCGGCGCAGCCGAGCACGATGGCATCGGAATTGTCGTGGAGAAGCGCCGAGGCGATTTCGTCGGAGATGGTCTCGCGGGCAGTGGAGCCGGGCTGTTCGAGCTCGAGCACTGGCACGTTCGAGGCGCGCACCTTGCCGCAACGGGCGGAGAGCCCGTAACGCATGATGTTTTCCTGGATCACGGGGATCGAGACGGAGAGCGTCGTCACCACCGAGAAGCGTTCGGCTACCAGCATGGCGTAATGATAGGCGGCCTCGCCGATGCCGATCACCGGGATCCTAGTGCGCTTGCGCGCGGCGTAGAGGCCGGTGTCGTCAAAGCAGGCGATGATGATAGCGTCGAATCCGGCCGACTTGTCGATCTCTTCGAACAGGCCCGGGAGCGCGGCTTCGCCATCCTCGGGGCCCTGGATCGAGGCCGGACCCGTGGATGGATTGCGCGCGACGATCTCAGTTCCCGAAGACGCGACAAGCTCCGCCGCGCGGCCGATCTTTTCCGTCATCGAGGCGGTTGTGTTCGGGTTGATGATGAGGATGCGCATCAGGCCCGCGCCCGCCGGCGATTGATCAGGAGGATGATGCCGAGCGTGCCAAGAATGATGAGGAAGGAGAAGAGCGTCGTCACGGTGCCGAGGGCATAGAGCACGGGCGTCGTGACGTTTGTGGTCATACCGTAGATCTCGAGCGGCAGCGTGTTGAAGCTGCCGGCGGTCAGCAGGGAGCGGGCGAACTCGTCATAGCTGAGCGAGAAGCCGAAGAGGCCGACACCGATGAGGCTCGGCGCGATCATAGGCAGCAGCACATGATAAAAGGTCTGCCACGCATTGGCGCCCAGATCGCGCGCGGCTTCCTCGTAGCTGGGCGAGAAGCGGTTGAAGACCGCGAACATGATGAGGACGCCGAAGGGCAGGGTCCAGGTGAGATGGGCGCCGAAGCCCGAGCCGTACCAGGCGGGCCGGATGCCGATTTGTTGGAATAGGACGCCGATGCCGAGGCTCACGATGATCGAGGGCACGACCAGGCTGGCGATGGTGAGGTAGAACAGGGGCGTGCCGCCGAGGAATTTGCGACGGAAGGCGAGGCCGGCAAGTAGAGCGATGACGACGGTCGAGACCATCACCATCAGTCCCAGCATCAGCGAGCGCGAGAAGCTGGCACCGAAGTCGCCGACGGCCTGCCGCTCAAAGAGATTGATGAACCAGTGCACCGACACGCCGTTGAGCGGGAAGGTGAGGCCGCCATTGGGGCCTTGGAAACTCAGGATGAAGATCGCCGACATCGGGCCATAGAGGAACAGCACGAACAGGATGAAGAAGGCAGCGAGGAGGTAAAAGCCCGGGCCGCGTTTGTCGGCGAACATCTCAGAGCTCCTTGCGGATATCGACGATGCGCAGAATGGCGCCGACCATCAGCAGCACAAGGACCAGCAGCACCATCGCATTGGCAGCGGCGGCGGGATACTGGAGCAGCGACATCTGGTTCTTCATCATGAGCGCGACCGAGGCGCTCTGCCCGCCGCTCATGACCTGAACCGTCGAGAAATCGGCCATCACCAGGGTGACGACGAAGATGGTGCCGATCGCCATGCCGGGTTTCGCCAGCGGCAAAATGACGTTCCATAGGATCTGCAGGCCATTGGCGCCGGCGTCGCGTGCGGCTTCGATCAGCGAGCGATCGATGCGCATCAGGGTGTTGAAGATCGGTGTGACCATGAAGAGCGTATAGAGATGCACCATCGCGAGGACGACGGCGAAATCAGAATAGAGGAGCCACTCGACGGGTTCGGGCACGATGTGCATTCCGACCAGTCCCGAGTTCACCAGACCGTTTCGCCCCAGCACCGGAATCCACGAGATCATTCGGATGATGTTGGAGGTGAGGAACGGCACGGTGCAGATGAGGAACAGCACCGATTGGGTCAGCGCGCTACGGATGTGGAAGGCGAGGAAGTAGGCGACCCAGAAGCCGATGAAGAGCGTCAATGCCCAGACGATGACCGCGAATTTGAGGGTGTTGAGATAAGTCTTCCACGTCACCCACGAGCCGAGTACGTCGGCGTAATTGGTGGTGAGGAAGTCAGGGTAGAGCCCCGCGAAGTCGTAGTCCCAGAAGCTGACGATCGCGAGTAGCAGGATCGGCAGCAGCAGGAAGAAGCCGAGGATCACTGCAAGCGGCGTCGCCTGCAGATATGGGATCAGTCTCGTGCGTATGGTGTCCATGGCTTGCCCCGCGCCGTTGGAGGCGGACCGGTCTGAGCCGGTCCGCAGAGTCGTGTCACGCTGCGATGAACTCGTTCCAGCGCTTCACCATGTAGCGGTCCTCGTCCATCACCGAGTTCCAGCAGGCGACGTGGCCCATACGCTCGAGGAAGGAGCCGCCGTCGCGCACGGCGCCGGCCTTTTCCATCACCACCCCATCAGGGTTGAGGATGTCGCCGGCAGCGGGCTTGCCTTCGATCCAGTAGCCCCATTCGTCGGCTGACATGTGCTCCTTGGCGGTGTCCATGGCGGCAGAATAGTAGCCCTGGCGGTTGAGATAGCCGCCGACCCAGCCTGAGGTGTACCAGTTGATGTATTCATAGGCCGCGTCGAGTTGCGCGCCGCTGAGATGGGAGGCGAGGCCGAGACCGCCGCCCCATGAGCGATAGCCTTCCTTGAGCGGCTGGTATTTGCAGGCAATGCCTTTGGAGCGCACCGCTGCCACGGCCGGTGACCACATCGACTGGATGACGACTTCACCCGAAGCCATGAGGTTGACGGATTCGTCGAAGGACTTCCAGAAGGCGCGGAACTGGCCGTCCTGCTTGGCCTTGATCAGGAAATCGATGGTGGCATCGATCTCGGCGGTGGTCATGTTGCCCTTGTCGCCGTATTTGATATTGCCCATGGCTTCCATGATCATGGCCGCATCCATGATGCCGATCGAAGGCACATTGATGATGGCGGTCTTGCCCTTGAAGGCCGGGTCCATGATATCGGCCCAGGTCGTGATATCGCGGCCGACGAGGTCGGGGCGGATACCGAGTGTATCGGCGTTATAGATGGTCGGGACCATGGTAAACCACCCGGTCTCGCCAGCGGCGAAGGTCTTGTCGCCCGGTGCGTTAACATAGCCCACGGTGTGCGGGGCGGTGCCCTGCGCGATGACGCTGTCGGGCGTCAGCTTGCCGTTTTTGAATAGCGGCACGATCTTGTCGTAGTATTTGAGCTTGCTCACATCCATCGGCTGGATGGCGCCCGAGGGGAACACCTTCTTCAGGATCCAGTATTCGATATCGGCGATGTCATAGCTGTCTGGCTGCGTCACGGCGCGCTGGGCGGCGGCGTCGGAATCAGTCGCCGTCATTTCGAGCGTGATGCCGAGATCGGCTTTGCATTTCTCGGCAATGGCATTGAGGTTCGACACGCCGGTGCCGAACTGGCGCAGCGTGATGTTCGATTGTGCCCACGCAGTGGGGAAGCCACCGAGCACGCCTGAACCCACAGCGGTACCGGCGAGCGCGGCGGCGCCCTTGAGCATCGTGCGGCGGGAGAGCCGCGCCGCTGCGGCAGTCTTGATCGTTTCAGTCATGGTCGTCCCCTGTTGATTCAGTTCTTGGTCGAGCTGCCCGACTGGCCCAGGACGATTGCGTCCCTGGCGTCCCAATTGAGCGGCACCGCATCGCCCACGGCGACGGGATTGGCGTGAAAATTGTTGTCGTCGACGATGGCGGTGAAGTCTTCGATGCCGGCGCCATCGACGCTGAGCTTGATCGAGCTGCCGCGGTATTCGATGTTGCTCACCGTGCCCGTGAAGCCGAGGCCTTTGACGGATGACGGTCCGAGCCGGACGTGGTCGGTGCGGATTGCGATATCCATCGGCGCGCTGGTGTCGGGCGCGGTGCCGGTCGCGGCGAAGCTACCGCCGCTCGGGACATCGAGCAGCGCCAGCCCGTCTGCGCTGCCGGCGCCGCGACCGGACACGACATTGTGGTCGCCCATGAAGCGGGCGACGAACGCGGTCGCAGGCCGCTCGAATACTTCGCGCGGTGTGGCGGCTTGTTCGATGCGACCATTGTTCATGATGACGACAAGGTCAGCGAGAGCCATCGCCTCTTCCTGGCTGTGGGTCACGTGGACGAAGGTGATGCCGAGGCGCGTCTGCAGCTTCTTGAGCTCGGCGCGCATGCGGATTTTGAGGAACGGGTCGAGAGCCGAGAGGGGCTCGTCGAGTAGCAAGGCCTCTGGATCTGTGATCAATGCACGGGCCAGTGCCACGCGCTGCTGCTGGCCGCCCGAGAGCTGCGCTGGCCGGCGGGTCGCGTAGGGTTCCATCTGCATCAGCTTCAGCATGTCGAGCGCCTTGGCGCGCCGCTCATCCTTGGCCATGCCCTTCATGCGCAGGCTGAAGGCGACATTGTCGACGAGGTCGAGATGCGGGAATAGCGCGTAGGACTGGAACATCATTGCAGTGCCACGCTTGGCAGGCGGCAGATTGGTGACGACGCTCTTGCCGAGCGCGATATCGCCGTCGGACACGCTCTCGTGCCCGGCGATCATGCGGAGCGTCGAGGTCTTGCCGCAGCCGGAGGGGCCCAGCAGGCAGCAATAGGTGCCGGCGGGGATTTTGAGGCTTACCGTGTCGACGGCAACTGACGTCCCGTAGCGCTTGGTGACGGAGGCAAGATCGATCTCAGCGGCGTTCGACATGCAGGACCCCTGTGTGGGGCCTTCCTTGCAGAGTCCGTGCCAAGCGCCTGCCGGCGAGCTTAACCCATTGTTAGGGCTTGAAAATCGCAAGCCTAGGGTGCTGCCGTCTTCTTAGTCACCGTACGATTCTGCCTAGAAAATCATCGATTGTGCACGAGTCGCGCAAAAATTGTATGCAATCCAGACTCTGCATGTATGCAAGATTTCGCTACCTGCCTGGACGTTTCGCGCTATGACTGAGGCAGAGGACTTCATGAATTTCGCCGAGCACCCATTTGTCGCCGCGAGCGCCGCAGAGGATCGCTCTGCCAGCATTCGCGAGCAATTGCGCGATGCGATCATCGATCGGCGGCTGGCCCCCGGCACCAAGCTGAGCGAGGCGGAAGTCGGCGAATTGTTTGCCGTAAGCCGCACGGTCGTGCGCGCGGCGCTGCAGATGCTGAGCTTTGAAGGTCTGGTGCGCACTGAGCGCAACCGGGGGGCTTTCGTGGCCAATCCGACACCAGAAGAAGCGCGGCAGGTCTTTGATTCTCGCAGGCTGATTGAACCGGCCGTTGCCACGGCGGCGGCGGCCCGCATCACCGCCGCCGACGTTGTGAAACTCAGGCGGCAACTCGAAGCGGAGGATCAACTGCTGGGCGAGCGAGGTGCGTTGGCCAGACGCTCCGAAATTCGCACTTCCGGCGACTTTCATCTGCTGCTTGCGACTGTGGCGGGCAACGGGATTCTCCTGCGCTTCATGGAGGAACTGGTTGCACGCTCGTCCCTCGTAATCGCCCTTTATGGCCGCACCGGCGCCTCGAGCTGCGGCCACTCCGAACATGAGCAGATACTGGCCGCGCTTGTGGACGGCGACGGCGCTCGCGCAGGGGAGCTTGCCGTCCATCACATCAACCACATCGAAGCCGATCTGGATCTGCGCGATGTGCGGGGATTGGCGTTGCGCGAAGCGTTGGCGCCGTAGCAAAGGCCCCGTTTGGGCCAGAAGGACCCCTGCGAGCTTGCCTGGCGGCCGCTCCCCCCGTTGCCGGAAATGCGAAAGCCCGGGTTTCCCCGGGCTTCGTGCGCATTCAATCCTGATGGGATTTTGGAGCGGGCGAAGGGATTCGAACCCTCGACCCTAACCTTGGCAAGGTTATGCTCTACCCCTGAGCTACACCCGCACTCCAAGCCTCTTGAACGCCAAGAAACCTTGGCATCCCGTCGACGCGGGCCTATATGCCCAATCGATATCGCCTTTGCAACCCTAAACTCCCCGGTCCGGCATGTGCCTGAGCCGGGGAAGTCTGATAGGGTAAAGAGCCCCTGAGGATGCGCTAAGTGAACGTCAACGTCAGCCCGCCCGCCGCTACGCCGGCCGCCACTCCTGCCCCCGTCGCACTGGTCATGGATTCGACCGATCGCGCCTTCAAGACCGATGTGATCGATGCGTCGCTCGAGGCGCCGGTTCTGGTCGATTTCTGGGCCCCCTGGTGCGGGCCGTGCCGGTCGCTGTCGCCCAATATCGAGAAGGTCGTCAACGAGAAGGCCGGCAAGATCCGGCTGGTGAAGATCAATATCGACGAGAATCCGGGGATTGCAGGCCAGCTCGGCGTGCAGTCGATCCCGGCGGTGTTCGCGTTTGCGGGCGGCCGTCCGGTCGACGCGTTCCTCGGCAATATCCCCGAGAGCGAAGTGCGCAAATTCGCCGACAAGGTGATTGCGGCCGCGCCGCCGGCCAAGGCTGTTGCAGGTTCGATGGAGGAAGAGATCAAGGCGGCGCTCGCTGCCGCCAAGGAGGCGCTGGGCGCCGGCGATCTCAACACGGCCGCACAAATCTATGGGATGGTGTTGCAGCAGCAGCCGGACCATGCCGAGGCGATCATCGGGATGTCGCGGGTTTATCTCAAGGCCGGCGAGCCGGAGCAGGCGCAGGCGGTTCTCGATACGCTCAAGGAGCCGCAGCCGAAGAACGAGGATTACACCTCGCTGGTCGCGGCTCTGAAGCTCGCAAGCGAAGCCTCCGAGCTGTCGGCCATTGCCGAACTGCAGCAGGCTGTCGAAGCGAAGCCCGACGATCATCAGGCGCGCTACGACCTGGCCTTGGCCCTCAATGCCGATGGCAAGCGCGTCGAGGCGGCCGAGCAGCTGGTAGCGCTGATGAAGCGCGACCGGACCTGGAACGAGGATGGCGCGCGCAAGAAGCTGGTCGAGTTCTTCGAAGCCTGGGGCATGAAGGATCCGGCGACGCTCAAGGGGAGGCGGCTGCTTTCGGCGCTGCTGTTTTCGTGATGCGCAACCGTCCCAGTTCACCCGGCGATCTCCCGCCAAATGTGCCGGTGTTTCCGTTGACGGGGGCATTGCTGCTGCCGTTCTCGCATCGGCCGCTCAACATATTCGAGCCGCGCTATATCGAGATGGTCGATGCGGCGCTGGCCGGCAATCGCATGATCGGGCTGATCCAGCCGGAGGATGTTTCCGAGGAGAGCCCGCGCGGCCGTGCGCCGCTGCAGAAGATCGGCACGATCGGCCGGCTGACGCATTGGGAAGAGAATGGCGATGGCCGCTATTTCATCATTCTCGAGGGGCTGAGCCGGTTCGAGCTGGTCTCCGAGATGACCGTGATGACGCCCTATCGCCAGGCGATGATCGATGCCAGTTCGTTCGGCCTCGACTTCGCCCGGACGCATGGCGAGGACAAGGTCGACCGCGACCGCTTCATCAAGATGATGAAGGACTATGCCGAGTTCGCCAATTTCGAGCTCAATTGGGAAGAGATCGACAAGACCGGGACCGCCGATCTGGTCAATTTCTGCTGCATGGTCTCGCCCTATGGCGCCAAGGAGAAGCAGGTGCTGCTCGAGGCGCGTTCGCTCGAGGATCGCGCCGAAACGCTGATCGCCCTCGCCGAGTTCGAAATGGCCAAGGGCGGCACCGGGACCGCGCTGCAATAGATGGCAGATGTTTCCGCGCGCCGCTTCGAGATCGATCCGCGCACACTTGAAATGCTGGTCTGTCCGCTGACCAAGACCCGCCTCGTGCTGAGTGCCGACCGCAGCGAGCTGATCTCGGTGGCGGCGCATCTGGCGTTCCCGATTCGTGAGGGCGTGCCGATGCTGAGCCTCGATGAAGCGCGTGATGTCGAGCCCGACGAGATGCGCGTGCAGTTCCCGCCGACGGCGTAAGCCGGCGCGTCGCCCCAAGCGAAAATGATCCGGATGTCGACCGGGTCGATCGCGGCGAATTCGGTGCGCCTTCTTGCCCCCGGCGCCGGCCTTCGCTATAGGGCGACAGCTTCGACACTTGCCCAGGGAGGCGTGTACATGTTCGATCACAAGCACCGCCCGTCGGGCCGAAACGGCGCGACGCTCTGAGTCGCCCTGGGACCAGCCAGTCTCACTTTTTCTTCCTTCTTCGCTGACTTTTGAACGGCTTCGCCCGTTCCGCATCATGTTCACACTGTCGATCGGGACCGGCGTTTGACGCCGGAGCATGCCATGGCCATTACCAAGCCGCCCAAGGGCAACGCCTACACCAAGGTTCTGGGCTTCATCTTCGCGCGCTGGCGCCATCAGCCGTGGCGCGTCGCGGCGATGTTGGGGCTGTTCATGGCCGCGACGCTGCTCGACGTGCTGACGCCGCTGTTCGCGGGGCAATTGGTCGAGGCGGTGAGCCGCAGCGGCGATAGCGGGTTCAATGCGGCGATCACGGCGTTCGTGGTTCTGATCGGGCTTGGGATCGGCAGCGTGCTGATCCGCCAGGGGGCGTTCGTCGTTCTCATTCGCTTCACGCTCAAAATGATGGGTGAGGTGGCCCAGGATGCCTTTGCGCGGGTGCAACGGTTTTCGACCGACTGGCACGCCAATACGTTTGCCGGCTCCACGGTGCGCAAGGTGACGCGCGGCATGTGGGGCATCGATGCGCTCAACGATGTGCTGATCATTTTCTTCTTCCCCTCCTTCGTGATGCTGGTGGGGACAGCGATCCTGCTTGGCCTGATCTGGCCGCTGATGGGCGTCGTGGTTGCGGTCGGCTCCGTGATCTATGTAGGCGCCACGGTGTGGATGTCGGTGAGCTATGTGTCGCCGGCCGCGAGCCTTGCCAATATGTGGGACACGCGGATGGGCGGCGCGATTGCCGACGCCATTTCGTGCAATGCCGTGGTCAAGGGCTTCGGTGCCGAGGACCGCGAGGATGAGCGGCTGACCCATGTGGTGGGCAAATGGCGCTCGCGCACGCAACGCACATGGACGCGCGGCAATCGCAATGGGGCGGTGCAGGGCGTTCTGATGATCGCGCTGCGTACGGCGGTGGTGGGGCTCGCGATCGTGTTCTGGCAGCGCGGCATTGCCGAGGCCAGCGACATCGCGCTGGTGCTGACGTCGTTCTTCGTGCTGCAGGGGTACCTGCGCGATATCGGTCAGCATGTGCGCAATCTGCAGCGTGCGGTGAACGACATGGAAGAGCTGGTCGACGTGCAGCTCGCCCCGATCGGCATTGCCGACCGGCCGAGCGCCAGGCCCGCAACGATCGAGGAAGGTCGCGTCGATTTCGACAAGGTCATGTTCCAGTATGGGCGGCATCTGACGCCGCTCTATCGCGATTTCTCGGTGACGATCCCGGCCGGTCAGCGCGTTGGCCTTGTCGGTCATTCGGGGAGCGGCAAGACGACCTTCGTCAAGCTGATCCAGCGGCTGCACGATGTCACCGAAGGCGCGATCCTGATCGATGGCGTCGATATTCGCGACATGAACCAGGCCTCGCTGCGCCAGCAGATCGCGATCGTGCAGCAGGACCCGGTGCTGTTTCACCGCTCGCTGGCCGAGAACATCTCCTATGCAAGGCCGGGCGCGACGCGGGCGGAGATCATCGAAGCCGCGAAACTTGCGAGCGCGCATGAGTTTATCGAGGCGCTGCCCAAGGGCTATGAAACGCTGGTGGGCGAAAGAGGCGTCAAACTCTCGGGCGGCGAGCGCCAGAGGGTAGCGATTGCGCGGGCCTTCCTCGCCGATTCGCCGATCCTGATTTTCGATGAAGCCACCTCGTCGCTCGATTCAGAATCCGAGCTGCTCATCCAAAAGGCGATGGAACGCCTGATGGTGGGCCGCACGACGATCATGATCGCACACCGGCTTTCGACCGTGCGTAGTCTCGATCGGCTATTGGTTTTCGATAAGGGCCGGATCGTCGAGGAAGGGACGCATGAGCAGCTGGTCGCCCGCGACAGCGGCATCTATCGGCGGCTGTTCGAGCGTCAGGCGATGGATCTGACGCGCGGGCTGACGATCGCCTAAGTGTCTGGGTTCATTCGCTCTGTCCGAGCGATCCCAAGTGGGATCGTTCGGACAACCGCTTTAGGTATCTAGGGGCAAGACGCGGCGCGGCTTGCCCTTTGCGCGCTGATATTCGTCGAACACGCCGGCATAGTCGGTGGGCTCGTAAGGTGCGAAGAACTCGGCGATCGGGTTCGACTTGCGGCCCGGCTTGACGCCCAGTTCCATGAGCAGCGTGTCGAGATAATTGTGGAAGCGGTTCGAGACCCAATAGGCGCGGGTGGGCTCGAAGATGGTATATTTGCGCTTCCAGTCGCGGACGCGGTGGGTGCTGGCTTCCATCTCATCGGCCGACGGCAGGACGATGTCGCCGGCGATCATTGCGCCGAGCCAGATGCTCGCCGTCTCGACGCCCGGGATGTGGAACGGATTGTGGTTGAAGCCGGCGAAGGCGAGCCGCTGCATGCGGGGGTGGATGACGTGCCGGTAGAGCTGCGTTCCATCGGGATTCTCGGCCATCGCGGCGCGAATTGAGGCGGGCAGGAACGGCAGATCAGGCGTCTTGAAGCCCACCGCGAGCATCACGAGATCGGCCTCGATGGATGAGCCGTCGGAGAGCAGCAGGGCCTTGTCCGAAAAGCCGGTCGCAGAGGCGAGATGCGGTTCGATCGACCCGTCGGTGATGGCATCGAAGAAGCCGTCTGGCGCGAGGGTGCCGCGCAATTGCCGGGAGATGGGGTAGCGCGGATTGATAAGCTTCAGCCGCGCATCGGCGGCGGCATCGGGCTGACGCTTGTTGAGGCCTTCCTGGCGCCGCACGAGGAAATCGGTGATCCAGGAATTGATCTTCACCCCGAGCGGCGAATATTTGTGGAGCAGGCGCGTCATGGTGCCCGGATAGACCCAGGCGGGCTCGAACATGGTCGACATGCGCGAAGCCGACATCAGGGCGATGTCCTGGCCGAGGATTTTGTTGGGCATGAGCCAGCGCGCTTCGCGGAACACCTGATGGACCTGCCTGGCGCCGCCGCGCTTGGCAAAGATCGCCATGTCGACGGCGCTTTTGCCGAGGCCGACGACGGCGACGCGCTTGTCCTTAAAGATCGACGGATCGCGCAGATCGCGCTCGGTCATCACGGTGCCGGTGAAGGCCTCGCGGCCGGGGAGCGTCAGTTCGGCCTTTTCGTGCGTGTAGTGCCCCGCCGCGACGATGACGTAGCCGAATTCTTCGCTGCGTGTGCCGTCGGGCGTTTCGAGATCGACGCGCCAGCCATCGGCGGTCTCGTTCAGCATCGTGACCTTATGCTCGAGGCGAACGTCGAGCGCGAAATGGGCGATGGCTGCGTTGAGATAGGCGAGGACATCGGTCGCGGTGGCGTGCTGGTCGCGTTTGAACGGCCAGTCGAAATCGGTGAAGCGGTAGTGGTCGGCGATATTTTGCAGCCGCACATTGGGGTAGGCGAGGGCCCAGACGCCGCCGATCGATTTGCTGCGCTCGAACAGCACGATCTCGTGCCCGAAACGCTTCAACGTCTTGGCGGCGGCGATGCCGGAAACCCCGGACCCGATGATTGCGATGCGCATAGGCTAGTCTAGTCCTGTTGGCTTGCGCCGGTCTGCGCCGCCGTTACGCCTTAAGTTTGGCGAGAATGGCGGCGCCCATCGCTTCGGTACCGATGGATTTGGCGCCCTGCGCGATGTCGCCGGTGCGCAAGCCATCGTCGAGAACCGCGGCGATGGCGGCTTCGAGCTTGTTGGCGAGCTCGATCATGCCGAACGAATAGCGTAGCGCCATGGCGAAGCTCGCCAGCATGGCGATCGGGTTGGCGATGCCCTTGCCGGAGATGTCCGGGGCCGAGCCGTGGACGGGCTCGTAGAGCGCTTTGCGCTTGCCGGTCGTCGCATCGGGGGCGCCGAGCGAGGCGGAGGGCAGCATGCCGAGCGAGCCGGTGAGCATCGCCGCGGCATCGGACAGGATGTCGCCGAACAGATTGTCGGTGACCATGACGTCGAACTGCTTGGGATTGCGGACGAGCTGCATGGCGGCGTTGTCGGCGAGGATGTGCTCGAATTTGACGTCGGCATAGTCCTTGGCGACGGCCTGCGCGACTTCGTCCCACAGGACACCGGACTTCATGACGTTCTTCTTGTCGGCCGAATGCACGAGCTTCTTGCGGGTGCGGGCGAGGTCGAAGGCGACGCGCACGATGCGGTCGATCTCGTAGGTCTCGTAGACCTGCGTATCGATGGCGCGCTTCTGGCCATTGCCGAGATCGGTGATGGTCTTGGGTTCGCCGAAATAGACGCCGCCCGTGAGCTCGCGGACGATGAGGATGCCGAGGCCCTCGATCAGTTCCTTCTTGAGCGATGAGGCGTCGGCGAGCGCCGGGTAGCAGATGGCGGGGCGGAGGTTGGCGAAGAGCTTGAGGTCCTTGCGCAGGCGCAGGAGGCCAGCTTCGGGGCGCTTGTCGTAAGGCACCTTGTCCCATTTGGGTCCGCCGACGGCGCCGAAGATCACCGCATCGGCGGCGAGCGCCTTCTGCATGTCGGCTTCGGAGATGGCCTCGCCATGCGCATCGTAGGCCGAGCCGCCGACGAGGCCGGTGTCGGTGGCGAAGTCGGCCTGTTGTTCGGCATTGAGCCAGGCGACGAGCTTTTTGACCTCGGCCATGACTTCGACGCCGATGCCGTCGCCGGGGAGGAGGAGGAGTTTCTGGGACATTGTTCTTGCTCTTACTTGGAGGTCGCGGCACCGATGCGGGCGGTGACTTCGATCTCGATCTTCATTTCAGGTGTTGTGAGGCCGGCGATGACCATCGTGGCCGCCGGGCGGATTTCGCCGAACGCCTCGCCGGCCGCCGCCACGACGGCGTCGTAGACACTCATGTCGAGGAGATAGTAGCGAACGCGAACGACGTCGTTCAGCGACGCGCCAGCCTCGCCCAACGCCTTGGCGATCGTATTGATGGCATTACGGGCCTGCTGGCCTGCGTCCTCGGGCATGGTCATTGTCGAATAATCATAGCCCGTTGTGCCCGACACATAGACCATGTCCTGATCGACCACCGCACGGGAATAGCCGATCTTGGCCTCGAACGGAGAGCCGGTTGAAATACGCTTGACCATCAGATCCAGGGCCTCGAATTGGAGACCGTCTTTTCATAGGCGGAGATCTCGGCGCCTTCTTTCATGGTCTGCGCGATATCGTCGAGACCTTCGAGCAGGGTGTGCTTGCGGGCCGGATCGATATCGAAATGCAGCGTGCCGCCGTCCGGCCCCTTGATCGTCTGGGCCTCGAGGTCGACGGAGATGGTGGCGTTGCTGCCGCGCTCGGCGTCATCCATCAGGAGCTTCAGCTGCTCGGGGGTGACGACGATGGGCAGAATGCCGTTCTTGAAGCAGTTGTTGTAGAAGATGTCGGCGAAGCTGGTCGAGATGACGCAGCGGATGCCGAAATCGAGCAGCGCCCAGGGCGCGTGCTCGCGCGACGAGCCGCAGCCGAAATTGTCGCCGGCGACGACGATTTTGGCGGCGCGGTAGGCCGGCTTGTTGAGGACGAAATCGGGGTTCTCGGAGCCATCTTCATTGTAGCGCATCTCGGAGAACAGGGCGGTGCCGAGGCCAGTGCGCTTGATGGTCTTGAGGTACTGCTTGGGAATGATCATGTCGGTGTCGATGTTGATGATCGGCAGCGGTGCCGCGACGCCCGTGAGATTGGTGAATTTATCCATGATCGTACCTCTCATTGAGATGGTCGGGGTAATGGCGCGTACGCGGCGGGAAATCAAGGGTAAGCGGAAGGTCCCGACACGCTGGCGCGTTCGGGGTCTAGCTTGCCGCAGGGGTCCTTGTTTGCGCTCTGGCCTTGGCGCTCCATAGGGGAGCACCAAGTCCAACCGCTGTTGGACCCGCGGGCGGAGAGCGCGTGCAGCGCCTCCGAAAGGGTGGGGGTGCAAGATGAGACACCCCGCGCTCTCCGCGATGGATTTTGGGAATGGCCGGTTGACAGCCTTTGGAGCCGCGAGCCGGGATCCGAACCCGGAGGATGCGACCACCCTCCGCCATCACTGTCGCCAGCCACTTCGTCGGT
>JBDSHC010000108.1:0-34664 GCA_039918675.1 Devosia sp.
GGTCGCTGCGCTGACGTCACTCGGCTACCAGGGCGGCAAGCTGACGAAGACGAAATCCGGCCGGTCGTCGATCGAAATCCAGATTTCCGGCTCCCCGACCTATATCGACTTCTACGATTGCGCCGACGATTTCACCGATTGCTACACCCTGCTGTTCCTCTACGCGATGGACCTCAAGGCAGGGACGACGCTCGAAAAGGCCAATGAATGGAACAGCCAGGAGATCACCGGCCGTGTTTCGCTGGACAGCGAGCTCGACCCCTCGATCGACCTGTCGCTGACCACGTTTGATGGCATTCCGACCGCGGTGTTCGAGCAGAACGTGAAGCTGTGGGACAAGAAAGTCGGCCAGGTGAAGGACTTCTTCGATTTCTGACGCCTTCTCGATCGCAACCACCGAACGCCGCGCCAGCGCCAAACCGCGCGATGCGGCGTTTTACCAGAACCCCTACGCCTTCTACTCAGCGCTGCACGCGGCGAGCCCGACCTTCGTCTGGGAAGATTACGGCCATTGGTGCTTTGCCGGCTTCAAGGATGTCAGCGCCCTGCTCCGCGACAAGCGGTTCGGGCGGCAGATCCTGCATGTCGCAACCCGTGAGGAACTGGGCTGGGCGCCTCCCAAGGATCACGTCGCAGCGTTCGACCTCACCGAGAAATATTCGCTGCTGGCCCTTGAGCCACCGGCGCATACGCGGCTGCGCATACTGGTCAACCGCGCCTTCGTGACACGCCATGTCGAGCAGCTCCGCCCCCGGATCGAGCGTCTCGCCAACGAGATCATCGATGGCTTCGAGGCCGATGGGGGCGTCGAGATCGTCCGGGCCTTCGCGGCCCCGATCCCCGCCGTGGTGATCGCTGAAATGATCGGCCTGCCGGCCGAGATGGCTCCGCAACTGCTCAACTGGTCCAACCGCATGGTCCAGATGTATATGTTCGGCGCGACCCGCGAGGTCGAGCTTGACGCCAACCAGGCGTCGCAGGACTTCATGGACTATCTGGCGACCGTGATCGCCGAGCGCCGCCGCGCCCCCAGGGAAGATTTGCTGACCCATATGCTGACCGCCGAGGTCGATGGGCAGAAACTGAGCGATGAGGAAGTTGTCTCGACCGCCATCCTGCTACTCAACGCCGGCCACGAGGCCACCGTTCACACGACGGGCAACGGCTTGAAGGCGATCCTCGAGAGCGGACTCGATCCGCAGGCGCTGTTTGCCGGGGACGACCAGACCGCCGCGACGGTCGAGGAATGCCTCCGCTTCGACGCTCCGCTCCACATGTTCACCCGCTATGCCCTGAGCGACATCGAGTATGACGGGCTGGCGTTCAAGAAGGGCGACACCATCGGCCTGATGCTAGGCGCCGCCAACCGCGACCCGGTGCGCTTCGCGGACGCCGATCGCTTCGATCCGTTCCGCACCGACGGCGCCAATGTCAGCTTCGGCGCCGGCATCCATTTCTGCATCGGCGCGCCTCTGGCTCGAATTGAGTTGCAGATCGCAATGGCAACGTTGTTCAAGCGGCTGCCTGGTCTCAGGCTCGCGGCGGAGCCGAGTTACAACAATTTCTACCACTTTCATGGGCTGGAGCGGCTGGACGTTGCTTGGTAAGGTCTCCGTATTTCAGGAGATATCTTCATGTTTCGTAAATTGATACTTGCGGCGATTGTCGCCGCCTCGACTCCCTCATTTGCCCAGACGACCGTAACCCCCGACGCACCTGCAGCGCGCTGCCTGCTCGCCAGCAAGAGCTTCTCGCCCGGCGCCACCATCCGCGCCTCGTCCGCCGTCAACGTGTGCGGCGCTGATGGGAACTGGACACTCACGGAGCAGACCTCCTCGGGTTGCTTCTTTGCCGACGCCTTCTACTCGGTCGGCTCGACCTCCGCGGTCAGCGGCAGCAAGACGCTGACCGCGACGTGCAACGCAGATGGAACCTGGAGCACCGCAGCCGCGGCAACTGCCGGCTAGAGGCGCGCCAATACGTCAGGGATGAGATCCGGCAGGTCCTCGGCAATGAGGCCTGGCCGGCCGAAGCAATTTGCTGCCTCGGCATGGACCCACACGGCCGCTGCCGCAGCGTCGAAGCCGGCCATCTTCTGCGCGAGCAGGCTTCCGGTTATCCCGGCAAGGACGTCGCCGGAGCCGGCCGTGCCGAGGCTTGCCGGCGCGTTTGAATTGATCGCCACGCGGCCATCCGGCGCGGCAATCACCGTGTCGCTGCCCTTGAGGATGACGACCGCCCCGGAGCGCGCAGCGGCAGCGCGGGCGCGATCGGGCTTGGTGCCGTCCACCCTGCCGAACAGGCGCTCGAACTCACCCTCATGAGGGGTGAACACCACCGGCCGGTCCGAGCGGGCCTTGATCGCCTGGAACAGCGTTTCAGGATCGTCCCTAAACACACTCAGCGCGTCGGCATCGATCACTGCGGCGGGGGCAAGCCGAAGCACGTCGAGCACCCGCTGGCGCGTCTGCGGCGTCACGCCCGCGGCCGGGCCGATGACGACGGAATCGACCTTACCCTCAAGCAATCCGCGGAATTCGTCCTCGGTCTCGGCTGGCTTCAGCATGATCGCCGTGACATGCGCCGCGTGCACCAGCAAGGCATTGCGCGTGCCGGTGAGCGTGACGGCTCCCGCCCCTGCCCGCAGCGCGGCCGAGGCCGTAAGCCGCGACGCCCCGGTCTGCAGGGCGGAGCCTGAGACCACCAAGCAATGGCCACGCGCATATTTGTGCGCCTCGGCACCCGCCTTGGGGACCGACCACAGGAGCAAATCATTGGCATAGGCGGATGGGCGGATTTCATCGAGCACCGCCGCCGGAATGCCGATGTCGGCAAGGATAATCTCGCCACAGAGATCGCGTCCCGGCACCAACAGATGCCCCGGCTTTCTGCGAAAGAACGTGATCGTGAGGTCGGCCTTGATTGAGCTGCCCCGCACCTGTCCCGAGGCACCATCGACGCCGGATGGAACATCGATCGCGACGACTGGAACACCGCTCGCATTGGTCGCCTCGATGATCGACGCCATGTCGCCACTGACGTCGCGGTCGAGCCCGGCACCGAGCAGCGCGTCGACGATAAGTCCGGCGCGAGCAAAATCGGCGCTGCTGGTGTTGCCCCAGCGTACGGCGTTCATCGCTGCGTCGCCCTTGAGCTTGTCGCGATCTCCCGCCAGCGTCACAGCCACGTCCCAGCCCGCATCGCGCAATTGGCGCGCCACGACCAAGCCATCGCCGCCATTATTCCCCGGACCGCAGAGGACCAGGACCGGCCGCTTGCCGAAGCGGCGGAGGATCTCATTGGTGACCGCCCTACCCGCGTTCTCCATCAATGTCAGCGACGCGATGCCCGAGGCCTCGGCGAGGCGGTCGGCGTGGGACATTTCAGCGGGGGTAAGGAGTTCGTGCATGTGGCCTTCTAGCACAAACCCCTCCGCGGTCATGAGCGGGCGAAGACCCGGCCACCCAGCCAAACGGACTGGATCGCTGGGTCCCAGGTCAGGCCCGGGGATGACGACCGTGAGATCAGCGCAAACCCACGGTGTGAGCGCCCAAACAAAAAGGCCGCCGGTTTCCCGACGGCCCTTTCAAACCCTGCACCGCCTTAGTGGTGATGCTCTTCCGGAACCTCGTCGCCCTCATCCTGGATGATGCGGCCGAGTTCTTCGCGGGTCATTTTCTTGTCTGTCTGCGTCGCGAGTTCGGCGACGAAATCGACGACCTTGTTCTCGAACACCGGTGCGCGGAGGCCAGCGAGGGCCTGCGGGTTCTTGCGGTAATAGTCGTAGACCTGCTGTTCCTGGCCGGGGAAGCGGCGGACTTCGGCGATGAGCGCCTGCTGGTGCTCTTCCTCGGTGACTTCCACCTTGTTCTTGTTGCCGATCTCGGCAACGACGAGGCCCAGGCGCACCCGGCGCTCGGCGATCTTCTTATACTGCTCGGTGGCGTCCGCTTCGGTGGTGCCTTCGTCCTCGAAGCTGCGGCCGTGGTTCTCGACTTCGTGCTTCACGCGTTCCCAGATCGTCGCGAATTCCGCGTCGACCAGCTGCTGCGGCACGTCGAACTTGTGGCCGTCATCGAGGGCGTCGAGGATCTGGCGCTTCATGGCCTGGCGGCTCATCTGCTGCAGCGCCGTGCCCATTTGGTCCTTGATCGCGGCGCGCAGCGCAGCGAGGTCGTCGAGACCGAGCTTCTTGGCGAAATCGTCGTTCAGTTCGCCGTCATTGGGGCCATCGATATGGAGGATGGTGACGTCGAAGATCGCCTTTTTGCCCTGCAGATCTTCCTTCTGATAGTCGGCCGGGAAGGTCACGTTGACCGCTTTGGTCTCGCCCTTCTTCATGCCCACGAGCTGCTCTTCAAAGCCGGGAATGAAGTCGCCGGCGCCGACGACGAGATGCGCATGGTCGGACGAACCGCCCGGGAAAGTGTTGCCATCGACCTTGCCCTCGAACGAGAGGCCTAGATTGTCGCCCTCGGTAACAACGCCATCGTCGCCCTTGGGCTCATAGCCGCGGTTCTGGCGGAACACGCGCTGCATTTCCTTGTCGAGGTCCTCGTCGGTGCTCTCGACGACCGGGCGATCGAGCTTGAGGCTCTTGAAGTCCATCAGTTCGACCGGCGGCAGGATCTCATAGCTGACGTCGAAGGCGAGATCGGCTTCGCCATCCAGCACCTTGTTGATCGCAACCTGATCTTCGGGAAGGTCGACCTTGGGCTGCGATGCGGCGCGCTCGGAACGCTCGGTCAGCGCATTGCCGACCGTCGCGTTGATCGCTTCCTGCATCACTTCGGCCATCGCCGACTTGCCATAGACCTTCTTGAGGTAGGTCTGCGGCACCTTGCCGGGGCGGAAACCCTTGATGTTGGCGCGGTCCTTGAGCTCGCCCAAGCGGGTCTCGAGGCGGCTGGTGAGATCCGACTTGGGGATGACCACGCTCAGCTTGCGCTTCAGGCCTTCATTGAGGGTTTCGGTGACCTGCATTCAAATGTTCCGTCTGTTTTCGTGTGAGCCGAGGTGATCGGGATGGCCGTCGGGATTGGTGCGGGTGATAGGATTTGAACCTACACGCCTTGCGGCGACGGAACCTAAATCCGTTGCGTCTACCAGTTTCGCCACACCCGCGCGCCCTACGGCCGGGCTGGCAGGCAGATATAGGAAGAGTCGGAGCCAGTCAAAGGCGGAATGGACCCGAGGCGCCGGCCGCGTCGCGGCCACAAACGCCCAATCGTTTTGCAGTGGGTGACGAGGCGGTTTTCGGCTTTGACTGCCGCGCAGGCAAGGTGCACATTATTTGTGCAGTCAGTGGAATTGTCGGGCGATTCAAGACATGAGCTTCGGCGGGCAATCCCAAGAGAACGCTGCTGTTTCACCCGTTCAACACTCGCTGGCATGGGCCGTGCATGCTGATGGGCGACACCCGCAAGGGGCGTATTGGAGGCCGTAATGAAGAAGATCGAGGCTATCGTAAAGCCGTTCAAGCTGGACGAGGTCAAGGAAGCGCTGCAGGAAGTCGGCCTCCAGGGCATCACCGTCACCGAAGCCAACGGCTTCGGCCGCCAGAAGGGCCATACGGAACTCTATCGCGGCGCCGAATATGTCGTCGACTTCCTGCCCAAGGTGAAGGTCGAAGTGGTGTGCCCTGACGACCTTGCCGAAAAGGCCATCGAAGCCATCCGCAACGCCGCGCAAACCGGCCGCATCGGCGACGGCAAGATTTTCGTCTATTCGATCGAACAAGCCATCCGTATCCGCACGGGCGAATTCGGCGACGACGCGCTCTAAAGCGGTCTCGTCGCTCAACAACAACGTATTTTCAACGGGGAAAACCATGACTACAGGCGCCGACATCCTCAAGAGGATCAAAGACGAGAACATCAAATACGTCGACCTTCGCTTCACCGACATGCGCGGGAAACTGCAGCACGTCACCTTCGATCAGACCATGATCGATGCCGATATCTTCGAAGAAGGCACGATGTTCGACGGCTCCTCGATTGCTGGCTGGAAGGCCATCAACGAGTCCGACATGGTGCTGATGCCCGATCCGGATTCCGCCTATATGGATCCGTTCTTCTCGGCCTCGACACTTTGCATGAACTGCGACGTGCTCGAGCCCCTCACCTACCAGCCCTATGGCCGCGATCCGCGCACGACGGCCAAGAAGGCCGAAGCGTATGTGAAGACCCTCGGCATCGGCGACAGCGTCTATTTCGGCCCCGAGCCCGAATTCTTCATCTTCGACGACGTCCGTTACTCGAACACCACTTACAATGTGGGGTTCTCGGTCGACCATTCAGAACTGCCGACCAATAACAACACGCAGTACGAGCAGGGCAATAACGGCCACCATATCGGCCTCAAGAAGGGCTACTTCCCCGTGCCGCCGCTCGACACCGCGCAGGATATGCGTGGGGAGATGCTTGCCGCGATGGGCGCCATGGGCGTTCCGATCGAAAAGCACCATCACGAAGTGGCGTCGGCCCAGCACGAACTCGGGATCAAGTTCTGCCCGATCATCAAGGCTGCTGACTCGGTCCAGATCTATAAGTACGTGATCCAGCAGGTCGCCCAGGCCTATGGCAAGACCGTGACCTTCATGCCGAAGCCCGTCTACGGCGACAATGGTTCGGGCATGCACTGCCACCAGTCGATCTGGAAGGACGGCAAGCCGCTGTTCGCCGGCGACCAGTATGCCGGCCTGTCGATGGATGCGCTCTACTACATCGGCGGCATCATCAAGCATGCCAAGTCGATCAACGCCTTCACCAACCCGACCACCAACAGCTACAAGCGCCTGGTTCCCGGCTTCGAAGCCCCCGTGCTGCTGGCCTATTCGGCCCGCAACCGTTCGGCATCCTGCCGTATCCCCTTCGGCCAGTCGCCCAAGGCCAAGCGCGTCGAAGTGCGCTTCCCCGATCCGCTGGCGAACCCCTATCTCGGCTTCGCCGCGATGCTGATGGCCGGCCTCGATGGCATCAAGAACAAGATCCACCCAGGCGATCCCATGGACAAGGATCTCTACGAACTGCCGCCGGAAGAACTGAAGATGATCCCGACCGTTTGCGGCTCGCTCCGCGAAGCGCTCGAGAGCCTCGACAAGGACCGCGACTATCTGCTGGCCGGCGGCGTTTTCGAAAACGACCAGATCGACAGCTACATCGATCTCAAGATGACGGAAGTGATCAAGTTCGAGCACACCCCGCATCCGATCGAGTACGAGATGTACTATTCAGCGTAAGCCGAATTCGGATACAATCGAGCGATACAGCGAGGGGCCCCAGATGGGGCCCCTTTCTTAACAGCCACCGCATCGGAACCACCATGCGCCGAATTCTCATCGCTCTCGCCAGCCTCACGCTGCTCACCGCGCCGGCCCTTGCCGATCAGGTCGCCGATGCCAAGGCTGCCATTGCCTCGGCGGGCCTTTCCAAGCCAGTGGACAAATATCTGTGGTGTGGGGCGGCTTTCACGATCATGGCCGTGGTGATGGACGATCCGACGCAGCAGAAAAACGCCCGCGACGCGGCGACTGTGCTGTTCCGCATGGCCTCGCCGCTGCTGGTCGCAGAGGGTGTGGCCGAAGCCGATTTCTCAAAGCTCAGCGGCAATTACGCCATTGTGGTCAATTCGCAGCTGACGACGCAGGGGCAGACCCCCGACTACACGCAGGAAGACTGCAGCGCGGCGCTCGGCGCCTAGGCAGCCGTCAGGCGATCATGGCCTGATGGAAGAGGGCGTCGCCATTGGCAGCGCGGACCGCGTCCTCCCATTCATTGGGGGCGCGCAGCAATTCCTCGATGCCGTCTTTCTCCTGCGATGCGATGAACTGTACGGCAAAGCCGACCTCGAGCTTGCGCACGACGCGCGCCACCACTTTACCGACCGCCAGAGGCTCACCGATGGCCGGCTCGTAATCCGCCGAGATCGCGGCGCCCGAGGCCGATAGATCAATCACGAGGCACGGCAGCACAGTGCCATTGTGCAGCACCACCGCCGATTTCGGCTCGCGCGGCAGGAAACGCCGATGCTCGCGCTTGTCGGTAATGCCCGAGAACGTGCGCTTCTTGTACCACTCGATCCTCGCGGCAAGCTTGCGCTTCTCCTCGGCGTCCAGTTCGATATCGATGCAGAAGCCGCCATCGATATGCCGCGCGACGCGGCCGCGCACATTGCCGAACGGGATAAAGTGCGCCGTCACCGGTTCATCTATGCTCCCGACAACCGGCGCCGACGCCACCATCAGCTGTGGCGAGATGCTTTGGAGCCGCAACGCGAAGATCTGAACGCCGGGAAGCCTGGCCCGGCTCTCGAGCGTGTAGCGGCCGATGACAGGACCGATGAAGCGAACGTCGGCAAGTTTCCCGGAGGAAGCTGGCATGGCAGACCCTGTGTCTCGGTCCTGACGCTCGAACCACGGTATAAGGAATGATACCTAGCGCAGGTTGATAGTATGATAATTGCTTGCGCATCGTGGTCAATTATTGCGCATGGCCGCGAAGAAACTCTCCGGGCTGTCCTTTTCGGTTAGCTTGCCTCGCTCGATTTCAAAGAACCGCGTTCCGATGTTCCTAACGAAACTGCGATCGTGCGAGACGAGGATGCAGCTTGCGCCATGCTCAAGGATCTCGGCTTCGAGGCTCTCCTGCCCGGAAATGTCGACATGGTTGGTCGGCTCATCGAGGAGATAGAAGTTCGGTTCCGTCAGCCGCAACGCCAGCAAGGCCAGCCGGGCGCGCTGTCCGAAACTGAGGGTCGAGATCGGCCGGTCCTGCTTATCGATGGGGAAACCGGCACCGGCCAGCAGCGCCTTCGTCCGTTGGTCGCCCTGGCGGAACCCGGCGATGAAATCGAACGGCGAACCCTTCGCCGGCAGCTGCGACATCTCCTGATCGGTCGCTCCCAGCTTGAGCGAACTTGTCACCCGGATGCCCGGAATCTCCTGCCCGGCCATGGCCCGGGTCAATGCTTTCATGAATTGCGACTTACCCGCGCCATTCCTGCCGAGCACGACCACGCGGTCGCCCTGGAACAGATGGAGCTTGGGGATCGAGAACAAGGCCCGGTCGTCGGGCGTCCTGACCGTCAGATTCTCGAGGGCCACGAGCACCTTGGCGTGCGTCCCGGAATTGGTAAGCCGGATATCGCCTGCCCGCTCCTTGTGAAGCTCCGAGACCGTCGCCTCGATCTTGGCCGCGCGGTCCTTCAGCTGCTTGGCCTTGACCACCAGCAGATCGGAGCCGGAGTTGATCCCAATATTGGTGAGCTTGGCGGCCTGCTTGCGGAACTGCTGGGCGTCTTTGAGATCGCGCTCCTGCTGCTTTGCCGCAGCCTCGTCGACGGCTGTCAGCGATGCGCGGGCGTGACTGTAAGGCAGCGCAAAATAGTGCGAGATCCCCGGCCGCAGGAACAGCGTTCGATTGGTCGTCGCATCGAGGAAGCCGCGATCATGGCTGGCGATGATCACCGGCATGTTGCGCGTGGCGGCGTTGAGCCAGGTCTCGAGCTGCAGGATCTTGCCGAGGTCCAGATGGTTCGTCGGCTCGTCGAGCAGCAATGCATCCGGCTCGTTGATCCACACACGCGCAATCAGCATGAGCCGCTGCCAGCCGCCCGATAGCCGCGCCACCTGCCGCTCGCGCATATCCTCCGGCGTCTCGAATTCGTCGAGCACCACCTCGACGCGCCAATTGTCGGTATCGCGGATCTCGGCGGGAAGCGCCTCGAGCACCGCATCCCGCAGGCTCAGGTCGAGGAGCGCGGTCGGCACGTCCTGCTCGACATAGCCGATGCGCAGGCCGCGCGAGCGAATGATCTCGCCGCTGGTCAGGTCCTGACGACCGGCGATGCAGCGCAGCAGCGTGGTCTTGCCGCCGCCATTGGCGGCAATCAGTCCAACCCGATCGCCATCGCCGATGACGAGGCCGAGATTGTCGAAGAGTGGGGTGGTGGCGATGACGCCCGCGGAGTTGAGGCTGATCGAGCCCATTTTACATCTCTGGTTTCATGAAACTGCCAAGGCGCAAAGCGCCACGAAGGGCAAACCAGAGAGCAGAACTGAACGTTCGGACCCGCTTGGTCAGCCCTGCAACGAAAGCTGCAGGGCGTGCACAGGGCCACGCTTGTAAGTGGTATCGAGCCTATATCTCATCGCTCGACCATTAGCCGCAGCGACGCCCGACTTCAAGCCAGGAAGAAGATGAGGCACAAAGCTCCGACGACCGCTGGGCGGTCCGCGCGAAGGTGGGCAAGCCGGTACGCAAAACTAGACAATCCGGCCTGCAACCACCCCAGACGCAGGAACTCAAATGCGATCGCCGAATGGGCGCGCATACGGCTACTCCGAACACAAAACCGTATGCCCCTGTTGTAGCCGAGCACGTTTAAGGAAGTGCTTCCAAGAAGCGAAGCATTGGTAAACGGCTTGCCTCGTTTTGGGCCGTATGCCCGCTGCAAGCACTTGTCACAACATGATTATCCCAGCCCGATTGGCATCGGACCGGGATAATATCGTGGTTTCGACAGTCGCTTTAGAACGTGAAGTTCAGCGTGAAATTACCATTGTTCCGACGCTCGATTTCACGCACCCGATCGACCTTGCCCGAGCAGCGGTCGACACGCAGCTGATACCAATTGCCGTTCTTCCGACCGACCGCCCAGACCTTGTCGTTGCGGTTGTCTTCCTTGACGATCTGCACGTCGCGGTAGCCCTTGTTACGCAGCGCCGAACGGATCTGCGAGTTGGTCCGGCAAGAGTCGTAATAGTCCTGGTCGCCGAATTTCAGGCGGATGCCGCCGCCGCTGGGGCCATTACCGCCGAAGTTCAGCGAGAAGCCAAATGTCGGCTGGACCGGTGCCGCCTGCGCCGGCACCGCGCCGACAAGTGCAGTGCCACCGATAGCGAGGGCGACGATGCCAGCGCGGAGGCTGGTCTTGAGCGAGTGAGCGAGGATCATTTGAATTCTCCTTATTTCCTCATGTGCTCGGATAAGCGTCAAAAGCCGGGATCGTTCCTCTATAAATCCCCGCTAAACCCCCTGTTCATCTGGCGTTCAGGAAACCGGCCATTGGCGATGTGAAGCCTGCCGAGACCGTGAACGGATAGGCAACGGCCAGCCAGCCGACTGTGCTAGAAGAACCCGTCGATTCGAGTGATTTGCCCTATGCCCAAAGACGATCTGTTCGGCGAAAGCGCCCCCGAGCCCTCACCCAGGAAGAAGACTGCGGTTCCGCCCTCCGGAGGCTCGTCCTATACGGCTGCCGATATAGAAGTCCTCGAGGGGCTTGAGCCCGTGCGCCGCCGCCCGGGCATGTATATCGGCGGCACCGACAACAACGCGCTGCATCACCTCTTCGCTGAGGTCATCGATAATTCGATGGACGAGGCGATCGCCGGTCACGCCTCACGCATCGAAGTGCATTTCGGCGCTGACGGCTATTTGACCGTCACCGACAATGGCCGCGGCATCCCCGTCGAGAACCATCCGAAATTTCCCGGCCGGTCGACCCTCGAAATCGTTATGACGACGCTTCACGCCGGCGGGAAATTCGACGGCAAGGCGTACGAAACCTCGGGCGGCCTCCATGGCGTCGGCGTGTCGGTGGTGAACGCGCTGAGCGACGAACTCATCACCGAGGTCGCGCGCGACCAGATGCTCTACCGCCAGAGCTATTCGCGCGGCAAACCGACCAGCAAGGTGATCAAGGTCGGGCCGGTGCAGAACCGTCGCGGCACCTCGCAGCGCTTCCATCCTGACCCCGAAATCTTCGGCGGCAAGGCCGAATTCTCGGTTTCGCGCCTGTTCAAGATGACGCGTGCCAAAGCCTATCTGTTCGGTGGCGTCGAACTGCGCTGGAGCTGCGACGAAAGCCTCGCCTCGGACGACGTTCCCGCCAAGGCCAGCTTCCATTTCCCCGGCGGCCTCCGCGACTTCCTTGCCGCCCGCATCGAGGGCGAACAGCGTATCGTCGACGACATCTTTTCGGGCAACTCCGGGAAGCCGGGAACGCATGGCGCCGTCGAATGGGCCATCAGTTGGAACCTCGCGGACGGATTCCTGAGCTCCTATTGTAACACCATTCCAACGGCCGAGGGTGGCACGCACGAGCAGGGCCTTCGTACCGCCCTGCTTCGTGGGCTGCGATCCTATGCCGAGCTCAAGGGCGACAAGCGCGCCGCGATCCTGACGGCCGAGGATCTGCTGGTGCAGTGTTCCGCGATGCTCTCAGTCTTCGTGCGCGAGCCCGAATTCGTGGGGCAGACCAAGGATCGCCTGTCATCGCCCGAGGCGACGCGCATCGTCGATACGGCCCTGCGCGATGCCTTCGACCATTGGCTGACGGCCTCGCCGAACCAGGCCAACAAGCTGCTCGACTGGACCTTCGAGCGTGCCGAGGAACGCCTCCGGCGCAAGAAGGAAAAAGAGATCGACCGGCAATCGGCAACGCGCAAGCTGCGCCTGCCGGGCAAGCTCGCCGACTGCACGCAATCGGCGGCACAGGGTGCCGAGATCTTCATCGTAGAAGGCGATAGCGCCGGCGGCAGCGCCAAATCGGCGCGCGACCGGGCCAGCCAGGCCGTTCTGCCGCTCAAGGGCAAGATCCTCAACGTTGCCGGTGCGACGCGCGACAAGATCAGCGCCAACCAGCAGATCGCCGATCTGGTTCAGGCCTTGGGCTGCGGTACGCGGGACCGCTACCGCGAAGACGATTTGCGCTACGACAAGATCATTCTGATGACTGACGCCGACGTCGATGGCGCCCACATCGCCTCGCTGCTGATGACCTTCTTCTTCCAGGAGATGCCCAAGCTCATCGACGACGGGCATCTGTTTCTCGCGCTGCCC
The DNA here is from genome assembly GCA_039918675.1 of Devosia sp. Taxonomy (GTDB): domain Bacteria; phylum Pseudomonadota; class Alphaproteobacteria; order Rhizobiales; family Devosiaceae; genus Devosia_A. The sequence continues at coordinate 12,846 of JBDSHC010000108.1, forward strand.
CCGCTCTACCGCATCAGTTCGGGGCCAAAAGTGCTTTACGCCATGAACGACCCGCACAAGGAGGCGCTGCTGGCGACGGAGTTCAAGGGCAAGAAGACCGACATCACGCGCTTCAAGGGTCTCGGCGAGATGCCCTATGTGCATCTGCGTGAGACCACCATGGACAAGAAGAGCCGCACCCTCCTGCAAGTGAAGGTGAAAGAGGACCACGCAGGAACCGTTGACGCCGTGGACCGCCTGATGGGCACCAAGCCTGAGGCCAGGTTCGACTTCATTCAGGCGAACGCCCAGTTCGTCACCGACCTCGACATTTGACGACCGCCGCGCCAGTACCAGTGCTGCGCGACCGATGGTGGCTCGGGCTACTGGTCGGATTCGTGGGTCCTATCGCCTCAGTTCCCGTCAGCTATCTCCTGATGAGGTCCTTCGGCAATTCTGTCATCATCGGGGTGGGTATGTGGCTTGTCTGCCTCGGAGGCCCAGTAGCGGGACCTTTCCTGATCTTTCGCAGAGTTCGGGTCGCGCTGCTGACTGCGATTGCCTATGTGCCAGTGCTGCTTCTTGTGCTTGTCGTACTGATGCTGGTGCTCGGCTGCGCGATGCTCCCCAGGACTGCCTGTATCTAGGGAGACCAGACGACATTTGACCGTCATGCTCTCACATTAAGGAAACCCAGGGTTTCCCGTTGACTCAGAAGGGATTCCCTCTATGTTCCCGGCCCGTCGGGAACCACTCCGCCGCTCGGCTGTTCGCAGCCTCAACGCCGGCTCCTCCCAACCTCTGAGTGGACGAACACATTGCCAGATGACTTTTACGGGCTCGGCCTGAGCGCCAAGGTAACCGACGCGGTAACTGCGGCCGGTTACACCAAGCCCACCGATATCCAGGCGCAAGCCATTCCCCATGTCCTCGAAAAACGGGACGTGATCGGCATTGCGCAGACCGGGACGGGAAAGACCGCCTCTTTCGTGCTGCCGATGCTCAGCCTGCTTGAAGGGGGCCGGGCCCGCGCACGCATGCCGCGCACGCTGATCCTCGAACCGACGCGCGAACTTGCCGCGCAGGTGCACGAGAATTTCGAGAAATACGGCATCAATCACAAGCTGAGCGTTGCCCTGATCATCGGCGGCGTCTCGTTCGACGATCAGAACAAGAAGCTCGACCGCGGCGTCGACGTGCTGATCGCCACCCCCGGCCGCCTGCTCGACCAGTTCGAGCGTGGCCGTATCCTGATGAGCGGCGTCGAGATCCTGGTGATCGACGAGGCCGACCGCATGCTCGACATGGGGTTCATCCCCGAGATCGAAAAGATCTGCGCCAAGCTGCCGCCGCGCCGCCAGACGCTGTTCTTTTCGGCAACGATGGCGCCCGAAATCCAGAAGCTCACCGGCAAGTTCCTGCGCGACCCGGTTCGTGTGGAAGTGGCCCGCAAGAACTCGACCGCCGAAACCATCGACCAGCGGCTGGTCAAGGTCTCCAACAAGCCCGAGGAAAAGCGCGCCGCTCTGCGCCAGTTGATACGCGGCGAGAAAGACCTCAAAAACGCGATCATCTTCTCCAACCGCAAACGCGACGTGGCGACCCTCGCCCGTTCGCTGCAGCGGCACGGTTTCTCTGCCGGCGGCCTCCATGGCGACATGGACCAGAAAAGCCGCACCGAGACGCTGGACGCATTCAAGACCGACAAGCTGATGTTTCTGGTCGCGAGCGACGTCGCGGCGCGCGGCCTCGATATCCCTGCGGTGAGCCACATCTTCAATTTTGACGTGCCCACGCATGCCGAGGATTACATCCACCGCATCGGCCGTACCGGCCGCGCCGGGCGTTCGGGCATCTCGATCACCCTCGCCGCCCCGTCGGATGGCAAATATCTCGACGCCATCGTGAAGCTGATCCAGAAGGACATTCCGCTGATGCCGCTCGATGGCGCCGCAGTGGCTGCCGAAACGCCAATCAGTGAAGACGAGGCCCCGCGCGAAGCCAGACGCAGCCGCGGCGCAACCCGCCAGCCGCGCGAAAATCGCGGCGATCGGAGCGAACGCACCGAACGGCCAAGGCGCGAAAAACCGCCCACCGAACAGCCGCGTCAGGAGCGGGCAGCAGCCCCCTCGCCGACGCCGCAGGCAAAGCAGCCGGAGTACACATCCGATTCGCCGTTTGGCTCTGACGGCCCGGTGCCGGCGTTCCTGCTTCGCGGGTCGGGCCCCCGATAACGTTTGCGGACTGTCACAATTGTTCGGGAGACGAAGAAATCCGTGTTTTGACGTCTCCGGGGTGCTGACTTTTACGATGGCTTAATTGACTCAACGGAAAAGTACCAAGGGATAGAAAAGGTCGCCTGATGGCGGCTCGGGGGCACATTGTCGGAACAAGAATTCAGGCGCGCCCTGGGATACGCCAACTCGGCGATGGACCTGTTGAAGCGCGGCCAGATCCCGCCCTACCCGCAGTTCTACGAACTGCTGTACACCTATGCCACCGGCGTAAACCCGTCGCTCAACCAGCGCGTCAACCAGATTTTCCGCGATGGCACCGCCACTGCGGAGCTGGCCGAGCGCCTTTACAATGAATTCCTGAAATCCCAGGACGCCAACGAGCGCATTTCCAGCGTCTCGGAGCGCATGGCCAACCGCATCGAGTCCGTCCACGAGGCGATCGACTCCGCGATGGCCACCGCGAACGCCTACTCCGGCGCGCTGCAATCGGCGAGTGGTGACCTCGGCCACGACATGTCCGAGCAGGAGCTGCGCACGATGGCGCAGAAGCTCCTCGGTGAAACCCGGCGCATGCAGGACGCCAACGCGCAGCTCGAACAGAAGCTCGAGGCCTCGCGCGACGACATCTCGGCACTGCAGCGCGACCTCGACGAGGTGCGTCGCGAGTCGATGCTCGATCCACTGACCAAGATCTTCAATCGCAAAAGCTTCGACGAAGGCATGATGAAATCCTTCGCCGACGCGGCAGACAATGGCTCACCGCTCTGCTTGATGTTGCTCGATATCGATCACTTCAAGCGCTTCAACGACACCTGGGGTCACCAGACGGGCGACCAGGTACTGCGGCTCGTCGCGATGACGCTCAAATCCAACATCAAGGGCAAGGATATGGCCGCGCGCTATGGCGGCGAGGAATTTGCCGCGATCCTGCCCGAGACCGATCTCGAAGGCGCGCTGATCGTTGGCGACAATATCCGCAAAGCCATACAGGCCAAGGAACTGCTGAAGCGCTCGACGAATGAGAAGCTCGGCCGCATCACGGCATCCTTCGGCGTCGCCATGTATCGCAAGGGTGATACGCCCGGCTCGCTGATCGAACGCGCCGACCGCTGCCTCTATGCGGCCAAGCACGCCGGCCGCAATCGCGTGCTCAGCGAGAACGAGCTCAAGGACGACGAAAAGATCGTCGCCTAAGCGACGCTCACGCCCAGCGACCGCAGGGCATCCCAATAGCCGGGATACGTCTTTCCAACACACTCCGGATCGAGGATCGCGATGCCGCCGATCTTTAGGCCGGCGAGCGCGAAGCTCATCGCGATGCGATGGTCCTCATAAGTCTCGATCTTCGTGCGGGCGTTGCGCTGGCCAGCATCCATCAGCCGCGGGTCGGAATTGACCACCAGATCGTCGCCCTCCTCACGCGCCAGCCCGGGCTGGATACGATTGAGTTCTGTCGATAGCGCGCTGATACGGTCGCATTCCTTGACCCGCAGATTGGCGATACCGACGAACCGCACCGGCGTGCTGTTGAACGCGGCAAGCACCGCGAGCGTCGGTACAGCGTCCTGCATTTGCGAACCGTCGATGACCGCCGGCATGTTCGGGAACATCTGGATGAACGCCGCCGCCTTCGCGTCGGGCTGCGTAAACGCCTCCGTCGCCACGCCGAGATCGATCCTGCCGCCCGTCAGCACTTCGGCCGCCCACAGATACGTCGCCGCCGAAGCGTCGGGCTCGATAGCGAAATCGGTGGCCGCGTACTTCGTCGGCTCAATCCGCCAGATCGTGTGGTCGATCTGCGAGACCCTGGCGCCGAACGCATTCATCGCGGCGACCGTGAGATCGACATAGCCGCGCGCATCGAGGTCCTTGCCGGTCAGCGCCACATCGATTGGCCCCTCGCCGAACGGCGCCGCCATGAGCAGTGCGGACACATATTGGCTCGACAGCCCACCATCGATCTCGACCCGCCCGACGCCGAAATGCCCGCGGCCTTCGACCATTACCGGCGGACAACCGGTCGGGGCACTGGCGACAATGCCCAGCGACTTAAGCGCAGTAACGAGCGGCCCGATCGGCCGCTTGCGCATCGCCTCATCGCCATCAACCACCACGATCCCGTCGACCAGCGCGACCGCGGCGGTGAGGAAGCGGACGGCAGTGCCGGCATTGCCCAGCATGAGCGGCGCAGCAGGAGCCGCGAGGAACCCGGCGCTCGTGACGACGAAACTCGTCTCGTCCGGCTCGTCAATGACGACACCCATCTGCCGCAGCGCGGCCGCCATCAGCTTGGTGTCTTTGGATTTGAGCGCGCCCGTAAGCCGGCTCGTGCCCTTCGCCAGCGCCGCCAGCAGCAAAGCGCGATTGGTGATCGACTTGGAGCCGGGAGGCGTGACGCGGCCGACCAGCGGATGATCGGGCGGCGTGATGGTGAGCGCGGGCGTCATGGCGGGCGAGGTGACACGCCCGCCCGCCTTTTTCAAGCTATTCGACAGTCACCGACTTCGCGAGATTGCGCGGCTGGTCGACGTCCGTGCCCATGAAAACCGCCGTATGATACGCCAGCAGCTGGATCGGGATCAGCGCCAGGATGGGCGCCACAAAGCTCGGCACGCGCGGGATCAGGATAGTCTCGGCGACGCCCTGCCCGATGTGCTTGGCCCCCTCGGCATCGGTGACGAGGATGATCTGGCCACCGCGCGCTGCGACTTCCTGCATGTTGGACATGGTCTTTTCGACCAGCTCGTCAGACGGCGCGACGACGATCACCGGCATCACTTCGTCGACCAGCGCGATCGGCCCATGCTTCAGCTCGCCCGCCGCATAACCCTCGGCGTGGATGTAACTGATTTCCTTGAGCTTCAGCGCGCCTTCCATGGCGACCGGGAACATCGGGCCACGGCCGAGATAGAGCACGTCCTTGGCCTTGCTCAGCCCCTTGGCAATCCGCTCGATGTCCTCTTCACCCGCCAGCGCTTCGGCCACCGCAGCCGGCAGCGCCGTAAGGGCATGCACGAGTTCGCGCTCCTGCTCGCGCGACAGCGTCCCGCGCGCCACCCCCGCGGCGATGACGAGGCTCGCCAGCGCGGTGAGCTGCGCAGTTAGCGCCTTGGTCGACGCGACGCCGATCTCAGGCCCGCACAGCGTCGGGAACACCACGTCGCTTTCGCGGCCAATCGTGGATTCGGGCACGTTGAGCAGGCTGACGATGTGCTGGCCCTGCGACGCGCAATAGCGCAGCGCCGCGAGCGTGTCGGCGGTCTCGCCCGACTGCGAGATGAGCAGCGACAGTCCGCCCGTTTCGAGCGGCGGCTCGCGATAGCGGAACTCCGAGGCCACATCGACATCGACCGGCAGTCGCGCATATTTCTCGAACCAGTATTTGGCGATCAGCCCGGCGAAATAGGCCGTGCCACAGGCCGCGATGGTGAGGCGCGGCAGCTTGGCGAAATCGAAGGGCAGCTTCTCGCGCAGCGCAACCTTCTCGGCGCCCATATCCACATAATGGCTGAGCGTGTGCGAGATCGTCTCGGGCTGCTCGTAGATTTCCTTCGCCATGAAATGGCGGTGGTTGCCCTTGTCGACCATCAGCGCCGAAGTCTGCGACACCAGCGTCTCGCGCTGCACGATCGCATCGGAGCCGTCGCGGATAGTGACGCCCTTCGGCGTGATGACGGCCCAGTCGCCATCGAGCAGATAGCTGAGCCGCGACGTGAACGGCGCCAGGGCCATCGCGTCGGAGCCCAGATACATTTCCGTCTCGCCATAGCCCACGGCGAGGGGTGCGCCATGCCGGGCGGCGATCAGCAGCTTGTCGTGGCCCTTGAACATGAAGGCCAGCGCGAAGGCGCCGCGCAGCTTCTTCAACGTCGCGGCAACCGCCATCTCGGGATCGAGGCCGCGGTCGATCTCGCGGGTGACCCACAGCGCGACGGACTCCGTGTCGGTCTGCGTTTTGGGCAGATAGCCGTCCTTGGCGAGATCGGCGAGCAGTTCGCGGAAATTCTCGATAATGCCATTATGGACGATGGCCACCTTGTCGGTCGCGTGCGGGTGGGCATTGGTTTCCGTGGGCGCGCCATGCGTCGCCCAGCGCGTGTGGCCGATGCCGATATTGCCGGCCAGCGGCTCCATGCCAAGCTTGCTGGCGAGATTGCCGAGCTTGCCTTCGGCCCGGCGGCGTTCGATGGCGCCATGGTCGAGCGTGGCGACGCCGGCGCTGTCATAGCCTCGATATTCGAGCCGCTTCAGCGCATCGACCAACCTTGGTGCAACCGGTTCGACGCCGATGATCCCGACAATCCCGCACATCAGGCTTTTCCCTTCGCTGCTTGCTTGGCGGCTTTTTTGGCGAGTGCCGTCTCGCGAACTTTGGGCGCATAGCCCAGTTTGTTTTCCTGGCGCGCCCGGCCGAAAGCCAGAGCGTCCGCCGGCACATCCTCAGTGAGGACGCTGCCCGACGCGGTATAGGCCCGGTCGCCAATGGTGATCGGCGCCACCAGCGAGGCGTTCGAGCCGATGAAGACGCCATCGCCGATGATCGTCTTGTCCTTGTTCACGCCATCATAATTGCAGGTGATGGTGCCCGCGCCGATATTGGTCTCGGCGCCGATCTCGGCATCGCCCAGATAACTCAGATGCCCTGCCTTGGTGCCGGCGCCGATCTTCGATTTCTTGACCTCGACAAAATTGCCCAGGTGGACGTTTGGCCCAAGTTCCGCACCGCCACGAATGCGGGCGAACGGGCCGATACTGGCGCCCTCGCCGATGGTTGCCTGCTCGATATCGCAGAACGCCCGGATCTCGACATTGTCGGCAATCTTCACGCCCGGACCGAACACCACGTTCGGGAAGATCGTGACGTCGCGGCCGATCTGCGTGTCGTAGGAGAAGTATGTCGTCGACGGGTCTTTCAGCGTCACGCCAGCGCGCATGAAGTCGTCGCGGCGCAATTCCTGGAACTGCGCTTCAGCGCGCGCCAGTTGTGCCCGGTCGTTCACGCCCATGACGTCGCGCTCGGGTGCCACGGCGTAGCCGACCTTGTGGCCTGCCGCATTGGCGAGTTCGATCAGATCGGTGATGTAGAATTCGTTCTGGACGTTGTCACTGCCGACCTTGTCGATCAGGCTGCGGAACACTTCGGCGCGGAAGGCGAGGATGCAGGCATTGCAGAGCCCAATATTGCGTTCCTCTTCGCTGGCATCCTTATGCTCGCGGATCGCCAGCAGCGTCTCGCCATCGGTGATGAAGCGGCCATAGCCGGTCGGATTGGCCGGCAGGAAGCCGAGGATCGCCGCATCCATGCCGGCATCGAGCCGGTCGGTCACGAGCTTGAAGATCGGGCCGGACAACAGCGGATGGTCGCCATAGACCACTGCCACGTAACCCTCGGCGCCTTCCCACAGCGGGCGGGCCATCGATGCGGCATGGGCCGTGCCCTTCCGTTCGATCTGCTGGAAGAACTGGACCTCGGGGAACGCTTCGCCGACTTCGGCGCGCAGGCGCTCATGCTCGGGAGCGGTGATCAGCGCGACCTTGGTCGAGCCGGCGCCTACCGCGGCGCGCACCACATGGCCGATGATCGGCAGACCGCCGACCGTATGCAGCAGCTTGGGCATCGCCGATCGCATGCGGGTGCCGTCACCCGCCGCTAGAATGATCGACAACAATTCAGCCATTACTGCCCCGTTTTCCCGCATTCATTTGGCCGTATTCTATGGCGGGAACGTGTTGGGAAACCATTACATCGCCGTGATGGTAAACTGTAATGCGCGCTGGCGATTCGAGCACGCGTGGCGGGGCGAAGGTTTGGCGAAGCCGGTCGATCATTTCCGGGCATCGGACATCACATTCTGGGGCATGTTTGCGCTCGTCGTCTGGGCGGTCGCGCTGCTGGGCGCGAATCTGTCCGGGCTGATCCCCGACGGCGTGCTGGGCGGCCTCCACGCCTCCCGGCTGCAGGGCGCCAATCTCAACCAGCTACGCGGCCAGGTCGTTGCGCTCGAAAGCGAGACGTCGCGGCTGAAGCAGGAAAATACCGTTCTGCTGCAACGCTTTGTGCTCAACGAGCAGGCGGGCACCGACGTCACCCGCCGCCTCGGTGCGCTCGAATTGACGCTGCCGCGAATTCTCGAAACACTGAACAATGGCGGTGCCGGGATCGACCCCGGCACCACCGCCTCGACCGGCACAGGCCCGGTGACCAGCTTCGACGTCGCCGGCGGTTCGGTCAGCTACACCACCACCCCGATGAACGCGGTCCGCACAGATCCCGCGGCAAAGGCCGGTGTGCAGCCAATGCCCCGGGCGCTGAGCACGGTGCAGCCCGATTCGAGCGCCTACGGCATCGCGCTCGGCCCGCCCATCGACCCCGATGAGGGTGAGGGCGCCTGGCAATCGATGAGCGACCGCGTCGGCGCCTTGCTACTGGGCCTGGGCGCCCTCCTGGCGCCAGTCGAAGGCAGCGACGGCAAACGCCTCGTCGCCGGCCCCATCTCATCGGAAGCCGAAGCCCGCCAACTCTGCGGGCGGATGGCGAAGGTTGGGATCGCGTGCGCGAGTGTGCCGTTTATCGGCGATCCACTGCCGCTGACGAACTGAGGGAGTACCGCGAGAGCATGGCAGACGACCTGTCGTTCGACGTGGTGAACTACGCGACGCCCATACCGCGTAACAGCGGCGCGTTGACTCTTATGGGGATGTTGTTCGATCGGGTCATATTTCCCGGCGTTCATTTGCCGACCGAAGGCTATGACCTCGGCGAGTACGGCGCTGAACTTGAACGTCTCCGGGCACTACCCGAACACCCTGACAACCGACTAACCATCGGGGTATTCAGCTTTCTTCCGTACGTGAAGATCCTCAACGGATTTTGTGAGTTCACGGGGCGAGAAAGCGATGTTTTCGGTAAGTCGCCGGAACAAGAGGAAGCTCTGCTCCAGGAGATTGAACTATCGATTTACGGTCCGCCACCGTCGGGGTTCATTCCCAGTCGTGTGACAGGCAATTCCAAGTCCATCGACAAGTCCGGCAACGCTTACATCGGATATCCCGGTGGGGTCCATTACCGAGCCGCCGCTATCATTGAGGGCGTTGAGCGTGGCGTTCCCATTGTCACGGACGAGCCTTCGGTAGCAATTCCGAACGCCACCGGACTGGCCGACGGTTCCCCTGCCAGAGCGTTTGCGAACGCTTTGGCGTTGCAGTCTCTTGGGCATATTGCTCCCGAGATCAGGGTCCTCAATCCAGAGGAGCTCATGGAATTCCGGAGTAAGCACGCAACGTCGATGCGGGCATTTCGCGGGGCCATGTTGCGCCATGGTTTCGACCTGAGCGTAGCAGTGCGAGGCGTCCCGGCAGAGCGGCTCGAAGTGTTTATTGAAGACTACGTACGCGCCAAAATTGCCCCTGACCTCGATCTCCTTCGAGAGGTCGCTGGGAGTACCGGCCGTAGGGGCGGCGACAGACTCAACGACGTGGTGATGATCGGAGCAAGCTTTGGTACCGGGTTTGCGACCGGGGGACTGCTCTCAGGTACTGCAGCCGCGATGCTGCAAATCGCCAGATCGCTAAGCGCGGAAGTGGCAGCAAGCCGAGACGTGAAAAATACGGTGGCTAAGAACGAGCTCAACTATCTTCTGGCCGTTGAGCGGTTCGCAAAACGCTAAGTTTGCAGGCCTCGCGCTTACTAGCCAAGAGGAAAGTGGTATGCCGGGCGGGGATCGAACCCGCGACCATTCGATTAAAAGTCGAATGCTCTACCGCTGAGCTACCGGCACATACTCCGCCGAAAGGCCTGCGGATTGGCGCGGAACATAGCGGCGAACCCTGCCCTGTCAACCGCATTCAGGCGCAACCCTAAGCTGTTCGCAGCGTTTGGCTTTTCGATGCGGCGCGCGTCAACCGGACGTGGCGGCACGGGAAACGGTGCGATTTTTCCGGTTTCTTGCACCGGCCAACGAAACGGCACACGAGTCCATATCCCGCCCGCGCCGCATCACTTCCCGCTGAGCTTGTGGTAATGCGCCAGTAGCCCCTTGGTCGAGGCGTCGTTGCCGCTATTGGGCGCCGTTCCCTGCACCTTGGGCAGCAGCGCCTTGGCGAGCTGCTTGCCGAGTTCGACGCCCCACTGGTCGTAGGAATTGACGCTCCAGATCGTCCCCTGCACGAACACCTTGTGCTCATAGAGCGCCACCAGCGCGCCGAGGATTTCGGGCGTCAGCTTGGGATAGATCAGCGTGTTGCTCGGCCGGTTGCCCGGGAACATCTTGTGCGGCGTCAGCGCTTTGATCTGCTCTTTGCTGAGCCCCTGCGCGGTGAGTTCGGCCACGACCTCGTCCTTGGTCTTGCCCAGCATCAGCGCTTCGGACTGCGCGAAGACGTTGGCGACCAGCTTCTCGTGATGCGGCGCCATCTCCTCATGCGGATTGGCGGCGATCAGGAAATCGGCGGGAATGACCGACGTGCCCTGATGGATCAACTGGTAGAACGCGTGCTGCCCATTGGTCCCCGGCTCGCCCCAGATCACCGGACCGGATTCATAGTCGAGCCCCTTGCCCTCGAGGTTCACCGACTTGCCATTGCTCTCCATATCCATCTGCTGAAGATAGGCCGGGAAGCGGCTGAGCCGCTGGTCGTAGGGCAGCACGGCATGGGTCGCGAACCCCCAGGCGTTGCGATACCAGACGCCGAGCACGCCCATGATGACCGGCAGATTCTTGTCGAGCCGGGTCTTGAGGAAATGCTGGTCCATCTCATGGGCGCCCCTGAGGAACGCCGCGAAGTTGTCGAAGCCGACGGCCAGCGCCACCGGCAGGCCGATCGCCGCCCACACCGAATAGCGGCCGCCCACCCAATCCCAGAAGCCGAAGATCCGGTCGGCGCGGATGCCGAACGCGTCACAGGCCTTGAGGTTGGTCGAGAGCGCCGCGAAATGGTCGTTCACGGCCGCCTCGCCCAGCGCATTCGCCACCCAGGCGCGCGCCGAATTGGCGTTGGTCATCGTCTCGTCGGTGGTGAAGGTCTTGGACGCGATGATGAACATCGTCCGCTTCGGGTCGAGCCGCTTCAACGTGTCGTGCAGATGCGCGCCATCGACGTTCGACACATAATGGAGGCGCAGATCGGCGCGCGTGTAGGGCTCCAGCGCCAGCGTCACCATCACTGGCCCGAGGTCGGAACCGCCGATGCCGATATTGACGATGTCGGTGAAGCGCTCGCCAGTCGCGCCCTTGATCGAGCCATCGCGCACCTGGTCGGAGAACGCCTTCATCGCCGCGAGTACCGCTCGCACATCCGGCATCACGTCCTTGCCGTCGATCTTCACCGGCTTGTCGCCCTGATAGCGCAGCGCCATGTGCATCACCGCGCGATCCTCGGTGATGTTGATGTGCTTACCGCTCCACATCGCCTTGCGGCGGTCGACGACGCCCGCGGCATCGGCAATGCCGATCAGCGCCTCGAAGGCCTTCTCGTCGATGCGGTTCTTAGAGAAATCGAGCAGGATATCGCCGGCGCTCGCCGTAAAGCGCTTGAAGCGGTTGGGATCGAGCGCGAACTGCACCCGCATCGGCTGATCGTCGAGGCGCTTGCGATGCTTCATCATGGAATTGAGGAGGGATTTGCGGTTCGACGCCATATTCATGCCCCTTGATTGGCCGGAAGATCGCCAGCGGCCCATTGGGCTCGCGTTTGCGCAGCATAGTCGGTGAAACGGCCCGCTTCGATCGCCGCGCGGGCCCCCTGCACCAGCTCCTGATAGTACCCCAGATTGATCTGACTGAGGATCATCGCCCCCAGCATTTCTTCGGTGCGGATCAGATGGTGCAGGTAGGCGCGCGAGAAGCGCCGGCAGTTCGGATTGGGTGACTCGATATCGATGGGACGCGGATCGTCCTTATGCCGGGCGTTCTTCAGATTGATGACGCCGAAGCGCGTGTAAGCGTGTCCATGTCGTCCGGCGCGGGTCGGATGCACGCAATCGAACATGTCGATACCGCGCTCGATCCCGCCCAGAATATCGTCCGGCTTGCCGACGCCCATGAGGTAGCGCGGCCGATCGGTGGGAAGCTCCGGCGTGATCTCGCCCAGCACCCGGAACATCGTTTCCTGCGGCTCGCCTACCGCAAGTCCGCCCACGGCATAGCCATCGAAGCCGATGGATTTGAGCCCCGCCGCCGATCTGGAACGGAGTTTCGGATCGTCGCCACCCTGCACGATGCCGAACAGGGCGCGATGCGGTTGCGAGCCGAAGGCGTCCTTGCTGCGCTGACCCCAGCGCAGCGACAGCTCCATCGCCCGCTCCATCTCCTTGCGCTCGGCCGGCAGCGAGATGCACTCGTCGAGCTGCATGATGATATCGCTGTCGAGCAGCGTCTGGATCTCGATCGACCGCTCTGGCGTCAGCTCGTGCGCACTGCCATCGATATGCGAGCGGAAGGTCACACCCTTCTCGGTGAGCTTCCGAAGCTTCGCCAACGACATCACCTGGAACCCGCCGCTGTCGGTGAGGATCGGCCGCGCCCAGTCCATGAATGTGTGGAGGCCGCCAAGCTTGGCGACCTGCTCAGCCCCTGGCCGCAGCATGAGGTGATAGGTGTTGCCGAGGAGGATGTCGGCGCCTGTGTCGCGCACCTGCTCGGGGTACATACCCTTGACCGTGCCCACCGTGCCCACCGGCATGAACGCCGGCGTCTGGATATCGCCGCGCGACGTGTCCATGCGGCCGCGGCGCGCCATGCCATCGGTGTGCGTCAGGGTGAAGGAGAAATCGGTCAAAGCTCTTCGTCGTCCGGGTCTTGCGGAGCGCGGAATAGCAGGCTCGCATCGCCATAGGAATAGAAGCGGTACTTGAACCTTATGGCGTGGGCGTAGGCCGCCTTCATCGCGTCGAGCCCGGCGAACGCCGATACCAGCATGAACAGCGTCGATTTCGGCAGATGGAAATTGGTCATCAGCACATCCACCGCCCGGAATTTGAACCCCGGCGTGATGAAGATATCGGTTTCGCCGATGAACGGCTTGAGCTGCCCCGTCGCCCGCGATGCCGTCTCCAGCAGCCGCAGGCTAGTCGTCCCCACCGCCACGATACGCCCGCCCTTGGCCTTCGCCGCCGCAAGCCGATGCACCACGGCGGCAGTCAACTCGCCCCATTCGGCATGCATGACGTGGTCGTCGGTATTGTCCGCCTTCATCGGCAGGAACGTCCCGGCCCCGACATGCAGCGTCACCCGCTCGATCGTGACGCCGATATCGCTGAGCTTCTGCAGCAGGCTTTCGGTAAAATGCAGCCCGGCCGTGGGCGCCGCCACCGCTCCATCGACCGCCGCATAGACCGTCTGATAGTCCGACTTGTCCCGCTCCTCCGCCCCGCGCTTGGCCCCGATATAGGGTGGCAACGGCATCGCACCGTGCGATTTGATGGCTTCGTCGAGCTGCGCACCGGCCAGGTCGAATTCGAGTGTCACTTCGCCGGTGTCGCCCTTCCCCGCCACGGTCGCAAGCAGCGAGCCATCATCGCCGAGTTCAAGCCGATCGAGAATCTGTAGCCGCTTGGCCGGCCGCGCGAACGCCCGCCAGGTCTTGGCATCGACGCGCTTGTGGAGATTGAACGACACGCTCGACCGGTTCTCGCCGCGGACGCGCGTGCCCTTGAGCTCCGCCGGCAGCACCTTGGTGTCGTTGACGACAAGCACATCGCCCGGCTGCAGCAGCTCGAGCAGATCGCCGACATGCCGGTCCTCCAGCGGCTCGCCGGGGCGAACCACCAGCAGGCGCGCACTGTCCCGCGGCTCGGCCGGATGGAGGGCGATGCGGTCTTCTGGGAGCTCGAAGTCGAATTCGGAAACTAGCATGGCGGGTCGATAGACCGCGCCTGCCCTCAGGTCAAACTCAGCCGAAGTCGCAGGAAATCGCCCAGCTTCCAACATCGCCCAGATCGAGCAGGCCGCCGATACTGCCCTCGTCGCCCGGCACGCGGAACAGCCGGACTCTCGCGATGATCCCGACCTGGTCTGGTGTCGTGAAGTCGAAATACAACCGGTCATCGAGCCCGACCGACTGCGCCGGGGCGATCTGGATGGCATCGGCGTGCCCGGCTTCGGTGGTCCAGAGTTGCTTTCCCACCATGATCTCGGCCGAGAGCGGGTTGATGCCGGATGTGCCGCCCAACGGTATCCGGACCGAAAGGCTGTCCTGGCCAGTGCAGAATAGACCCTCGCCAGCCATGGCGGGCGTAGCAACGAACAGCAGAGCGGCAAGCGTAACGAAGCGCATGATCACGGTCCTTCGCAGCTCACTGCCCACGCGCCTTTGCCCGGCACGCGCAGCACGCCGCCCTGCACGTAATCATTGCCTTCGCTGGCCGTGTAGGCCCGCAGCTCGGCGATCAGCTGGTTGCGATCCAAATCCGAGAGATCGACGATGATCTGGTTGTCGCCGATATAGGCCTGCTCGACCGCGATCGGCTGGCCAGGCCCGTAGGTTTCGCTCGACGCCCAGGCGCTATCGCCGGCGTTGAGCGTAATGGCGACGACAGACGCAAAGTCCGCGCCGCCTACGAGCAGGCCGACACTGGCCGTCTCGTCGGCGCTGGTGCAGTAAATCCATTCGGTGGCGAGACTTGGCGTTGCGATCAGCAGCGACGCGGCGACAATGAGTGCCCGCATGTGAAATCCCCGGTCAACACTGACGGGCGTTTCTCACTCTGCTGCTGAATGCTCTCTGAATGCCGCTCAGCCGGCAAGCGGATCGCACGAAACGACCCAGGCGCCATAGCCTACGATGCGGAGCGTTCCGCCATAGATGTGGGCCTCGCCCTCGCTCGCCTTGAACAGGCGCAGTTCGGCAAGTTTGCCGAAATCCTTGTCCATGGCATCGACGACGATGGTCTGGCTGTCCTCGAACTGTTGGCCGACCGACACCGGATCGCCAGGCCCGTTGGCCGTGTCGCTGGCCCAGACCTTGTCGCCGGTGGTGATCGTCACCGCGGCAATCGACAGCACGCCGGTGCCGTCGCCCGCGAGATAGTCAAAGCTCGCCAGCCCGCCCGCATCGCTGCAGGAGATCCATTCGGTGGCGAAAGCCGGGGACGACAGCATCGCCCCCAGCACAATGATCGACGCGAGCCGCATCATTTGACGTCGGCTGCAACCTTGACCGAGACCATCTTGTCGGGGTCGCGCACGGGCTCGCCGCGCTTGATCAGATCGACATTTTCCATGCCCGAAATGACCTTGCCCCACGCCGTGTACTGCTTGTCGAGGAAGCGGGCATCGTCGAACACGATGAAGAACTGCGAATTGGCGCTGTCCGGGCTCGACGAGCGGGCCATCGACGTCACGCCGCGAACGTGCGGCTCGGCGTTGAATTCCTGCTTGAGGTTCGGGTATTTGGACGACCCCGTGCCGGTGCCGGTCGGATCGCCGGTCTGCGCCATGAAGCCATCGATGACGCGATGGAAGACGATGCCGTCATAGAAGCCTTCGCGAGCCAGCTTCTTGATGTGGGCAACGTGGTTGGGCGCGAGATCGGGGCGCATCTCGACGACGACGAGTCCTTTGGTGGTCTCGATCAGCAGCGTGTTTTCGGGATCTTTGTAGTCGGCCATTGGTGGCTCCTTACTTATATTCGATTTTGGCGGAGATGATCTTGTCGGGGTTCGCAGGCGGCTCGCCCTTGGCAATGCTGTCGACGAATTCCATGCCGGACACGACCTTGCCGAAGATCGTGTAGTTGGCGTCAAGGAAGCCGGCGTCGGCAAGCGTGATGAAGAACTGCGAGTTGAAGGTGTCGGGATCGTTGGTGCGCGCTGCGCCCAGAACGCCGCGGTCGTAATGGAGGTTCGAGAACTCGGCCTTCACATCAGGCATGTCCGAGCCACCGGTGCCGGCCATGCCCGGATTGAAATCGGGGCCATCGGTCTTGCCGAACTGCACGTCGCCGGTCTGCGCCATGAAGCCATCGATGACGCGGTGGAACAGCACATTGTCGTAGGCGCCCTTCTCGGCCAGCGTGATGACGCGTTCGACGTGGAGCGGCGCGGTTTCCGGTAGCAGCTCGATATCGACGACGCCGTCCTTGAGGGTGAGCATCAGATGCGGTTTGCCTTCGGCGCCCATCGAGGCGGACGGGGCGGCCACGGCGAGGCCGAAAACGGCAGCGGCGAGGATTGCGAGGACGCCAAAAATGGCGCCGGCGCGTGAGAGCGGAGAATTCATGCTGACTTGAGCGCTTTCAGAACGTTGGCGGGAACGAAGGCGGAGATATCGCCGCCCATTTCGGCGATCTGGCGCACGAGCGTGGCCGAGATGTGGCGGACATGTGGACTGGAGGGCAGAAACACGGTCTGGAGGTCCGGCGCCATTTGCGCATTCATGCCCACCATTTGCATTTCAAAATTGTAGTCGGTG
Organism: Devosia sp.; assembly: GCA_039918675.1. Lineage (GTDB taxonomy): Bacteria > Pseudomonadota > Alphaproteobacteria > Rhizobiales > Devosiaceae > Devosia_A. The sequence continues at coordinate 29,470 of JBDSHC010000108.1, forward strand.
GTATCGCGAAGGCCGCGAATGATCAGCTTGGCGCCGTTTGCGCGGGCCGCGTTGACCATCAGGCCGTTGAACTCGACGATCTTAAATTCGGTGTCGGTGCGCTTGCCGATCGGCTCAAGCGTCTGCGTCAGCAGTTCGATCCGGTCGGCATGCGAGAACAGCGGCTTTTTGGAATGATGCGTACCCACCGCGACAATGAGCGTGTCGACGAGCTTGCAGGCGCGCTCGATGACATCGAGATGGCCGTTGGTCAGGGGGTCGAACGACCCGGGATAAAACCCCACCAGACGCGTCATCTGTTCCCTCCAAACCGCTGAGTTCGGCGGGTTCTGTCACGCACCGGAGAAACGCGCAAGCTCAAGCGACGATGCGAACCGCCATCCCGGAAGCGGGCCACCGCACCTCACGGGGGCAATTTCGCGATGTCCTTAAGTAAGGATTCAGCCCCGCTGCCTATGATCCAGTGCACTCGAGGGAGCCCCAATGACAGCGCGAAGCATCGTGCGCGACCTGCGCGACAGTGGCGAATTGCAAGTTCCGCGTGCAAGTGTCCGCGCCCGCCGCCGCTCCGTCGTGATGCTCATCGTTCTCCTGGCGTTCGTCGGTGTCGCCGCCTTCGCCGCAGTCCAGAATGGCCCGGCCCTGCTCAAGCTGGTCGAGAAGAAGCCACCGCCTGTCAGCTACATGAAGCCCCAGGCCTAGAACCCCCGCGTCTGCATCGCCAGCCAGATCGCCGCGCCGATCAGGATCACGCCCGCCACCCGATTGACCCAGACCGTCCCGGCACTCGACAATGCGCTGCGCGCCGTCACGGCGATGGCGATGTACCCGCAATCGACGATGATCGCGGCCCCCATTTCGATCAGCCCGAGCACGATGACCTGCGGCCAGGCGGGATAAGCTGGGTCGACGAATTGCGGCAGGAACGCCCCGAAGAACAGCAGCGCTTTGGGGTTGCCCCAGAGCACGATGAACCCCGACAGCACCTGCCGCCACGGCGTCAGTTCGGCTTGGCCCGTGGTGATGGTGATCGAACTGCGCGACGTCAGATAACCGATGCCTAGCCAGATCAGATACGCCGCGCCCGCATATTTGATGACGTCGAAGATCGCTGAGACCAACCCCGTCACCGCTTCGAGCGCAACGGCTACGATGAGGACCATGGTCAGCCGGGCGAGCGTCGCACCCAGTTCGAGCAGCAGTCCGCCGCGGACGCCGCGTGCAAGCGCCGTGCTCACAACCGTGGAGACGGTTATGCCGGGAACCAGCACGACAACGAACGCCGCGATGGTGAACGAGATGAGCGTTGGCGCGTCGGGCAGGTGGAAAATCGGGGCGTACTCGGCTGGCTGATCCCGCCTATCAGGCCTTCTTGACCAGCGCCAGCCAGACGCCGCCCGCCATCAAAATGGCCCCCGAGACCCGGCTCAAGATCCTGACGCGTGCCGCTGACAAGAGGCTCCGCGCCCGACCTCCGAGCACAGCGTAGATGGCGTCGGTCGAGCCGGCGATCAGCATGAAGAACAGCCCGAGCAGCATCACCTGCGGGAAGGTCGCGCCCTCGGCGTTGACGAATTGCGGCAGGAACGCGCCGAGGAAGATCAGAGCCTTGGGGTTCGACCAGATGACGAGGAAGCCATCGAGCATCAGCCGGCCATTGGACTTCGCAGGCACCGCCGAATCCGTCCCCAGATCGCCCTTCGAGCGCAACATGTTGAAGCCGAGCCAGATCAGATAGGCGGCGCCCGCCAGTTTGATCCAGTCGAACGCGAACGCCATGAAACCCATCACGGCCTGCAGCCCGAGCCCGACCACCGCGATCATGGTCACGAGGCCAAGCTGCGTACCCGCGATGATGCTGAGCCCCGCAAGCGTGCCGCTGCGCAGCGAGTTGGCGAGGATCACGGTCACCGTGGGACCGGGCACGATCGCCAGCAGGAAGCAGGCGCCCAGATATGGGATCAATGTCGACAGGCTGAACATGCGCACCTACCTTTGAGAGATCCAGCCTACCACGCTAGGCTACCACGAAACATCCGGGATTTTGGCAAAACGTCCGGATAATTTTTGGCTACTCGCTGACCGGCTCCTCGTCCTCACCCTCTGCTTCCGGCTCGCTGATCCGCTCGACCGAGACGACCTTCTCGTCGGCTGCGGTGCGGAACACTCGTACGCCCTTGCTGGCGCGCTTGGTGAAACGGATGCCTTCGACCGGCACGCGGATCAGCTGGCCGCCATCGCTGACGAGCATCAGCTGATCGCTCTCATCGACGGGGAAAGCCGCAACCAGAACGCCGGTCTCGTCGATCTTGTCGAGATCTGTCGCCTGGATGCCCTTGCCGCTGCGATTGGAGATGCGGAAGTCGAACGACGACGAAATCTTGCCAAAGCCGTTCTCGGTGAGCGTCAGCACGAACTGCTGCGATGCCCCCATTTCCGCGTAACGCTCAACCGACAGCGCGACCTCGCCGCCCTCATCCTCGGCCTCGTCTGCAACCACCGCCACATCCTCGGCAGCGTCGCCGGTCTGGGCCCGGCGATTGGCGCCGTATTGTTTGAGGAACGTGTTGCGCTCCGCGGGCGTCGCATCGAAATGCCGGAGGATGGACATCGAGATGACCTTCTCCCCATCGCCCATCGTGATGCCACGGACGCCGGTGGAGTCGCGGCCCTTGAAGACGCGGACGTCGCCGACTTCGAAACGGATGGCGCGGCCACCCGACGTCGTCAACAGCACGTCGTCCGCTGCCGAACATGTCTCGACGCCGACAATGCTGTCGCCCTCGTCGAGCTTCATCGCGATCTTGCCGTTCTTGTTGATCTCGATGAAATCGGCCAGCGAGTTGCGGCGCACACCGCCAGAGCGGGTGGCGAACATGATGTCGAGCTTCAGCCAGTCCTTCTCGTCTTCCGGCAGCGGCATGATCGAGGTGATCCGCTCGCCCGCGTCGAGCGGCAGCATGTTGATCAGCGCCCTGCCCTTGCCCTGCGGCTCGGCGATCGGCAGACGCCAGACCTTGAGCTTATAGACCTGGCCGAGCGACGAGAAGAACAGCACCGGCGTATGCGTGTTTGCAACGAACAGCCGCGTCACGAAATCCTCGTCGCGCGTCGACATGCCCGAGCGGCCCTTGCCGCCGCGCCGCTGCGCCCGATAAGCGGTGAGCGGCACGCGCTTGATGTAGCCGCCATGCGTCACGGTGACGACCATGTCCTCGCGCGCGATGAGATCCTCATCCTCGAAGTCGCCAGCGGCGTCATCGATGAAGGTCAGGCGCGGCGTGTTGAACTCGGTCTTGATCGCAGTCAGTTCATCGCGGACGATCTGCTGCACGCGTTCGCGCGAGCGCAGGATATCGAGCAGATCCTTGATGTCTTCACCGAGCCCATTGAGCTCGTCGCCGATTTCAGCGCTGCCGAGTGCGGTGAGGCGGCTCAGGGTTAGCGCGAGAATGGCGCGCGCCTGATCGTCGGACAGGCGGAAAGTGCCGTCTTCGCCGATCTTGTGGCGCGGATCATCGATCAGCTTGATCAGCGGCTCGACGTCCTTTGCCGGCCAGTCGCGCGCCATCAGCTGCTCGCGGGCCGTCGCCGGGTCGGGCGCGGCACGGATCAGCCTTATCACGTCGTCGATATTGGCGACGGCGACTGCGAGGCCCACCAACACATGCGCGCGGTCGCGCGCCTTATTGAGCAGGAATTTGGCGCGCCGCGTCACCACGATCTCGCGGAACTCGACGAACGCGCGAAGGATCGGGATCAGCCCGGTCAGTTCCGGCTTGCCGCCGAACAGTGAAACGAAGTTACAGCCGAACGAGGATTGCAGCGGCGTGAAGCGATAGAGCTGGTTCAGCACGACGTCTGGAACGGCGTCCCGCTTCAGCTCAATGACGACGCGGATGCCGTGGCGATCGGATTCGTCGCGAATGTCGGAGATGCCCTCGATGCGCTTCTCGCGCACCAGTTCGGCCATCTTCTCGATCATCGCCGATTTGTTCACCTGATACGGGATCTCGGTGATGATCAGCGCCTCGCGATTGCCGCGCATGTCCTCGATATTGACGCGGCCGCGAACGAGGACGGAGCCCCTGCCCGTCTCATAGGCCGAGCGGATGCCGGAGCGGCCGAGGATGATGCCGGCTGTCGGGAAGTCCGGGCCTGGCAGCAGCTGCATGATCTCGGTGACGGTGATGTCCGGATTGTCGAGCACGGCGAGCGTCGCGTCGATCGTCTCGCCCAGATTATGGCTCGGAATATTGGTCGCCATGCCGACCGCGATACCGCCGCCGCCATTGACCAGCAAATTCGGGAAGCGCGCCGGCAGGACCGTCGGTTCCTGATTGGAATTGTCGTAGGTGTCCTTGAAGTCCACCGTGTCGTTCTCGAGGTCGTCGAGCAGCGAATTGGTGATCTTCTCCATGCGCACTTCGGTGTAGCGCATGGCCGCCGGCATATCGCCATCGATCGAGCCGAAATTGCCCTGCCCGTCGACAAGCGTCACGCGCAGCGAGAACTCCTGCGCCATGCGGACGAGCGACATGTACACGGCCTCATTGCCATGCGGGTGGTACTTACCGATGACGTCGCCGACCACCGTTGCCGATTTATGATAGGGCCGGTTCCACACGAAGTTCTGCTGATGCATCGAGAACAGGATGCGCCGATGCACCGGCTTCATGCCGTCGCGGACATCGGGCAGCGCGCGGCTGACGATCACGCTCATCGCGTAATCGAGGTAGCTTTTGCGCATCTCGTCGGTGATCGAAATCTGCTGAATGTCGGAGGGCGGCGGAGCGCTCGATCCGGTGTCTTCTGGGGTGTCGGCCAATGAACTTTTTTCGGCTTGTTTGGACTGGCTGTGGGTCTATTCGATTCTGACGCAAAAACCTAATCGCGCCGGGGCTTTGCGGCCGATCGGGACGGTGTCTTCCACCGCTAACTCATATGGGCGCCGAAATGGGAGTTTTCGAGGCCCAACGCGCGGTGTTTTCGCGCGTCGGAGACCGGAGCGAGCGGAGGTGCCCGACAGCCTGACGGCTTCGGGGTCTAGTTTGCCGCGGCAATAGAGCCGCGGGCGGAGAGCGCGGTGCGCCTCCGAAAGGGTGGGGGTGTGATGAGACACCCCGCGCTCTCCGCGATGGATTTTGGGAATGGCCGGTTGACAGCCTTTGGGGCCGCGAGCCGGGATCCGAACC
>JBDSHC010000109.1:0-7320 GCA_039918675.1 Devosia sp.
GCCGTGCAGCGGGTCGAGATCGTTGGCTCCTCCGACCCGGTCGAGTTCACCCGCGACGGCAAAGGCCTCCACATCACTGTCCCCGAGCGTGCCAGCCACGATTTCGGTGTGGCCCTGACCATCAAGGGGCAGGGGCTGGTGTAACAGCTCGCGCTGCATCTGGCCCTCACGCCTGACCGGTGCTATCGCAAACCGAAATCATCCGAGCGATCTCATAATGCCCATCGTCAGCCTCCCCATCGACAATCCGCCCGCTTCACGATCGTCCGAAACCGATGAAGCCGCGTTCGCCGCAGCCTGCCTCGTCGCCGCGCCCTTGCTCGGGCCAGACTCGGTGGCGCAGCCCGGCATCCCCAAGGGCACGCTGACGACTTTCCGCCATGTCGGGGTGTCGGCGTTCCCCGGCGTCGCGCGCGATTGCTGGCTCTATGTGCCGGCGCAGTACAAGCCCGCCGAGCCCGCCCATCTGATGGTCTTTCAGGACGCGCGGTTCTATCTCGCCGACGATTTCAACGCGCCCGCCGTGTTCGACAATCTCATCGCGCGCGGCGAGATGCCGGTCACCATCGGGCTCTTCGTCGAGCCGGGCGATCTGCCGGGCGAGGCGCCCAACAGTCGCGGCAATCGTAGCTTCGAGTATGACTCGGTCACCGACGCCTATTCCCGCCTCCTGCACGATGAATTGCTGCCCATCGTCGAGCGGGACTATGCGATCTCCAAGAATCCGGACCATCGCGCCAGCACCGGCATGAGTTCTGGCGGCATCTGTGCGTTCAACCTCGCCTGGGAACGCCCCGACAGCTTCCGGCGCGTCGTCAGCCATGTCGGCAGCTTCACCAATATCCGCGGCGGCAATGCCTATCCCTCACTGGTCAGGAAAACCGAACCGAAGCCGATCCGCGCCTTCCTGCAGGGCGCGGCGCACGATCTCGACAATCCCAATGGCAGCTGGTCTATCGCCAATTTCGATATGGCTGCGTCGCTGCGTTTCAAGGGCTATGACCATCGCTTCGAGTTCGGGCAGGGCGCGCACGACCGCAAACACGGCGCGGCGATCTTCCCCGAAACCATGCGCTGGCTCTGGCGCTGATCTCGCAATGAAATTCGATCCGCCCGGCGATCTCATCGGCACCGGCAAGGAGGCCGAGATCTTCGCCTATGGCGACGACGTGCTGAAGCTCTATCGCAGCAATGGCAAGGCGCAGGCGTTCCGCGAGGCAGCCACACTCGCCGCCTTGAGCGGAACAGGTCTGCGCGTTCCCGATATTCGCGCTGCCGGCCAATGTGGTGATCGCTGGGGCCTCGTGATGAGCCGCGCTGCCGGAAGCACCTTCGCCGATGCCATGCTCGCCGATCTATCGCAGGTACCGGCATACCTCGCCGCCATGGCCCGTCTCCATCTCGGCATTCACGCCAAGCGTGTACCGAGCCTGCCCGATCTCAAGCAGCGGCTGGCCGGCAGGATCAGTGCAGCTTCGGTACTGGATGAGGCTCGTCGTCAGCGGCTTCTCGCCAGCCTCGCGGCGCTGCCCGATGGCGATCGCCTGTGTCATGGCGACTTCCATCCGTTCAACATCGTCGGTCCGCCCGACAATGCCGTGATCATCGACTGGCTCGACGCTGCCAGTGGGTCGCCCGCCGCCGATGTCTGCCGCAGCTATCTGCTCCTGCTGCTAGTCCAGCCGCCGATCGCAAGCGCCTATGTCGATGCTTATTTGACAGCAGGCGGCATCTCTGCCGATGCCATCTTCGCCTGGCTCCCCGCGCTTGCCGCGGCACGCATCAGCGAGGGCGTTGCGAGTGAAGTCCCGACGCTTGTGGAGCTGGCCCAATGATTGAATCCTTCGACATCGAGCTCGATGCGGCAACGCTCCCGGTCATCGAAGCAGGCGAGGGCATTCCGGTGGTCTTCCTCCACGCCGGTGTGTGCGACCATCGCCAATGGCTGACCCAGATCGAGCCGGTTGCCGGTGCAGGCTATCGTGCCATCGCCTATGACCGGCGCGGCTATGGCAACGCCATCTCTGCCGACGAGCCGTTCAGCCATCTCGACGATCTCGAAGCGGTGCTCGAGGCGCTCGACATTCATACCGCGCTCTTCGTCGGTTGCTCCATGGGCGGTGGCCTCGCCCTGGATTTTGCGCTCGCCCATCCCAACCGGACCGCAGGCCTCGTCCTCGTAGGCACCGCGATCACCGGTGGTGGCTACGAGTTCTCTGGCAATGACGAGGTCATCGAGGCCGCGTTGGCCGACGCCGAGGAGCGCGGCGATCCGCATTTCCAGAACCTCGCCGATGCCCATGCCTGGCTCGACGGCCCGCGCTCGCAGAGCGGCCGGGTCGGCGGCAGCATCCGCGAACTCTTCTTCGACATGAACGCCAAGGCGCTGACCAAACAGCCCAAGCTCACGCAGCAAACGCCGCCCGCTTCGGCGCGCGACCGGATCGCTCAAGTGGCGGCGCCCACCCTGCTGGTCGCCGGCGATCTCGATTTCAACTACATCTTGACGCGCCACGAAGCACTGAGCGACGAACTTCCAAATGCCTTCGCTACCATCCTCGAGGGCACCGCCCATCTGCCAAACATGGAGCGCCCCGATCTGTTCAACCCGCTGCTGCTCGAATTCCTCGCGGCGGTGGCGGGCTGAAAGCGGCCAAAAGGTCTGCGATTCCGGGCCACTCCCGCCTGTTCGCCAAAATTAAAACACGTTGCCGTTTCTTCTTGCGCGCCATTCGCCGGCGTGGCCCATTGCCGCCAGCTAACTCCACGGGGACTCACATGTTGAAATCACTGCTCATCGGCGCGGGCGTCGCGCTGTTGTCGGTCAGCTCGGCTTTTGCCGCCTGCACCGAAATCAAAAGCGCCACCATCGCGCTTTCAGGCTGCATCGACAGCGAGTGGGTTGCCAGCACAGGCACCGGCGCCCAGGAGTTCGTCTACCTCACCGCCGACCAGAATTTCGGCCTGATGGTCATCACCGAAAAAGAGACCATTCCGACGGCAACGTTCCGCGACGCCATCATCAAGAATGCGGTTGCCGGTTCCGGCGGCAACGCGGACGACGTCAAGATCGTGGGTGAGCGCATCGTCAATATCGACGACAAGCCGTTCAACGTTCTCGAATACACGATCCCCAATAGCGGCAATCCGATCCTATTCCAGAATTTCTATTATTCGGCCCCGAGCTATGGCTCGCTCCAGATCCTGAGCTACAGCCTCGAAGGCGACGCGCGCGCCGCTGGCTTCCGTGCCGGCCTCTTCGCCGCCACGCTGAAGATGGGCAACTAAGAGAAACGGGGAACGGCTTCGCGGCCGTTCCCCATCCAACTAGATCGCGATCAGCCCGTCGAAATGCGCCGCCAGCTTGTCTGTCGGCACATTGGTCAGATCCTTCGGCATCTCCGCGATCACCGTCTCGCGCACCCGTGCGCTGAGGGCAGGGCGTAGATCGCCCAGTGCAGTCGGCGCCGCCGCGATCACCAGCCGGTCGAACCGGCCCTCACCGCGCTTTTCATCCAGCTTCGCTGCCAGCCGCTCGACGAATCTGCGCTCGCGTACCGCCACCGGGTCCGACGAATATTCGATGCCGCTCCGCGATCCCGGACCGGCCGACGACATCGAGCGGCCCGGTTTGTCGGCCATGATCTCGCCGGCCTTCAGATGCGCCTGCTCGAACAGCATCTCCTTGACTGGCTGCAACCCTTTGCCCGGCCCGTCATGGCCAAACACCTTTGCCTGATCTCCATCGGCAACCACAATCCAGGTGACGGTCGGCTTCATCGCGCTTCTCCTCATGCTGTTGAAAGATCAACGCATCGGCGGGCAAATGGTTGGCACCCATCACCAATCCGCGCGGCTCCAATCACAAACTCTGATTGGCCGCAGCGGGCCATGCTCGCTAGAACTGAAAGCTAAGGATCGCGGCAATTCCCGCGTTATGTGTTTTGGCCGCTTCCCCCGACAGCACGATTGAAAGCGCCGATCTTGCGGCGCGAGACGCCCGTTCCGGCCTCCTGGTCGGGCTGGTCTGCTATTTGATGTGGGGCTTCCTGCCGCTGCTGTTCCACTATCTCGACGATGTCGGCTCGCTGACGATCGTAGCCGACCGGACTGTCTGTTCGCTGGTGGTCGTCGGCGCCATTCTCGTCGCCACCCGCCGCCTGCCGGAAGTCTCTGCCGCGCTGCGCGATCCCAAAACGCTGCGCAGCATGGTGATCTCGTCGCTGCTGCTCGCCGCCAATTGGCTGATCTTCATCTGGGCCGTCGAGAACGATTTCGTGCTCGAGGCGGCGTTCGGCTATTTCATCAACCCGCTGGTCAATGTCGCCATCGGGATGCTGCTGCTCGGCGAGCGGCAGAACCGCTGGCAGACCGTCGCCATCGCCATCGCCTGCATCGCCATCGTCATCCAGTCGATCGGGCTAGGCCGCGTCCCCTACATCGCGCTCGGTCTCGCAGTGACGTTCGCGTTCTACGGCTATTTTCGCAAAACCGCGAAGGTCGGCTCGGCCACGGGTCTCTTCGCCGAGACGCTGGTGCTCGCGCCGATCGCCATCGGATTTCTTGCTTATTCCTTCATCCGCGACGGCGGCATCGGCCTCCATGCCGACCCGATGCATCTGGCCCTGCTGCTGCTCACCGGCCCGGCCACCGCCGCCCCGCTGCTGCTCTTCGCTTTCGCCGTGCAGCGCCTCCGGCTCACCACTATCGGCATGCTGCAATATATCGCTCCCTCGATCAGCTTCCTCCTCGCCATCACACTCTTCGGCGAAACGCTCAATGGCACACGTCTGTTGAGCTTTGGGCTGATCTGGCTTTCACTCGCCGTCTACAGCGCCGATTCACTGGTCCGGCGCGGCAGGGCGATGGGGTAGATGACAGAGTTCATTCCGGCGCAGAATATCGAGGCGAAACTCGTCGCGGTCCTGAAGGCGCCGCCAGACACCTTCGTGTCGCTCATGACCAACAGTCTCGGCCTCACATATGAAGGCATTCCCGGCGACCGCCACTCCGGTCTCACGCGAGCCAGTGGCGCACGCGAGCCTTGGTACAAGCGCGGCACGCCGATGCGCAACGAACGCCAGCTCTCAATTCTCTCCGCCGAAGAACTGAGCGAGGTGGCCACCGCCCTCGGCATCCCGGAGCTCAAGCCCGAATGGATAGGCGGCAATCTCGTCCTCGCGAGCCTCGCCAATCTCAGCCTGCTGCCACCGCGCAGTTTGCTGATGTTTCCATCAGGCGCCGCCATCCGCATCGATGGTGACAATGGCCCGTGCCGTCAGTCCGGCCGCTCCATCGCCGAGAATGTTCCCGGCCGCGCCGATCTCGAATTCGCCTTCGTCAAAGCCGCCAAGCGAAAACGCGGCCTCGTCGGCTGGGTCGAGCGGGAAGGCGAGATTCGCGCTGGCGATGCCGTGAAAATCCGCGTCTGGGAACAGGCCGTCTTCACGGCCTGACTCAGGGTTAACACTTTGGCGCTGGGTGCCAACGTGAGCATTCCCAAACGCCCCATTTTCCTTGCCCGAATGCCTAAAGTTTTATTCAAATTCGCGTGCCGCCCTTTAGCCGCCACACTTTCGCCCCGTGCAACTCTTGTCCCACAGCGACAGAAGTCGGGGAGTATCTTATGTCTCAGGAACTGGAAGAGGGTCAGCGAGCGTTCTCGACGTTCCGCGTCCTCAACGGGGATTCCAACATTCTCGAACGCGATCAGTTGTTCCGCAACATGGCGCAACTGTATTCCTATGTGTCGGACCGCTGCGACGATGAGCAGGTGGCTCAATATGACGAGGTGCTGTGCCAATTGGCCGAGCTCGTCGAAGTTGAGGCCCGCACGCATGTCGCAAAGCTCCTTGCTCCACTGGAGCGGGCGCCCGGCAATGTAGTTGCCAAGCTCGCCAACGACTCGATCGAAGTCGCGGCGCCGCTGCTCGAATTTTCCAATGTGCTCAGTGACGACGATCTCATCGACATCGTCTCCAATCAGTCCGAAGACCACCGCGTGGCCATTGCCGGCCGTGCCAGTGTGCCCGATCGGGTCGGTGAAGCGATTGCCGAGCATGGCGGTGCGCCGTCCGTCGCGCGGCTGGTCTCCAACCTCACCGCCGACCTCGGCCGAGAGACGGTGCAGCGTCTCGTCACGCGTGCCTCGACCGATACGAATCTCGCGGCAAATCTGCGCGGCCGTACCGACATCGACTGGGGTTCGCTGCGCGGCCAGATCAACGCGGCCGGCCAGAAAGTTCTCGAGACCGTCGCGGGTAGTGCGCATGGCCTCGACCCCGTCACCGCGGGCAAGGTCAATGCCGTCATCTACAACCGCCTCCGCAACCGCGCCGGCTTCTCGAGTCAGGAATGGAAGGTCGCCTACAATCAGGTGAAAGCCCTAAGCGACCGGCGCCAGCTCGACGACCGCTCGCTCGCTCGTTTCACCCGCTTCGGTTATGGCCACCATGTGGCCGCCGCCCTTACGGTCAAGCTCAACGTCTCGCCCGAAGTCCTCGTCAAATGGCTCGCCATGCAGGACTATGTGGCGATAACGGTTGCGCTTCGCGCCATCAACCTTTCGCCGCAGCTCTTCGAAGCCTGTGTCGCCACCATGCCGTGGCGCGATCTGCCTACCGATGCCGACAAATCCAACATCCGTCGCCGCTTCGAGGCGTTGACGCAGGAAGAAGCCGCCGGCATTTTCGAACTCTGGCGCACCCACGCCTTCCGCCGCCGCCAAGCCAGCGAAGAACGCGTCGCCTAATTCTGAATCACTGTTCTACCTCCAAACTCACGGCGGCCCCTGGCCGCCGTTTTTGTTTGGATTGAGGGCCGTTGGCCCACCCCTCTTTTGTCATCCCCGGGCTTGACCCGGGGACCCAACCGAACATGCGCCGTTTGCCGGGTGTCCGGGTCGAGCCCGGCCATGACGGTCGAAAGCGACGGGAGTGGTCGCAATGCTTCCCCAACCACCAGCAGTCATCCCTGCGAAAGCAGGGACCCAAGCCAACTCTCGCGCAGTGGCGAGCTGGGTCCCGGGTCAAGCCCGGGATGACACGCAGTGGGTACTGGATGACCTGTGGTGGTGGAGCATCGGTGAGAGAACCCCAGTCCTGCCAATCGCTTACGAGAATCCTGAGCCAATCTACGCACAGTCCTCCAACCCCATCGTATCCTCCCCCCGCTGTCGTCATCTACCTGCGAGCCACCGACGAAGTGGCTGGCGACAGTGATGGCGGAGGGTGGTCGCACTCTCCGGGTTCGGATCCCGGCTCGCGGCCCCAAAGGCTGTCAACCGGCCATTCCCAAAATCCATCGCGGAGAGCGCGGGGT
>JBDSHC010000110.1:0-70145 GCA_039918675.1 Devosia sp.
ATTTCACCGCGCTCAATTTCCCCGAGGGGCATCCGGCGCGCGAGATGCACGACACGTTCTTCCTGCAGCCCGGACCGGACGGCACCAAGAAGGTGCTGCGCACGCATACGTCGCCGGTGCAGATCCGCGTCATGAAGCAGACCAATGAGCCCAGCGTAGCCTCCTATCTGACGCCGGCGATGGAGCCGCCGATCCGCGTCGTGATGCCGGGCCGCACCTACCGCCACGACAGCGACCAGACGCACACGCCGATGTTCCACCAGATCGAAGGCCTCGTCATCGACAAGCAGAGCCATATCGGCCAGCTGCGCTGGGTGCTGGAGGAATTCCTCAAGGCATTCTTCGAAGTGCCAGGCGTGACACTGCGCTTCCGGCCGAGCTTCTTCCCCTTCACCGAGCCCTCGATGGAAGTCGATGTGCAATGCGACCGCTCGGGCGCCGAGGTGAAGATCGGCGAGGGCAGCGACTGGCTCGAGATTCTTGGCTGCGGCATGGTGCATCCCAATGTGCTGCGCAATTGCGGGCTCGACCCCGACATCTATCAGGGCTTCGCCTGGGGCATCGGCATCGATCGCATCGCCATGCTCAAATACGGCATGAACGATCTGCGGGCGTTCTTCGATGCCGACAAGCGCTGGCTGGATCATTACGGGTTCAGGGCATTCGATATGCCGACGCTGTTCGGGGGGCTGAGTTCGTGACGACTCCTCCTAGTATCGCAGGGATACTACTTCTCCTTCTGGGCTCGGGGCTCACATTGCTTGTCGGCATGGCTCTTTGGTTGCTTAAAGACCGCTTGATGATCTTCGGGAACACGCTGTTCTGGGCCGAACCGACGGCCTTCGACGGCAACCATGAAATCGCAGCAGTCGAGAACTTACACGGCCCCAGAAAGGTCACGTGGCAGCACGTTGTTCTTCACGTAAAGGCCTGGAACGATCGCGTGCTAAACACACGAGTATTGTTCTATTCTGAGCCAGGGACATTCTCAATATCACCAAAGGTGCCATTCTCCGTGGACGAAGCCCGTCCAGGCGAAATTCTGATACCTCAGCTCACATCCGGGCAATACACCATCGCAAGAAGCTCGCAGGCTCATAGTGGACACATTATCAATGTGCAGAGTGTGGTCACTGACAACGCTCGAGTGATTCGACGCTGGATACCTTCGATCGACCTTGATCGACAGGGCACGCGTAGAGGCTGGGGTGCAGTTGCTATCGTCGCTCTTGTCGTCTGCGGAATCATGTATTTAGTGTGGCGATCTCAATGACCGACGAGCAGCCGATCACCACCTTCGTCGTCACCGACATCGAGGCAGACGGTCCCTCGCCGCTCGGCTCATCGATGCTGAGCTTTGCGTCGGTCGCGTGTGATGTGACAGGCAAGGTGCTGGGCGAGTTCGAGGCGGTGCTGGAACCGCGTTCTGATCGGCAACCACATCCCGACACGATGGCCTGGTGGGAAACGCAGCCCGAGGCGTGGAAGCATGCGACGGAGAATCCGGAGCGGCCGGAGATCGTGATGCCGCGCTACGCGGACTGGGTGGAGTCTCTGCCCGGCTTCCGCGTCTTCGCGGCGGCGCCGATGGTGTTCGACGGGCTGTGGATGGACCATTACCTCGAGACGTACGCAGGAACGCGGGTGCTTGGCGGGCCGACCAAGAATCGGCAGATTTTCCGCGGCGGCGGCGTTTGCCTCTATACGATGGCGGGCGCGTTGCGCGGCGCCGAGTATCTGAAATGGGGCATGCAGCGCGTACCGCCCGAGTGGTACGGCCACATCCCGCACAGCCATCGCGCCATCGACGACGCGCGCGGCTTCGCCAATGTGCTCGCCAAGCTTTTCGCGATTTCAGGCGATTTGCCCAAGATCGTTGCGACTGAAAGTATCTACAAATGAAATTCACGCTCGACTGGCTCAAAGACCATCTCGAAACCAACGCGACCCCGGACCAGATCGCCGATGCGCTGACGCGGATCGGGCTAGAGGTCGAAAACGTCGAGGATCAGGGCAAGGCGCTGAAGGCGTTCGTGGTGGCGCATGTGGTTTCGGCGGAGCCGCACCCCAATTCGGACCACCTCAAGGTGTGCAAGGTCGATGCCGGCACCGGCACGACGATCGACGTGGTGTGCGGCGCGCCCAATGCGGTGACCGGCATGAAGAGCGTCTTCGCGTTCCCGGGCACCTACATTCCGGGCAAGGATTTCACGCTCAAGGAAGGCGTGGTGATCCGCGGGCAGGTGTCGAACGGCATGCTGTGCTCGGCGGCCGAACTCGAACTCAGCAACGATCATGACGGCATCATCGTGCTGCCCGACGATGCGCCAATCGGCATGCCCTACATGGAATACGCGCAGCTTGGCGGCGTGGTGTTCGACATCTCGATCACGCCCAATCGCGGCGACGCTACGGGCATCTATGGCGTGGCGCGCGATCTCGCGGCGTTCGGCCTCGGGACGCTGAACCCCACCGACGGCTACATGGCGCCGGTCCCTTCGCAGGGACCTAGTCCGATCGCGCCGCTGCCGCAGAATTTCGCGCCGGGCGAGCCCAAGGCGATCCGGCGCTTCGCTGGCCGCTACATTGCCGGCGTCAAGAACGGGCTGTCGCCCGAATGGCTGCAGCAGCGGCTGCGCGCCGTTGGCCTGCGTCCCATCAATGCGCTGGCCGACATCACCAATTTCGTCTCGCTTGGCTGGGGCCGGCCGCTCCACGCCTATGATGCCGACAAGGTTACGGGCACGATGCTGCTGCGCAATGCGCGCGCCGGCGAAACGCTTGATGGCCTCGATGGCCGCACGCATGAACTCGACGAGACGATGTGCGTCATCGCCGACGATCGGGGGCCGCTGTGCCTCGGCGGCATCCTCGGCGGTGAGCGGTCGAGTTGCACCGATGGCACCGTGAACATGTTCATGGAATGCGCCAGCTGGGACCCGCAGGAGATCGCGCGGACCGGCCGCAAGACCGGCATCGTTTCCGACGCGCGCTATCGGCTCGAACGCAATGTCGATCCGGCGCTGACCGATCCGGGCCTCGAACTCGCGACGCGCCTCGTCATCGAAGTCTGCGGCGGCGTGCCGATGGAACCGGCGGTGTCGGGCGAAGATGTGTACCCCAATACGAGCATCGATTTTCCGCTGAGCGAAGTGCGGCGGCTTACCGGGCTCGATCTCGAGCCGTCGCGCATTACCGAGCTCCTGACCGGGCTCGGCTTCATTGTCTCGGGCAGTGGAACGACGCTTCATGTCAAGGTGCCGAGCTGGCGTCCCGACGTGACGCAGAAGGCGGACCTCGTCGAGGAAGTCATGCGGATGGAAGGGATCGACAAGGTCCCGGTCGATCCGCTGCCGCGCCTCACCGGCGTTGCGCCGCGCATGCTGACGACGATCCAGAACCGCCGCCGCGCTACCAAGCGCGTGCTGGCGGCGCGTGGACTCGATGAAGCCGTGACCTGGTCGTTCATTTCGGAGTCCGAAGCCAAGCGCTTCGGCGGCGGCACGCCGGAGTTGAAGCTTGCCAATGCGATCGCCGCCGATCTCAGCGATATGCGTCCCTCGCTGCTGCCGGGATTGTTGGCCGCGGCGCGGCGCAATGAGAATCGCGGCATCGCCGATCTCGCCATCTTCGAAGTGGGGCAAGTGTTCCTCAACGATCGGCCGGAAGGCCAGCATACTTATGCGACAGCGATCCGCGCCGGTGCGGGCGGTACCGGCTGGCAGGACGCTGCGGCGCTCAGCGTGTTCGATGCCAAGGCAGATCTCGCCGCGGTGCTCGACGTGCTGGGTCACGACATCGACAAACTGCAGATCGTTGCTGAGGCGCCGGCCTGGAGCCATCCGGGACGCGGTGGGCGCATTCAGCTCGGGCCGACCAATGTCCTCGGCTGGTTCGGCGAATTGCATCCGGCCTGGGCTGCGGAAATGGATCTGACCGGCCCCGTCGTCGGCTTCGAGCTCGATCTCGACGCCGTCGCCGAGCCGCGCAGGAAACCCACAAGGAGCAAGCCGGCACTAAAGCTTTCGGGCCTGATGCCGGTCGAGCGCGATTTTGCCTTCCTGCTCGATCGCGATGTGCCTGCAGCGACGCTGCTCCGGGCCGCCAAGGGTGCGGACAAGGCTCTGATTACCGGCGTCGGTATTTTCGATTTGTTCGAGGGCAAGGGCGTTGGCGAGGGTAAGAAGAGCGTCGCCATCCGCGTCACGCTGCAGCCGACCGAAAAGACGTTGACCGATGAGGAGATCGAGAAGGTTTCGGCCACGATCGTCGCTGCCGTCGGCAAGTCCACCGGTGGAACACTGAGGGGATGAGCGCTGCGCTGCTGCCCGTCGCCAATTCCTATGCGGTATTGTCAGCGGACAATTCGGTGCAACGCCTGCCTCGCGCCCCGCGACGTAAGCGGCCCGCGAGCTTTGGTCAGGCTTTTGATGATCGAACACTGTTCTACGATTGCTTCTGGCACGATGATGGCCAGCGCATCGTACTCGTCGGGCCGCCACCGCTAAATCTGAAGGGCGCATTTGCGGATGCGCATTTCTCCGCCGCGGGTGTCGCACTCAAGCCATCCTATTTCGCATCGCTTTCGGTCATGATCACGGCGCTCAGCGGTGTGCCCATTGGAATTTCGAGCATCGACGTCACGATTGCCGGCGAGACCTTTGCGATCCCGGTGCAGCCCAGCTCGACGCAGACGCTAGCAGGGCGGCGACTGCTGTTCTCGGTCAACCGAGACAACGATCTCGACTGGATCCGCGAATGGGCGCTGTTCCATGCGCGCGTGCACGGCACGGATGTCGTCATTCTGTTCGACAATGGCTCGACCCGTTACAGTGTTGCCGAGGTGGCCGAGACGCTGCGCTCCGTCCCCGGGCTCGCCTATGTGGGCGTGCCAAGCTGGCCCTACAGTTTCGGACCGATCGACCCCGCCGTGCGCGCCAACCCCTATTGGGCGCGGTTCTTCCAGATTGGCACGATGAGCGTGCTGCTGCGCCGCTATGGCGAGCGCGCCGCGGGGCTGCTCGATTGCGATATCGACGAGTTGGCGGGCACGAGGTCGGGCACCAGCATCTACGATCTCGCGACGCAGTCGAAAGGCGGCCTCGCCGTTTTTCGCGGCACATGGATTGAAGCTAGTGGCCCTGGCACTCGCCACCGCGATTTCACCAAACGCCTCAGCGACCCAAAGACCGCTGTGTCGCCGCAGCGCAAATGGGCGCTCGACCCAAGTCGCGCCTGGGTGCGGCGTCTCTCGGTGCATCCCTATTGGCATTGGATCGAGGGGCGCGCGCTGTTCTCGAAATCAATGCCCGCCGACGCCACCTATTGGCACTTCAAGGGCATCAATACGAACTGGAAGCAGGACCGCACCACGCCGCCTTCAAGTGCCGTCGAGGACGATGTTCTACTGAAGGCGCAGTTCGGAAAGCTCGCTCCGTGAGCCGGCTGACTTTTGGCTCGGCACTGGGCGGAGTGTTGCTGCTCCTCATCCTCGCCTCCTATGGCGTGGGCGGGGTGTATGTCCCCTATTTGCTGCTGATCCCCGTCATCATCGCGCTACCCTATTTGGTTTATGTGCATGCCGGCCGCCCACTGGTACCGGATTTTGCGGGCTGGGGATTCCTCGCGGCGTTCACCCTGTTGGCGATCGCCTTCACCCTGGGCGGCACGCAGCCGAGCGACGGGCTGATCGCAGCCAATTTCATCTGGCTGCTGCTGTTCATTCCGCTGCAAGCGCTGTTCAACCGGCTGGCGAACCCCAAGGCGGCAATCGTGCTGGCGCGGCTCGCCCTGCTCGGTGTCGCCCTCACCTTTGCCTCGGCCGTTTACCAGCGCGTGGGCCTCGGCTTCGAGCGCGTCGGCTACCTCAACAGCGACGCTATCCGCATCGCCAATAGCGCCGTGATCCTCGGCTTCCTCAGTCTCGTCGGCCTCGTCGCCGACAGCGGCTGGCGCCGCTGGCTCTATCTGACGGGGCCGCTCCTTGCGGTCGGTGTGGCGCTGCTGGCGGGAACCCGCGGCGCCATCGCGACCATCGTGGTGCTGACCGTCGTCGCGGCCCTGCTGCTGGTCAAGCGGAGGCGCGTCGCTATGCTGGTGGCCGCTGGACTTGCGGTGGTCGCCGGGCTGGCCTTGTTCGTGGCGGCTCAGCTTCATGTGCCGCGGGTCGAGTCCCTGCTCGATACCATCGGGCAATTGTTCAGCGGCAATCAGGTGGCCGATGGCTCGGCCAGCATCCGCCTCGCCATGCTGCAGGCGGCGTGGGGTGCGTTCCTCGCGAGCCCGTGGGTCGGCCATGGCTGGCAACACATGATGACCGCCATTCTGCCCTATCTGCCGGCGGGGCAGGAAACCATCAGCGCCGGCCAGCCGCACCTCCACAACGACATCGCGGATTTCGCGGTTGGCGGCGGTCTCGTCGGCCTCGTCGCCTATGCGACGATCCTGGCAACCCCATTGGTCGCGGCGTGGCGCTCGGTGCGCGACAGCCTCTATCGCGCCCGGCTGTTCGCCATTGCCATCGCCGTCACGGCCTATGCGACGCTGGGTCTCAACTCGTTGATGTTCGGCTTTGAGGTTCACACCTCGCTCTATGCCGGGCTCTGCGCAGCGATCCTCGGGTTCTGCCGCGAACGGGGTCCTATAGCAGATGCAGTACGGAACGATCTGGTCGCCACCGCGCCCGGTCGGCTGGTCAAGATCGCCGCTGGTGCCGCTCTACTGTTGGCGCTCGTGCTGCCAACGATCGTCGGCCTCATCACGCCCTATCTGCTCGTCGTCATCGGCCTCGGTCTCTGGCTGGTGCTATTGTTCACCGGCCGTCTGCCCACCGCCTATTCAACGCCGACGGCAAAGGCCCTGCTGATCGCGTTCGCTGCCCTGCTCGTGCTGTTCACGCTGACGATGCAGTCGTGGCGAGACCCGCTCTATGCCTTCAACTTCACCATGCTGTTCCTCTACGGCCCGCTCGCATGGCTGCTGACCCGCGTGGCCGATCGCTGGCGCTTCGGCCGGATCGCGGTGATGGCGGCGACCGGCGTTGGCCTGAGCCTCGCCATGGTGCTCTATTCGTCGCTGAGTGGTGCAATTCGTCCGGTGGGGCTCAACATCGGGCCGATCGTTCTCTCCAACGCAGCGCTGGCGCTCGCAGTCGTCGCAACAGCCGGCGCCATGGCGTCGACCAAGCGCGCGTCTCTACTACTACCGCTGACCATCGCTGCGGCGATCGCCACCAGCCTCATCACGCAATCGCGTGGTCCCCTGATCGCAGTTGTGCCGCTGCTCCTGCTGACCGGGCTGATGCTGTGGCGCGCTCGTTTTGCGCGGCAATGGTGGATCGTGCTGGCGGGCGGCGCCGCGATCGCATTGGTCGCCATCGCGGCAATGCTGCTTGGCTCGGAGCGACTGGCCCATCTGCCTCAGATCGTCACGCAATTGCTCGGCGGCGGCGAGACGGCGGACCGCACGACGAACATCAGGCTGGCGCTGTACGAGGCGGGCTGGCGCACCTTTCTCGATGCGCCGTGGTTTGGCCACGGCTGGGTGCGGCTGATGAGTTCGGCCGTGGCCTATCTCGATCCGCGCTATCTGGACGACGTGAAAATTCTCCGGCAGCTCCACAATGACGTCCTCAACTTCGCGGTAGCCGGCGGCGTTGCCGGTGTCGGCGTCTATCTGCTGATCATCGCGACGCCGTTGATCGTGGCACTGCGCAGCGCCCGTGACTCAATGTGGTTCGCGCGGGTCTACGCCATTTCCAGCCTCACCATCGTTTACATCGGTGGCGGCCTTACCGATCTGATGTTCGGGCAGGAATTTCACACCGCGCTCTATGTCGTACTGGTTGCAGTGGTGCAGAGCCTCTGCCGCGAGCCGGCGCGAAACGCGATGGCGCCCACATGATGGCGCTGGCCCTGCGCAAAGTGACCACTGTCCTCGCCTGGTTCGCGGCAATCGTGCTGTTCGTGCTGTCGCCCGCCATCGGCAGCATCAGCAGCATCGCGGTGGTTCTGCTGACGATCCTCCTCTCGCCGATCGCCTTCATGCGCGGCAGTTGGCGCAGCCTTAAGGCGCAACCGGCGATGCTGATGCTGCTCGGTGCGTTCGCCGCGCTGACGCTGTGTTTCGTCATCAACCAACGACAGCCGACCGATGTGCTGTTCGCCACCAATTTCCTCGGCCTGCTGCTGGCGCCCGTGGTCTATCTGCTCGCCGTCCGGCGGCCGGGGGCGCGAACGATTGCGATCGTGGCCGCCCTGTTCGTCTTGGGTGCCATCGCCGGTGCGCTGACTGGCTCCTATGATGTGTTCGTGCTGCACAAGGAGCGAGCCATCGGCTGGGGCTCGGGCGGCAATTTGATGGCGCGAAGCGTCGTGCCGCTCGGCTTCATGGCGCTGAGCGGCATCTTCGCATTACGCTCGAACTGGCGCTGGCTCTATCTGCTCGGCCCGGCTGCGGCGCTCTACGCTCTCTATCTGACCTCGACCCGCGGTGTGTTTATCGCCGTTCCAGTTCTGGGTCTGCTGTTCGTCTGGGCGCTGATCCGCGAGTTCCGTGGCGCGCGCATCTGGTACTTTGCCGGCGTCGGCGCGCTGCTTGTCGTGCTGATCCTCGTTGCGCTGCTGTCACCGCGGTTCCTCGGCGTGACTTCGCTGCTGGAACAGGTCCTCCTCGACCCCTCGGCCGTGCCGGATTTTGCGACGAGCCAGCGGATGTATATGTGGAGTGCCGGCTGGGCGACATTCCTCAAATCGCCATGGATCGGCTTCGGCTGGGCCAATTTCACCGCCGCCGCGGTGCCCTATGGCATCTCCAACTTCCACAATGATTTCTTCGACATCGCGGTCGCCGCAGGCAGCGTCGGCATCGCGGGCTGGATCGCCGTTCTGCTGGCGCCGATCGTGGGCGTGACGGCTTTGCCCAAGGACCGCTTCTCGACCCTGCGGCTCTATTGCGCGCTGCTGCTGAGCAGCAGCTTCTTCATCTTCGGCCTCACCGACATGACCTTCGGCTACGATCTGCCGACGACGCTCTATGCGTTCATGACGGCCCTCGTGCTTGGCGCGCTCCGCGAAGCTAGTCCGGTAGACTTGTCGCCGGCCGACCGTTGAGCATTCCGCCCTTGGCGGCGGCATCGATGGCCGCGAGTTCTTTCGCGGTGAAATCGAGATTGTCCAGCGCGCCGAGGCAATCCTTGAGTTGCTCGAGCGTGCGGACACCGATCAGCGCGGAGGTCGTCTCCTTGCGGCGGAGCACCCAGGCGAGCGACATCTGCACCATCGTCTGCTTCCGCGCCTTGGCGATCTTGCCGAGGGCGTCGACGGCGGCGAGAACGCGCGGCTCAAGCCGCCTGGCAGAGAGCGAGACATTCTCGGAGGCGCGGGTGCCTATGAGGTCGGTCTTTGCCAGCTTGTTGTACTTGCCCGACAGCATGCCCTGCGCCAGCGGCGAAAAGGCGATGACGCCGATGCCCAGCTCGCCGCAGACATCGATGGTGTTGTCCTCTTCCACCCAGCGGTTGATGATCGAATAGCTCGGCTGATGGATCAGCAGCGGCACGCCCATTTCGGTGAGGATGCGGTGCGCTTCGCGCGTCTGCTCGGCCGGATAGGACGAGATGCCGACATAGAGCGCCTTGCCCTGCTGGTGCAACTGCTGGAGCGCGCCCATCGTTTCTTCGAGCGGCGTATTGGGGTCGTAGCGGTGCGAGTAGAAGATGTCGACATAGTCGAGCCCCATGCGCTTGAGGCTCTGCTCGGCCGACGCGATGAGATATTTCTTCGAACCGAAATCGCCATAGGGTCCGGGCCACATGGTGTAGCCGGCCTTGGACGAGATGATCAGCTCGTCGCGATAGGGCCGGAAGTCGCGCGCCATCACATCGCCGAACAATTCCTCGGCGGAGCCGGGAGGCGGGCCGTAATTGTTGGCGAGGTCGAAATGGGTGACGCCATGATCGAAAGCGTAGCTCAGAATCTCGAACGCCGACGGGTAGTCGCGATTGCCGCCGAAATTCTGCCACAGGCCGAGCGAGATCGCCGGGAGCTTCAGACCGGAGCGGCCGGAGCGGCGGAACTGCATGGCAGCATAGCGCGTATCGGACGCACGATAGGTCATGATCTTACCTCGATTTTGGAGTGCTTGACGCGCGAGGCCGGCCCGTTAGAACGGCTCCGCCGAAGCGTCAAAGGAACTGCCGATGAGATTGCCGCAAAGCCGCGTCCTGTTCAAGGCGATGTTCGCGTTTCTGCTTGTGTTGCCTTTGGCTTTCGCGAGCGCCGTGCTGGCTGCGGATGCCTCGACGGCCCCTCATCTGACGCTCTTCAGCTGCACGACCGACGCTGTCGACGATGCAGGATATCTGTCGCTTGAAGGCGTCGAGGTCGATTACAAGACCTGGAAAGATCTGCGCTTCGTGCAGAAGGCCAATGGCGACGGGCGCGAACTCTACCGCTTCGAGCCCAAGGACTATAAAACCTCGTTCCTGTTTTCCAATTCGGACGGCCCGGAAGGCTACCTTGTTTCGATCCGCTGGGTCGATCGCGGAACGAACTATGTCTATTACTCGCTTTACGTTCCGCCCGATCCGGCCGTGGAAGACGATATGGGCGGCGGCGAGGCCGGCCTCGTTGTCAGCAAGGACGGCAAGCTGATCGACCGCGCCGACTGCACCGAGCGGCCCTATATGTTCATCAGCTATATGCAAAGCGCGATGAGCTGCGACATCAACAATCCGTTCGGCGAGGCCGCGTGCTCGGCCGACAAGGTCTACAACCGCACAGAGCCGTTCGACATCGGCACGATCGGCATCGGGCCCTAGTCGCGCCCGGCGTACACCGCCTGCTGCAGGCCGCGAATATAGCCTATCGCGTAGAGACGGCCGAAGGCGGAGTAGCCCGCTTCAACATTGCTGTCGCCATCAACCGTGGGCACATGGTCGGGCCGCAGCACGCCGTCAAAACCGATATCCTTATAGGCCCGCATGCAGGCGAGCATGTCGGTCTTGCCCGCATCGTGCCAGGTCTCCTCGAACTTGCTCGGCACGCCGCGTACGTCGCGGAAGTGGATGAACGAGATCTTCTTGCCGAACTTGCGGATCTCGCGCGGCAGATCGTCGGTCATCAGCGTGAAATTGCCCTGGCAGAGCGTGATCGTGTTCATCGGGCTGTCGGCCATCTCCATCAGCCGCTGATAATTGGCGATCGAGCGCATGATGCGGCCGACGCCGCGGATCGGCGATAGCGGCGGGTCGTCGGGATGCATCGACAACTTGACGTTGGCCTTCTCCGCGACGGGCAGGATGCGCTTGAGGAAATAATCGAGATTGGCCCACAGCGCAGCCTCATCGATCGGCGGCTCGCTCGTCAGATCGGCGCGCACATCATCGATGTTGAAGCTCGTCACCACCGAGCCGCCGCGCGACGGCGTCGCCATGTTGGTGCGCAGCCAGTTGAAATCGGTCATCCACTCGTAGCACCACACCGGGATGCCGAGCTTGCCCATGCTCTCGATGAGCTTACACGCCTCATCGATCTCCTCGTCGCGCCCGGGCAGGCCGCGCTTGGCCTTGTTGAGCGGCGGCCGCGATTCGATGACGCGGAGCTCGAAGCCTGCCTCTTCATAGCGCTGCTTCATGCGGGTCAGCGGCGCGAGATCGGCGACGGTCTCGCCAGCACGCAGATCGTCGAAGGGCAGGCCGCCGACCGCGAGCGTCACGCCGCATTGCTGCGCCAGGCGCCAGACCGGGCTGGGGTTCGGGCTGATGAATTCGGCGATCTCAAGCATGGCGTTGGACTGGTCCGGAACCGCGGCGCGCGGCGATGATCGTCGAGCG
Organism: Devosia sp.; assembly: GCA_039918675.1. GTDB lineage: Bacteria > Pseudomonadota > Alphaproteobacteria > Rhizobiales > Devosiaceae > Devosia_A. Next base: position 11,834 of record JBDSHC010000110.1, read on the forward strand.
TTACAGAACCGCGTTGCGCCACGCAACTACCGTGTCGTCGAGCTGTCGCCCGAGTGAGATTCTACCCTGTAGCGGTCGACGGCGAGTGAGAGCGGCGGTCTATTGTGCCAGTGCAGGCGCAAACGTCAGCCCTATGCCGTTGGTGCAGTAGCGAAACCCGGATGGTGGCGGACCGTCGCTGAAGAGGTGGCCGAGATGGCTGCCGCAAATCGCGCAACTCACTTCCGTCCGCACTGTACCGTAGCCCGTGTGATAGCCGCCCAAATAGGCGTCGTCGGCTCTGGTCTCGACGGCGTTTGGGATCGGCTCTCTGAAGCTCGGCCAGCCGGTGCCGCTTTCAAACTTCGCCTGACTTTCGAACAAAGGTGAATTGCAGCCGGCGCAGGAGAAAATACCCGCGCGCTTTTCGCTAGCCAGTGCAGAACTGCCGGGCCTTTCGGCCCCCTGCTCACGCATCATGTGAAACTGCTCGGGCGTCAACAGCGCGCGCCACTCTACGTCCGAGCGGGTGACTGGGTAGGTTTTGAGCATGAAGCCCCTCCCTTTGCCGAAAGCTATGAGTAGGCGCGACGGCAAATCCACGCAACTACCGATCCTTCCCACAAGAAGGATCGCCTTCAGTGAGACGGCGCTTCGTCGCCTACTTCATAGTGGTGAGTGGGGGCGGTCTGGCCGTCCGCCGGCGGTTTCATCGCGCCGGTCATGATTGCCACGGCGTCGGACATCGAGAACTTCTTGGGCTCGATGACGGCGATGCGCTTGCCCAGCCGGTGGATATGGATGCGGTCGGCGACCTCGAAGACATGCGGCATGTTGTGGGAGATGAGGACGATGGGCATCCCCCGCGCCTTCACATCGAGGATGAGATCGAGCACGCGCCTGCTCTCCTTGACCCCAAGCGCCGCAGTGGGCTCGTCCATGATCACAACGCGTGATCCGAACGCAGCGGCGCGGGCCACCGCGACGCCCTGACGCTGGCCGCCCGAAAGCGTCTCGACCGACTGGCCGATGTTCTGGATCGTCATCAGGCCGAGTTCGGTCAGCTTGTCCCGCGCGATCTTATGCATCGCCGCTTTGTCGAGGGTCCTGAACCAACGGCCGAAGATATTGTTCTGCCGAATTTCGCGGCCGAGAAACATGTTGTCGGCGATCGACAACGCCGGCGACAGAGCGAGGTTCTGGTAGACGGTCTCGATGCCCGCATTGCGGGCGTCGATGGGCGAGCGGAAATTGACCTTCTGCCCCTCGAGCAGGATGTCGCCGCTGTCGGGGATCACTGCACCGCAGAGCGCCTTGATGAGCGTCGACTTGCCGGCGCCATTGTCGCCGATCACGGCGAGGATCTCGCCGCGACGCAATTCGAAATCAGCGTCATCGAGCGCCACCACGCGGCCGAAACGCTTCTTGAGGCTTTTGCCTTCGAGAACGATATCGTTCATGACGAGATCTTCCTGATCCACTGGTCGATGGTGACCGCCACGATGATCAGCACGCCCACCGCGAAATCCTGCCACAGCAAGGCTAGGCCCGAGAGGGCTAGGCCGTTGCGGAAGACGCCCACGATCAGGGCGCCGAACAACGTTCCAACGATCGAGCCGCGGCCACCGAAGAGGCTGGTGCCGCCGATCACCACGGCGGTGATCGAATCGAGATTGGCCGTCTGGCCCGCCTGCGGGCTGACGCCGCCGACGCGGCCGATCAGCGCCCAGGCACCGATGGCACAGATGAAGCCGGCGAGTGCGTAGACCGCAATGAGGACGCGGTCAGTGTTGATGCCCGAGAGGCGCGCTGCGTCCGGATCGTCGCCCGTCGCATAGATGTGCCGTCCGAAGGCGGTGCGCCCCAGGATGTAGCTGAGGACGACCGCGAGGAGGATCATCAGGATCGAGCCATAGGTCACCACCCAGCCCTTGAGGAAGGGCAGATCGAGACCGATCGCCTTGACGGCGTCATAGACCTTGATGAGCTTGCCCAGCCATAAGAGGAACGGCGCCGCGGCCTCCATGTCCTGCGAGCGGATGGTCTCGGAGTTTGAGTACCAGGTGTTGAGCGCGCCGAAGATGCTCCAGGTGCCGAGCGTCACGATGAAGGGCGGCAGGCGCAGCTTGGTGACGATGATGCCATTGAGCCAGCCGCAGGCGAGACCGCCGATCAGTCCCAACGGGAAGGCGATATAGACGGGCACCCCATAGGTGACGGCGGTGCGCCCCATGATCACCGAAGCGAGGATCATGATCAGGCCGACCGACAGATCGATGCCGGCCGTGAGGATCACCAGCGTCTGCGCCATGCCCAGAATGGCGACGATCGTCACCTGCTGCAGCACGACGCTCAGATTGAGCGGCGAGAGGAATTTGCCGGGCGCCGCGAGGGCGAAGATCACCGCACCGGCAAGCAGCACGATGAGCGGGATCATGGTTGGAAATTTGTGCAGGAAGCCCTGTAGCTGGCGGATCGGGCCCTTGTGGTCTTCGTCGAAATTGGCGACCGCCTGCTGGGCGTCCTTCAATCCACGCTCGGCGCTTGCCGAGCTGGTGGCGTCGTCACTCATAAGGCACTCCTCCCCAAGGCCTCAGACAAAGGGGGCGCGCCGGAGCACGCCCCCTCTTCTGTCAGACTAGCGGTCCTTGGACCGTTGCGGAAGCCATCAGCCCCAGCAGAGTTCTGCGCCCTTGGTGGTGTCGATCGAGTCGACGCCAGCGACGGGCTTGTCGGTGACCAGCGTCGCGCCGGTATCGAGGAAGCCCATGGCCGGATCGATTGCGGGCAGTTCGCCCTTGGCGATCGCTTCGAGCGCCATCGCCGCCATCTTCAGCGGATATTGCTGGCTGGTGGCGCCGATCACGCCGGCCTTGACGTTGGCGACGCCGGGGCATCCGCCATCGACCGAGACGATCAGCACGGAGCCATCGTCCTTTCCAACGGCCTTGAGGGCCTCCCACGCGCCGGCAGCGGCCGGTTCGTTGATCGTATAGACCACGTTGACGTTCGGGCATTTCTGCAGCGCATTTTCCATCGCCGTGCGGCCCTTTTCCTGGTCGCCCTGGCTGATTTCATGCGTGCAGATGCGCGCATCGTCTTCATCGCCGTACTTGTTGGGGTCCTTTACGTCGATGCCGAAGCCGGCCATGAAGCCCTGGTCGCGCAGATAATCGACCGTCGGCTGATTGGTCGCGAGATCGAGCAGCACGATCGAGGCACTGGCAGCCTTGTCGCCGAGCGTGCCCTTGGCCCAGGCACCGATCAGTTCGCCCGCCTTGCGGTTGTCGGTGGCAAACGTCGCGCTCGCCGCATCCATCGGGTCGAGCGGGGTGTCGAGAACGATCACCATCAGGCCGGCATCCTTGGCCTTCTGAATCGTCGGCACGATCGCCTTCGAGTCGGATGGCACGATGGCAAAGCCCTTGGCACCGGACGAGATCATGTTCTCGATCGCGGCAACCTGACCGTCATTGTCACCGTCGAACTTGCCAGCGGCTGTGATCAGCTTCAGGCCGAGTTCTTTCGCCTTGGCTTCCGCGCCTTCGCGCATCTTGACGAAGAAGGGGTTGGTTTCGGTCTTGGTGATCAGACCGACCGTAACGTCCTGCGCGACAGATGCAGTGGCCATCGCGCCGAACAGAGCCGCGCCGGCAAGCGCCAGCTTCAAATAGTTGATTGGCATGTAAGTCCTCCCGTTGAGTTACACCGCAACGCATTTCCTCCGCATGCGGCCCGACTTTGCGTGCGGGGAAAAACCCGCTCCCCGCGCCGTCGTGGGGCCACAAAAGCGCAGGGCCAAGCCTCTGTCAATTAATTAATCCATTGGATTTATTAATTGACAGACCGCCGTTCCGCGCCCCAGCTTGATGGTGACGGGGTGGCGTACGTGCCGCAAAACCATTGTATTTTCAGCCGCCACGCGCCAGAAGCCCGCTGCTTGGAAAATCTCGGTCAGCGCGGCCGTTAAGGAACTGGAATGGCGACCACTGCCGGGGATACGACACGACCGAGCCGCCCTGGAGCCTCCAATCGCGGCACCAACCAGATCGGTGTCCGGCTCTACAATGAACGCCTAGTCCTCTCGCTGATCCGCCAGCATCGCGAGCTGCCCAAGGCCGATATCGCCCGGCTGACGGGGCTGTCGCCGCAAACCATCTCGCTGATCATGAACCAGTTGACCGTGGACGGGCTGCTGCTCAAGGGCAACCCGACGCGCGGTCGTGTCGGGCAACCATCCGTCCCCTATTCGCTCAACCCCGAAGGGGCCCTGGCATTCGGCATCAAGATCGGCCGGCGCAGCGTCGATCTCTATCTCATCAACTTCGTCGGCGAGATCATTGAGGCCCTGCACGAGACCTACGACTATCCCACCCCATCGCGCGTCCGCGAGTTTGCGCGGGCGGGCATCGAACGCGTGGTGGCCGGGCTCAGCAAAGGCCAGCTCGCGCGCATCGCCGGCCTCGGCATCGGTGCGCCCTACGAAATGTGGACGTGGCACGAGGAAATCGGGGCGCCCAAGGACGAGATCGACATCTGGCGCACTATCAATATCCGCGCCGAGATCGCGTCCGTCTGTCCCTGGCCCGTCTATTATTCGAACGACATCACTGCCGCGTGTGCCGCCGAACTGCTCTTTGGCATCGGCGCCGATCACATCGACTATCTCTACGTCTTTATCGGCTCGTTCATCGGCGGGGGCCTCGTGCTCAACGGGCATTTGTTCCCGGGGCGCACGCAAAACGCCGGGGCGCTGGGGTCGATGCCGGCGCAGGGCGCAAGCGGTTCGGGACGGCCGCAGCTGATGCATATCGCGTCTATTTATGTCCTCGAGCGAAAGCTCGTTGCAGAAGGGCGCGATGCAAAAGTGCTGTGGCAGTCGCCCGACGATTGGGGCGATGATCTCGGCGCCGTACTCGATGAATGGATCGCCGAGGTTGCGACAACGCTCGCCTATGCGATCGTCGCCGCGGTCGCCGTCATCGACATCGAGACCGTCATCATCGACGGCGCCTTCCCCCGCGCCGTGCGTCAGCGCGTCATCGAGCAGACGCGCGTCGCCATCGGCAAAGTCAGGCAGCAGGGCCTGTCGCGCTTTTCACTCGTCGAGGGCTCAATCGGCAATGCCGCCCGCGCCATCGGCGGCGCCTCCCTGCCGCTCCTTGCAAACTTCACCCAGGACCGCGAAGTCCTGTTCAAGGAAGACCTGCGTTCACCGCCACTGTCGTCAGACCGGCGGAATTTGTAGGTCAGTGCAGGCCGGCCGATGATCGACCGGCCCGAATCCCCCCCGGCGATATTTGCTCAATGACAACGCGGCCCAGTCCAGTGGTGACCGGGCGCCCCCGCGGACTGCGCGATGCCAGGCTTCACACAATTGCATCAACCACCGCCAAGCGACCAGCGGCGGCCTCTATGCCTGGGAGTTCGAGAAGGACGGCCACGCGCTCCGCGTACGCGTCGACGGCCAACTGACCTTCAACAGCTCGTTCGCGATGGTCGAGGCGGCGACCGATGGCTTGGGCATTGGGTACGTGCCTGAGAATCTGGTCGTCGATGCCGTCGCATCAGGGGAACTGGTCGGGTGCTCGACGATTGGACCCCAAAGTTCCCCGGCTACCATCTCTACTATCCGTCGCGCCGTCAGAGCTCACCGGCGTTCGCGGTTGTACTTGACGCATTGCGCTGGCGATAAGCTGCCGAAGACTTGGCGTTATCGAAATGGCGCAATTTATGCATCGTGTTGTGCTGATGGCTCGCTGAGAGAGGTACAGCTACTGCCTGCTGCTAATTTGAGTTCCCGATTAGCCGCGACCTGAGCGCGTTCGAGATGTTGTCGAAGATGAACACGACGAACAGGATGAGCAGCACCATGTAGAAGACGTTGGACCAGTTGGAATTGGTCCGCATCGCCTCCCATAGCTTAAGGCCGATGCCGCCGGCGCCCACCGCGCCGATAATGGTGGCGGAGCGGGTGTTCGATTCCCACTGGTAGAGCGTCTGGCTTATCATGATCGGCAGAACCTGCGGCACGACACCGTAGCGCTGGATAGCGATCGGGTCAGCGCCGGTCGATTTGATGCCCTCGCGCTGCTTGTCGTCGATGTTCTCGAGCCCCTCGGAATAGACTTTGCCGAGCGTACCGGTTTCGGTGAGTGCGATGGCACCGATACCCGCCAGCGGCCCGGGCCCGAAGCCGCGGGTGAAGAACAGCGCCCAGATCAGCATGTCGACCGAGCGCAGGAAATCGAAGAAACGCTTGAGGCTATGATTGACGACGCCATTGGGCGTGATGTTGCGCGCCGCGAAGAAGGCCAGCGGGAACGCGATGAGCGCGCCGATCAGCGTGCCGGCGAACGCCATGACGATGGTCTGCAGCAGCTTGGTCCACACATCGCCGTGCTGCCATTGCGAATTGTACCAGATGTTGTCGAAGGCGAGGGCCCAGTTGGGTGTCCCCTGCTTCACATCGGGGCCCAGAATGATCAGTCCGATGACTTCACCGGCCGGCTTGTCGAAGAACGGTGACAACTGGTCGAACACGAAGTTGGACCAGCCCAGGATGCGCTTCCTGAACTTGACGCGATCGGTACCAACACGGATTTCGCCATCGAAGCCATAGTCGACGACGATCTCGTTGCCCTTGAGCTCGGCCCACTTTGGCAATGACCCGGCGACGATTGGCCCATCACCAGCGAGATCGATGGCGACGCTCTCAGTGCCATTGACCAGCGTTGCACGCGCCTGTGTGAACGTCACCGCGTGCATATTGCCCGCGAGATCGATTTCGATGCTGCCATCGCCATTGGTTCGGATCCAGTCCGGCTTCGGCGTTGCACCGAGGGGCGAGAAACGCGGCCATTTGGCGATAATCTGCGGACCGTCGAGGCGATACTCGGCCGAAACGTCGTAGCTGATCCACTGGCCGAGATAATTACCGAGCCGGTCCCACTTCGCCCCGCCCAGTACGGCTGGCAGCTGGAAGAACCACACGGCATAGACGACGTAGAGCGCAATGCCCGCCACCACGAGGAGCGGCAGGAGGCGCGCGCCTCGGTCGGTGCGGAACGCTTCGGGATATTTGGCTTCGAGGGAGAGGTCGGCGGCGCTCATCTGCACTCTCACGCGTGAACGAGGAAGGCTTGGTCGCCGACGAGCTGGCGGCGGATATATGCTGAGATCTGGTCGACGATAACGATGGTGACAAGGAGCAGGCCGATCAGCGCAAGGGTCTTGGCGCCGAAGCCGCGCGATATGGAGAGGCGCAGCTCTTCGCCGATGCCGCCGCCGCCAACTGCACCGATGATGGTCGAGGCCCGTACATTGATCTCGAGCCGAAGCATTGCGTAGGACATGAAGTTGGGGAGGACCTGCGGCAGGGCTCCGAAGCGCACGCGCTCGAACCAATTGCCGCCAGCGGCCTTGAGGCCCTCATCGGGGCCCATATCCATGTTCTCGACGGCCTCGAAATAGAGCTTGCCGAGAGCCCCGATGGTGTGGAGGCCCACAGCAATGATGGCGGCGATCGGTCCTAGCGACAGAACCGCCGCAAAGAGGCCTGCGACGACGATCTCGGGGAAGGCGCGGAGGATTTCCATGGAGCGGCGCACGATGAAGCGCACCGGCGCAAAGACCATGGTATTGCGGGCCGCAAGGAAGCAGAGGCTGATGCCCCCGACAAAGCCGATCAACGTCGAGACCAGCGCCACGTTGATCGTGGTCAGCATCAGATGGAAATATTCGGGCAGATAGAGATCGCCGAAGACGGGCACGCGTCCGAGCGGAAAGTTGAACTTCTGGGTGCCATCGTCGGACGGCGAGGCGACGTCGAACAACGCGCGCCATACATCGTTCCAGTCATGTGGGACGAGCCAGGAGACAAAGTCGAAGGTGTGCTGCCAGCGGTCGACGAAATGGCCTGAATTGCTGTCATCGGCGAACCACAGCGACCAGCAGAGCGCCAGGGCAATGGCCGCGAAACCGAGAGCGGAGTATAGGCGGCGCTGAACGACCAGGCGCTGCCAGGCGCGATCGACCTCCCGGGCAGTCTCGCTGTCATGCGGGGCAATCAGTGCCATGGGCGCCTCCCGGCTCCAGATAGGCCGAGGGCGCCAGCCTTGCGGCGGGCGCCCTCGAAAGCGTTGGATCAGCCGCCGATATTGGCTTTGCGGGCTTCGACAATGGTCGTCCACATCTCGGGCGTGCCCGGGACGTAGCCCTTGAAGTCGCCGCCTTCGATGGCGTTGAAGCAGGCCGCGTCCTTGGTCGGGAGCGCCATGTAGAAATCGGCGATCTTTTTGATCCACTCGGCACCAAGCGCCGTGCGGACAACCGTGGGACCGTTCGGGATCAGCGGCGAGCGCCAGACTTCGACGACATCGTTCATGTCGAGCGTGCCCTTGGCGACCATCTTGTGCGCGGTGCCCGACGAGAAGCCATCAGCCCACTCGCCGACGCCGGACATGTCGTCGACGGAAACGTCGACCTTGCCATCGAGCATTGCAAGAATGTTGTTCTCATGACCGCCATTGAACGACGTCTCGGCGAAGAATTTGTCGTTGGGCACACCCGTGGTGGTCGGGATGGCGGTCAACGGGATCAGATAGCCAGAGGTCGAATCCGGATCGGCATAGCCGAGCTTCTTGCCCTTGGCCGACATGATGTCGGTGAGGCCGGAGGTCTTGAGGGCGAGGCCGACCGAGTAATAGCCGGTGGCGCCATCATTGCCCTGGGTGGTGATGATCGGGGTCACGGCGCTGGGATCGGCGATGAAGATCTTCGCATAGCCCGAGGAGCCGAGACCTGCGACGTCGAGCGTGCCACCGAGCAGACCCTGGATCGTGCCGTCATAATCGGCGGCGGGGAACAGCGAGACCTTCTCGAAACCGAATTCGGTCTTCAGATGGTCGGCAAGGCACTGGTAGTTGCGCAGACGATCGGCTTCGTTCTCGCCACCGATGATGCCGACGCGGAATTCCTTGATGTCCTGGGCGTAAGTCGCGGTCGAGCCGGCTGCGAGCGCGACGAGCGCAACGGTGCCCAGCACGAGGTTCTTGAACATGATGTTCTCCTGGTTGAGAGGTTCCGCCCCGCGCCTTGTGACGAGAGGTTACGGAAGGGGGAGGTCCGGATCAGCCCGCGAAGGCGACTTCCGGACGAAGGGTGGGAATAGTCGGCTTGAGCGCGCCGAGGCTGGTCGAGGTAATGGCCTCCGAGAAGGCCTCCTTGAGGCCGTCATCGCCATAAATTTCGCGTGCGGCGTCCTGCGTGAGTTCGTGAGCGGCACCGTCGAACACGACGCGGCCGGCCCGCATGCCGATGATGCGCGAGCAGTAGTTTCGTGCCGTATCGAGCGTGTGGAGATTGGTGATGACGGTGATCTGCTGTTGCTCGTTGATGGCCTTGAGCGAGTCCATCACGATCTGCGCATTGCGCGGATCGAGCGAAGCGATCGGTTCATCGGCGAGGATGATCCGCGGCTTCTGCATCATGGCACGCGCGATGGCGACGCGCTGCTGCTGGCCACCTGAGAGCGTCCCGGCGCGTTGCATCGCGGTCTGCGCCACGTCGAGCTTGTCGAGGGCACGCACTGCATCGAGCCGCTCCGCATGCGAGAACATGTTGAGGACGGAGAGCAGTGTCGAGCGACCGTTAAGACGACCCAACAGCACATTGGTCATGACATCGAGACGCGGCACGAGGTTGAACTGCTGAAAGATCATGGCGCACTGATTGCGCCATGCACGAAGGTCTGCTCCCGAGAGGCCGGTCACATCGCGGCCGCGATAAAGGATCGAACCATCCGTTGGATCGGTGAGGCGATTGATCATGCGGAGGAGTGTGGATTTGCCGGCGCCGGAGCGGCCGATCACACCGACCATCTGGCCTTCTGGTATCTCAAGATCGACGCTATCGACCGCCACCTTGTTTCCGAAGCGACGAGAGACTTTCGCGATCTTGAGCATGGCGGCCCCCGCTGTTGCGCGGATAGACCTATGTCGAGGTCACGAAACCTGCGTGTCGGTTGCCTGACACTTCAGTGACAGTGCAAAACCCCGTCATATGACAGGCTAAGCTTCGTAGCGGTCGAGGAATTCGACCGCAGGCAATTTGCGGAAGTCGGGCATCGCGTCGTGCAAACGCTCATGCGACCAGTCCCACCAGGCGAGCTTTTCCATGCGCTCGACGGTCTTATCGTCAAAGCGGGCTCGGATCGGCTTCGCGGCCACGCCGACGGCGACCATGTAAGGCGCGACATCGCGAGTAACCACGGCGTTGGAGCCGATGATCGCACCATTGCCTAACGTGACACCAGGCATGATCACTGCGCCATGCCCAATCCAGGTGTCGTGGCCAATGGTGATCGCGTGTTCGGCGCGCCAATCAAAGAAAGCCTGGTTGTCGTCCATGTCGTCGAAATACCAGCTCGAGCGGTAGGTGAAGTGATGGAGCGACGCGAGTTCCATCGGGTGCTTGCTCGCATAGATGCGAACGTGGCTGGCGATATTTGAGAATTTGCCGATCGTCGCATAGGCGATCTGGGTGTTCTCGACCGCGTAGGAATAGTCGCCGATGGTCGAGTTCGAGACATGGCTTCCCGCGCCGATCTCCGTGTAGCGCCCAAGCGACGAGTTCTTGACGATCGCCGTCGGATCGATCAGCGGTTCCTCGCCGAGACGCGTCACGCCATCGTCCTTGCAGCGAACTTGGTCACATCGACGATGCGGTCGGCAACAATTGTGCGCACATCATCATCGTGGAAGATGCCAAGCATGGCGACACCATAGCGCTTCTTTTCCTCGATCATGCTGATGACCACGCCACGATTGACCGCGTCGAGCGATGCGGTGGGCTCGTCGAGCAGCAGTACCGGATGGTCAGTGATGAAACCGCGCGCAATGTTCACGCGCTGCTGCTCGCCACCTGAGAACGTCGCGGGAGGCAACGACCACAGTCGCTCCGGCAGATTGAGACGAGCCAGAAGCGTCTGCGCCTTGCTGCGGGCGTCTTCGCGAGCGACGCCGCGCGCCAGGAGCGGTTCAGCGACAACATCGAGCGCCGTTACACGCGGCACGGTTCGAAGGAACTGGCTGACATAACCAACGATTTCGCGACGCAGTTCGAGCGTCTCGCGCGGGGTCGCGGTGGCAAGATCGACCATCTCCCCTTCGCGCGCCAGCAGGATCGCACCGGCGTCGACGCCATAATTGCCGTAGACCATTTTGAGGATCGAGCTCTTGCCGGCACCAGAGGGGCCACCGAGTACGACGCACTCACCTGCCGCGACGTCGAAGCTCACACCCGAGACCACGGGCAGCACCACGCCATCGCGCAGATGCATGGTGAAGGTCTTAGCGACATCGCGCACGGAGAGAACAATGGGGCCGGTCTCGCCGCCCAGTGCGGGAGGCATGCCACCCGACACGATGAAATCCATCGGCAGCGCGATATCCATCATGGTCAAACCTGCAAAATCGAGCTGACGAGAAGCTGGGTGTAGGGCTCGCGCGGATCGTCGAGCACGCGATCGGTGAGACCCGATTCGATGACGCGGCCATCCTTCATCACCATCATGCGATGGGAGAGGAGACGGGCCACGGCAAGATCATGCGTGACGATGACCGCGGCCAGTCCGAGATCTGCTACCAAACCGCGCAGCAAATCGAGCAAGCGTGCCTGCACCGACACGTCGAGGCCACCGGTGGGCTCATCCATGAAGACGAGGCGCGGCGAGGTGACGAGATTGCGCGCGATCTGCAGGCGCTGCCGCATGCCACCCGAGAAGGCGCGCGGCTGATCGTCGATCCGATCCGCTGCGATCTCGACGCGGCTTAGCCAGTCGAGCGCCGTCGAGCGGATGCGCCCATAGTGGCGATCGCCCACTGCCATCAGGCGCTCACCGACATTGGCGCCCGCGCTGACCGTCATGCGGAGGCCATCGGCCGGGTTCTGATGCACAAAGCCCCAGTCGGTGCGCATGAGGAAGCGCCGCTCGGCCTCGCTGAGTTCGTAGAGATTGCGGAACTTGCCATCGCGCATGCGATATTCGGCGCGGCCAAAACTCGGCTCCAGCGCGGTCGACAGGCAATTGAGCAGCGTCGTCTTGCCCGACCCGCTCTCGCCGACGACGGCCAGCACTTCGCCTGGCCAGAGCTCGAAGCTCACATCGGCACAGCCCATGCGGCCGCCATAATATTTGCTGAGGCCTTCGACTTTGAGAAGAGGTTGATCGCTCATCACGCCGCCTGCTTTCCCTGATGGCCGTGCTCTCGGCGATCTTCGCAATGATCGGTGTCCGAGCAGACGAACATGTGCCCGCCCTTGTCGTCGAGCACGACCTCGTCGAGATAGACGCCGGTCGAACCGCAAAGCGCACACGGCTCGCTGAAATGCTGGATCTCGAAGGGATGGTCTTCGAAGTCGAGGCTGACGACTTCCGTATAAGGCGGTACCGCATAGATGCGCTTCTCACGGCCGGCACCGAACAATTGCAGTGCCTCGCTCATATGCATTTTCGGGTTGTCGAATTTCGGCGTCGGAGATGGGTCCATCACATAGCGGCCCTCGACCTTTACCGGATAGGCATAGGTGGTCGCGATCTCGCCATGCCGCGCGATGTCTTCATAGAGCTTCACATGCATGAGGCCGTATTCCTCGAGCGCATGCATCTTGCGGGTCTCGGTCTCGCGCGCTTCAAGGAAGCGCAGCGGCTCGGGAATCGGCACCTGGTAAACGAGAATCTGGCCGGTAGTCAGCTTCTCTTCCGGGATGCGATGGCGCGTCTGGATGATTGTCGCCTCGCTCGTATGCGTCGTGGTCGCGACATCGGCGACCTTGGCGAAGAAGGCACGGATCGAAACGGCATTGGTCGTGTCGTCGGCGCCCTGGTCGATGACCTTCAGCACGTCATCGGGGCCGATGATCGACGCCGTCACCTGCACGCCCCCTGTGCCCCAGCCATAAGGCATTGGCATTTCACGGCTCGCAAACGGCACCTGATAGCCCGGGATGGCGATGGCCTTGAGAATGGCGCGACGGATCATCCGCTTGGTCTGTTCGTCGAGATAGGCGAAGTTGTACCCAGCGATGTGGTTCATTCTGCCGCTTCCATAATGGCGTCTTTTTTCTGCTCTGGATCGAACGACCCGGAGTCTGGTCCTTCGCCCAACCGCGACGACGCTTCATGCTCGGCGCGCAGCCTTCGGATCAGGCCGAGCTCCGCCTGGAAATCGACATAGTGCGGCAGCTTCAGATGCTCCACGAAGCCGGTCGATTGCACATTGTCCGAGTGCGAGATCACAAACTCTTCGTCCTGTGCCGGTGCGACGATGTCTTCGCCCAGCTCACGGGCGCGCAAGGCGCGATCGCATAGCGCCATGGCCATGGCCTTGCGCTCGGCCTGGCCGAACACGAGACCGTAGCCGCGCGTGAACTGCGGCGGTGTTTCGGCATTGCCTTTGAACTGATTGACCATCTGGCACTCCGTCACGCGGATGCGCCCGAGCGAAACGGGGAAGCCGAGCTCGGGGACATCGAGCTCGACTTCCACCTCGCCGATGCGGATTTCGCCGGCGAAGGGATGGGAGCGGGCATAGCCGCGCTGCGTCGAGTAGCCGAGCGCGAGAAGGAACCCCTCGTCGCCCCGCGCCAGCGCCTGCAAACGAAGGTCACGAGACATGGGGAACTGCATCGGCTCGCGTGTCAAATCGCCGATCTCACCAGTCGACAGACCATCGGGTTCAATCAACCCCTCATGCGCGAGAAGATCGGTAACGCGCGGCGTAGCTTCGCCCGAGGCCTCGCGCGCGGGCGCTGCCGGGACATCTGCGCCAGCAACGAGAGCCGGATCGAGCAGGCGGTGCGTGTAGTCGAAGGTCGGCCCAAGCAATTGGCCACCCGGCAAATCCTTGAACGTCGCGGATATGCGCCGGTCGATCTGCATCTCAGCAGTATCGATCGGCTCGGAGAAGCCGAAGCGCGGCAGCGTGGTTCGATAGGCGCGCACGAGGAAAATCGCTTCGATCAGATCGCCGCGCGACTGAACGATAGCGAGCGCGGCAAGCTCCTTGTCGTACAGCGAGCCCTCGCCCATAGCACGGTCGACTGCGAGCCCAAGCTGCTCGACGATCTGATCGAGCCGCAACGCGGGAACAGCGCGGTCGCCACGCCGCCGGTCGACGAGCAACGCGTGGGCATTGGCGATGGCGGCCTCGCCACCCTTGACGGCGACATACATCTCAGCCCTCCGAAATCCGTGTGGTGCGCGGCAAGCCGATCACTTTGCCATCGGCAACCAGCAGCAGATCGATGCCACGCGGAAACAGCGCACGATTGCCAGCCCATTGCGCGATGAAGTCCGGCGGCAATCCAACCGGCGCGATCGCAACCGAGCCGCTGATCCCGGGGCCGCGCAACGTCAGCACAGGGCCGCCGCTGAGCGATGGCAGCTTGAGCGCCACAGTCGTCGAGCGATCGGGATACTCGTCGGTGCCGAGCGCAAACTCTTCGAGAGCCGGCAGATGCATCGCATCGGCAGCCAGCGCAAACTGCGCGTCTCGCAGCTCCGTGGCCAATGGGGCCGATGTGTGAAAACGCAACCAGGCGGCCACACCCGGCGCCTCGGCGATGGGGGCGTCGAGCCACAATGATGTATCGTGATCGCACATCGTCAGCGCCACTGCCGCGAGCTCAGCTGCAAGACCCGCCGGCGGATGCAGCGTGTAGGCAAGCGGCTGCGGCTGGCCCGGATTGGCGAATGCATCCATCAACGCCCGAAAAGTTCCCTGCGCTGCGAATACCGGCAGATCGAAACCGCCATCGAGAGTGAGCGTCTCCATCAATCCTCTCCGCGGGCCACAGTGAAGAACTCGACCTTGGTCGCCGCGGTCTCGGCGCGTTGCTTCTCATCGGCAGCATGGGAGATGTCGCGCAGCGGGCGGAGGATGGCGAAGTCGATATTGTCGGGCTCGCGCTGATAGAGTGCATCGAGCACAGCGATCAGCCTCGCCTTGTCGAGATCGCGGCCAAGGCAATAGCCATGTCCGATCTCGCCGCTATCGATCCGCACGCTGGCGCGGCTCACTGTTGCCTCGCCGAGGTTGAAGGGCGCGCCACCACCGCCGGTCCGGCCGCGCAGCATGATAAGCCCCGTTTCCGGACTGCGGATCATTTGCACCTCTGGCTGGTTTTCCCAGGTGTGCCAGATTGTCTCGAGATCTGTGGCCGCTGCGTTGGCGAGCACGCCGAGCGCTGCCTGTCGTGCACCATCTGTCGTTTGAGCGGCCGCGCTTTCCATTGGACACCTCAAAATGTCTAGATATATAGACAAGTTAAACGCTGATCTCGTTCTTAGGCGCGCGATATGAAGGTGCCATGACAACTTCCCGACGCGAGGATGATCTGTTGAGTGGCGTCGCGATGTGGCGCCGCATCGCCGATGCCATCCGGCTCGACATCGTTGGCGGCAAGCTACAGCGCGGCGACAAGCTTGCGGGCGAGTTGGACCTTGCGCAGCGCTTTTCCGTCAATCGACATACCGTGCGTCGGGCTCTTGCCGCGCTGGCCGACGAAGGCGTCGTTCGCGCCGAGCAGGGGCGGGGTACCTTCGTCGAGCAGGCCAATCGCGCGAGCTACCGAATTGGCAAGCGCACGCGATTTTCAGAGGGCCTCGCTGGACAGGCGCGCAGCCTAGAGCGGCGTATCCTGGCGCATAGTGTCGAGACCGCAACACCCGTGGTCGCAACCGCTCTCCGCCTCAGGCCCGGCGCAAAGACAGTGCGGCTCGAAACGCTATCGTTGGCGGATGGGCGCCCTCTCTCGCGCGCGACCAGTTGGCTCGACCACCGGCATTTCGCTGATTTCCCGGAGCAGTTCGAGCGGGCCAAATCCGTCACCGCGGCATTCAAGGCACTCGGCATCGCCGACTATTCGCGCCTCTCGACGCACATTTCGGCCCGCCATGCCGACGCCGAAGAAACGCGGCTGCTGCGGCTCGCTCCCGGGGCGATCCTTCTCGTCTCGGAATCGGTCGATGCCGATTCGGCCGGCAAGCCCATCCAATATGCGCTGAGCCGCTTTCCCGCCGACCGGATGGAGCTGATCGTCTAGATGACGCGGCGGCCCTCCGACCACACCGAGCGCACCACAGGATGTGTGTCGACGGTTTCCACGCGAACGAGATCTGCCCGCTTGCCCACAGCGATCTCGCCGCGATCGTCGAGCCCGGTGGCCTTTGCCGGGGAGCTGCTCACATAACTCACGGCCTCGGGAAGTGAGATCGCGTCGTCGCCGGTCGACAAATGGAACACGGCCTGCATCAGGCTGAACGGTATGTAGTCGGACGACAGGATGTCGAGCACGCCCTCGGTGACCAGATCCCGTGCCGACACATTGCCCGAATGCGAGCCGCCCCGCACGATGTTGGGCGCCCCCATCAGCACCGCCAGGCCCGCTGCGTGCGAGGCCTTGGCGGCATCCATTGTGGTGGGAAACTCCGCGACTGCTGTGCCCTGCGAAATCGCCTCGTCCACATGCGCAACTGTGGCGTCGTCATGGCTCGCAAGCCGAATACCGTTTTCACGACAATACTGCGCGATGTGCATGCGATGACCATCGGCGTAGGTCGCGGAGTCGCGATTGCGTCGGGTGATAAAGTCGGCGAAATCGGCATCGCTCATTTTCAGCTTGCCCTGATAGTAGATCTTCGCCGCCTCCATGCTGCGGAACTGGCGCTGGCCCGGTGCGTGGTCCATCAGTGACGCGAGCTTGACCTGCGGATGGTCCTGCAGCAATTCGAAGCCTTCGAGGCAATCGGCCGTCGACACTTCGCAGCGCAGATGGATGAAATGTTGCGCCCGCAGGCGGTTCGCAGCTGTGGCCGTCTCGATCGCCTTGCCGAGCAGCAGCATGTCGTCCTGGCCGAGATCGGACTCTTCATCGAGCCCCACCCGCAACGCATCGAACACCGTCGTGATGCCGGAAGCTGCGACCTGCGCATCATGCTGCTGGATCGCCGCGTCTGGTGACCAGCGCACACGTGGCCGCGGCTTGTAGTGAGCCTCGAGCGCGTCGGTATGAAGCTCGACAAAGCCGGGCAGCAGATATGCGCCGCCGAAATCTTCGCCCGTCGCGGTCGGCGCGCCGATCTCGGCGATCATCCCATCGCGCACAAGCACCGAGGCGAGGACCACCTCGTCGGCCAGTACGACATTCGCGTTGGTCAGCACCAGTTCGTTGATCATCAGGCGATCCTTAGTTGCGGTGCCACACAGAATTCATGGAGGGAATGAACGAGAAACGGCGCTTGCGGCTCGGGCTCGACCGCGAGCACCAGTTGCCCGACGATCAATGGCGCGCCGATGACGGGACGGAAGTGGCGCTCGATTACAGTCTTCACGTGCTCGCGTTCGAGTCGCGGCACGGGGTTGGTGAGCGGCATATGAAACCGGAAGCAGTCGAACACGTTCGGGCTGCCCCAATTGATGTAATTGTTGAGTTCATCCCCCGACAGACGACTCATGTCGCGCTCGGTGATTTCGCTGTTGTCGTGCACCACCCGGAACTGATCGAACTCCGTGACGATACGGGCCGCAAGCATGTCCAGCGCCGGCTCGCGACGCCGCGCGACGATCGCGAATCCATTGTCTATGAGCTCGATACCAACCTCGATCTCAATTGGCGCAATACTGGCGACGAATGAGTCGAGCCAGCGCTCCAGTTCATGCAGCGTCCGGCTCGGCGCGAGATCGAAGACCGGCTTCAGCGCAGCATGAAAACCGTAGCGCCGCGGGATGGCGGTGATGTAGGCATGGTCGGCATCGGTGAGGCCGTCGACAGGTCGCACCATGCTTGCACCCGTATACGGGTCGCGTCGAAGCCAGGCCGCCGCCGACATGGTCAGCGGCTCCTTGGGTGGCGGAACAAAACAGATGGCACAACGCATAGCGGGACCTACCAGGTCGACCCGCTAGATGATTTGCATGACGATTTTTTGAAGCTTGTCTAGATTTCTAGACAAGTCGGTCTCACGCCTCGTCGGCGCCGCGCTCGGTCATGGCGAAATCGTGCAACGTTTGCGCGGTTTCGTGGTCGGTCGCCGACGAGGCGATCAGCGAGCGAAACGCCGCCCGGACAATTTCCTTCTTGCTCGCGTCCGGATGCGCCTTGCGCGCCGCCTTGAGCAATTCCTTGGGCGACATCTTGGGCTTGGCCAAGGCCAGCAAGCTCGCCTCAAGCGACTGATGGTCTTCGGTATTTTCGTTTTTCTTCTTCGACATATGACACCTCGACGCCCGCAACTTGCGCTCAGTCATCACACCGCGCTGTCATATTCCAGCTTCAGCGTCATGGCCCGTGACGTCATCGCTTCATCAAGCCTTCATTGCTCGGTCATCGTAGCGAGAGCGAACCGTCAAACGAGCGCTCTAGGAGTGCCGCCGGTCGGCACGCGCCGGCATCCAATTCCCGGAGAACCTCAAGATGAAACGCCATTGGCTGTCGGTGACGGCACTCGCCCTCACAAGCACGGCGCTGGTCAGCGCCCCGGCGCTCGCCGCCCCCACCAAGTTTGAATTCTGGTACGGCCTCAGCGGCGATCTGAGCGAGAAGGTCCAGCAGATGTGCAAGGACTTCAACGCGTCGCAAACCGACTTTGAAATCGTCTGCACCAGCCAGGACGATTACGACACCAATCTGCAGAACACGATTGCGGCCTATCGCGCCGACAAGCAGCCGACCATTGCGCAGATCCACGATGCCGGCACGCTCGATCTGATGCTCTCTGGTGCCTACATGCCCGTCCGCCAGCTGATGGAAGAGAACGGCTACAAGATCGACTGGAGCAACTATTTCTCCGGGATCGCGAGCTACTTCTCGACCTCGAAGGGCGAACTGCTCTCGATGCCCTTCAACTCCTCGACCGCCGTCATCTACTACAACACTGACGCGCTCGCCAAAATCGGCCAGCCGCTCCCGCAGACTTGGGAAGAAGTCGAAACCGCCGCGCGCGCCATGAAGGCCGCCGGCTATGATTGCCCGGTCGCGTTCGACCCGACGGGCGTGTGGCAGTGGTTTGAGCAGTTCTCGGCCATCCACAACCAGCCCATCGCCACCAATGGCAACGGCTTCGGTGGGCTGAACGCTGAACTCGTCTTCAACAGGGGCAAGTTCGTCGACCAGCTGACCTGGATCAAGAAGATGTATGACGAAGGCCTCTTCGTTCATAAGTCGAAGGCCGCCGGCGAGACCGCCAATGATGCGTTCGAGCATGGCCATTGCCAGATCACGTCGTCGTCGGTCGCCGATCACGGCACCTTCTCCAAACTCGCCGACCCGACCGTCCACTGGACCAACACGATGCTGCCCGTCTGGGCCGGCACCGACCGCAAGAACTCGCTCGTCGGTGGCGCGTCGCTCTGGACGCTGAAGGGCAAGAGCCCGGAAGAATACAAAGGCGCCGCCGCCTTCTACGCCTTCATCGCGACGCCGAAGCAGGCCGAATGGTGGTCAACGGTCACCGGCTACATCCCGGTCACCAACACCGGCTTCGAAGCGATGAAGGCCAAGGGCTTTTACGATGCCGCTCCCTATAAGGGCCGCGAGCTCGCCATCCAGAGCCTGACCTTCACGCCGCCGACTGAGAACACCCGCGGCATCCGCCTGGGCAACTATGTCCAGATCCGCAAGGAAGTGGGCGATGCCATCGCCGCCGTGCTGTTCAACAACGTGCCGGTGCAGGAAGCACTCGACACCGCCGTCGAGCATGGCAACGCGGTTCTCCGCAAATTCGAGAAGACCTATCAGGGCGCTCAGCTCCCCTGATCGCTCCCTCCCCCTGCATGGGCGGCCTTGTGCCGCCCATGTTGCATTTGACGCTTGGATGAGTGCCGATGGAACGCCGCGCCTACTACCGCAAGAACTCGCTGCCCTGGCTGCTGCTCGCGCCGCAACTGCTGCTCGTCCTGATCTTCTTTTACTGGCCGACCACGCAGGCCCTCTATTGGGCCTTCACGCTCGAGCAGCCCTGGGGCGGCGGCAACAGTTGGGCCGGCGTCGATAACTTCCTCGCCGTCTTCGCCGACGACCGCTACTGGACCACCGTCCTCCGCAGCGGCTTCTACGCGGTCGTCTCGACCGCTCTCTCAATGGCCGGCGCGTTGATCCTCGCCCTCTTTGCCGATCGCGCGCTCAAAGGCACCGGCCTCATCAAGGGCATCTTCATCTGGCCCTACGCCATTGCAGCGCCTGCCGCCGGTGTCGCTTTCCGCTTCATGTTCTCGCCCGAAGCAGGCTTGATTGGCGCGATCAACAAGCTCTGGCCCGGCATCTGGGACCCTTCGACCATCGGCTGGCACGCGCTGCTGATGGTCATCGTGTGTCACGCCTGGCTCGGCATCGGCTACAATTTCGTGTTCTTCCTCGCGGCGCTGCAGGGCATTCCGCGGTCGCTCACTGAAGCCGGCGCCATGGATGGCGCGCGCCCCTTCCGCCGCATGCTCGACCTGCAATTGCCGCTCATCGCACCGACGACGTTCTTCCTGTTCATCATCAACATCATTTCGAGCTTCACCGACAGCTTCGGCCTGATCGACACGATGACCGAAGGCGGACCGATCGGGGCCACCACGGTGATGGTCTACAAGATCTATTTCGACGGCTTCAAAGGCCTCGACTATTCCGGCGCGGCCGCACAGTCGATCGTCCTCATGATCATTGTCATCGCACTGACGTTCATCCAGTTCAAATGGGTGGAACGCAAGATCCACTATTCGTGAGGCGGCCATGATCGAACGCTCGCGTACTTTCGACACCGTCACCTATTTCGTCATGGCGGTCGGTCTCATCGTCGTCATTGCGCCGTTCTGGGTGGTACTCGTCGCCGGCTCGCAATCGCTGCAGGAAGTCTCGCGCATTCCCATCAGCCTGTGGCCATCGAACCATTTGATGGAGAACCTCAGCGAGGCCTGGCGTCGGGCCGATCTCGGTCCAAAGCTCCTCAACTCGCTGATCGTCGCAGTGGGTGTCACCAGCGGCAAGATCGTTCTCGCCGCGCTCTCCGCCTTCGCCATCGTCTTCTTCGATTTCCGCGGCCGCATGTTGAGCTTCTGGCTGATTTTCATCACGCTCATGCTGCCGCTCGAAGTGCGAATCGTGCCAACCTATTCGATCGCTGCGAACGCGCTCTCGCCCTTCCAGACCATCCTCGATACGCTCGGCATCACCGGCCTCGTCCAGTCCCTCACCGGCATCCAGATCGGACTGAGCTGGAACCTCCTCAATTCCTATCCCGGCATGATCCTGCCCCTGATCGCTACGGCGACCGGCACGTTCCTCTACCGCCAGTTCTTCATGACGATCCCGGATGAGTTGGTCGAAGCCTCGAAGATGGATGGCTCGGGTCCGATCCGCTTCTTCACCGATGTGCTGATCCCCTTGAGCCGCACCAACATGCTGGCGCTCGCGACCATCATGTTCGTCTATTCGTGGAACCAGTATCTGTGGCCGCTGCTCATCACCACTGACCGCGCCCATTACGGCACGGCGGTGATGCAGCTTAAGGCGTTGATCCCGGCACAGAACGGCACACCCGACTGGAACGTCACCATGGCGGGCGCTCTCATCATCATGCTGCCGCCGTTGCTCGTCGTTGCCTTCATGCAGCGCTGGTTCGTGCGCGGCCTCGTTTCAACCGACAAGTGAGGAGTATGCGATGACGGCCATCAGCATCCGCGGCGTCAAGAAGCGCTACAAGAAGACCTTCGTCGTCCACGGTGTCGACGTTGAGATCGAGCCCGGCGAATTCGTCGTCATCCTCGGCCCCTCGGGCTGTGGCAAGTCCACGCTGCTCCGGATGATCGCCGGCCTCGAAGAGATCACCGAAGGCGAGATCGCCATCGACGACCGCGTGGTCAACGAACTCGAACCGCGCGAGCGCGGTTGCGCCATGGTGTTCCAGAACTACGCGCTTTACCCGCATATGACGGTCGAAAAGAACATCGGCTATTCGCTGAAGGTCGCGGGCGTGCCGAAGGTCTCGCGCGCCGAGCGCGTCATGAAGGTCGCCAGGATCGTCGGCCTCGAGCCCTACCTCGACCGCCGTCCCGGCGAACTCTCCGGCGGCCAGCGCCAGCGTGTCGCCATGGCCCGCGCCATGATTCGCGAGCCGAAGATATTCCTCTTCGACGAACCCTTCTCGAACCTCGATGCCAAACTCCGCGTCGCCATGCGCGCCGAAGTCCGCAAGCTCCATCGCGAACTCGGTGTCACCTCGGTGTTCGTCACGCACGACCAGACCGAAGCCATGACGCTGGCCGACCGTCTCATCATCATGAACAGCGGCCGCGTCGAGCAGGTGGGCAAGCCCACCGACGTCTACAACAATCCTGCCAGCCGCTTCGTCGCCGACTTTATCGGCTCACCGGCGATGAACCTCCTCGAAGGCGAGTTCGACGCCGACGGCAAATTCATGCATGGCCAAGGCGGCCGTCTCGATGTCAGCTCGCTTAACGGCTATCGCACGCCAGGCCGCAAGATCGTGCTTGGCGTCCGCCCCGAACAGATCCGTCGCACCGATGCCGGCACGGCCGGCGCCATCCCGGCGATCGTCGATTACGTCGAGGAGCTCGGCGCCAATCGCCTGATCCATGCCGACGCAAATGGTAGCCGCCTCATCGCGCTCGACACGGGCACCATCGAGATGCCCTCGGGCGCGCCGGTACATCTGTCGCTCGGCGCCGACGCCCTCCACGTCTTCTCGCTCGAAGACGGCAAGCGCCTCAACGCACACTGATCACCAACAGGATATCGATCATGGGAAACATCATTGGCACCGGCTTCAATGTCAGCTCCGAAGACGGCGAACTGCTGAGCCTCGAAACCGATCTGCGCGCGCTTGCCGAGATCGGCTGCGACACAGTTGAGCTCGGCCTTACGGGCGTCGACTTGATCGCCGGCGGCCGTATCATCAAAGAGCGCGCCCAGCGCCTCGTCGCGATCACCAAGCAGTTCGGCTTCCGCTACACAGTGCACGGGCTCGTCTCGTCCAACTTCATGGACCCGGCTACCCAGCGCTACCAGCTCGAAGCTGCCAAGGCCCTGGTCGAAATCTGCGACCGCGTCGGCGCCCGCATTCTCGTGCAGCACGGCGGCCAGCTTCGCGCCGACCAGATCCACGAGCGCAGCGGCGCCGATCAGCGCGAGCGCGAAGCTCTCACCGAGCTCGCTGAGTTCGCCAAGCCCCATGGCGTCCGCATCGCGCTCGAGAACATCTTCACGACAGCGCTCGGGCAGTACCGTCAGACACCGGCACAAATCGCCGAGACGGTGACTGCGTTGAACCACCCCAACGTCGTCGCCCTTATCGATTTCAGCCACGCCTACATCGAAGCGACCTATCGCGGCCTCGATTTCATGGACCAGATCCGCGCCATGGCGCCGGTCGCTGGCCACCTGCACGTTCACGATTCCTTCGGCCGCCCCCAAGGCTTCTACGAGCCGTACCACCCGCAGGAAAACACCGCGATGGGCATCGGCGACCTCCACATGCCGCTCGGCTGGGGCGACATCGACTGGCACGCGATTTTCAATGAGCTGACCTTCCTGCCCGACACCGTCCTGATGATGGAAATCGGCCGCCGCTATCGCAGCGAGCAACAAGCAAGTTTGGCATTGGCGCGCTTGCTGGCCGGCCTGGAGCAAAACGCGAGGCCAATGGCTGCCGAGTAGCCAACCCCCACCAAAGGAAGAAGGGGCCCGTGGTGGGCCCCTCTGTCCGTTTGCACATACGACGCCGGCCGCCTGGTGGAACCCGTGAGCGAACTAACCCGACGTGTTGCCCCGGCGTTACCCGGCACCCCAGTTTCGCCGAACTCCGCAGCACGAACGACCGCAAACTATTGATTTTTATGTAGGTTTGGCGCACCCGACAGAATTCGAATCTGTGACCTCTGCCTTCGGAGGGCAGCGCTCTATCCAGCTGAGCTACGGGTGCCTGAGGGTCACGTTTATGCGACCCCCGGGATCAGCGCAAGCCGGGGCGTAGAAGCCTCAAGAGAGCTGCAGCGGCTCGGGGTCGGCCCAGAGGCGGTTCAGTTCGTCGAGGAAGAGGTCGGCCAGATCTTCGGCGCGACTCAGCTCTTCGTCGGCGGCCATGATGGCCGCGATTCCCTCGGCCAGGCTGTCTGCAAGGTCCTGTGATTGCTCGGTCATTTTGTTCATCACGCATAACTCCTGTGATGAGCCCCAGCGCACCCTAGGCAGGCTATGGGGCCAGCGATTGATCATTTCGGGGAGAGATTGTGGCGAACTAGAAAGGCGCCGGGGCGACGAACTCGCGTCGCGTGCCGTCGGCGGGGTGGGCAAAGCCCAGCATTTCGGCATGGAGCTGCAAACGGTCGGCCGCCGCCAGCGCTTCGCCTTCGGCATAGAAACTGTCGCCGAGAATCGGGTGACCGATGGCCAGCATGTGGACCCGCAATTGGTGGGTGCGGCCGGTGAGCGGGGTGAGTTTCACGCGCGTGACGCCGCCCTCGCGCGCCAGCACCTCCCAGCGCGTCTGGCTTTGGCGGCCACGCTCATGGTCGACACGCTGGCGCGGCTTGTTCTCCCAATCGGTGGCGAGCGGCAAATCGATCAACCCGCTCTCGCCCTCGATCTCGCCCCAGATGCGCGCGACGTAATATTTGTCGATTTTGCGATGCTCGAACTGGCTGCCGAGAGAAGCCAGCGCCGGCTTGTCGAAGGCGAGCAGCAGCAGACCGGACGTGTCCTTGTCGAGCCGATGCACGACTTTGGTCGCCGGCCGGTCGGCATAGCGCGTCTGGACGCGGGCTTCGAGGCAATCGGCGAGCGAGATGTCCTTGCCCGGCACGGTCAGCAGCCCGCTCGGCTTGTTGCAGACGATCAGTCGCTCGTCCTCGTGGACGATGTCGATGCCCGGGGGCGGGCGATAGTCGAAGGTCGAGGGCAGCGGCGGCATGGGGGCTTTTAACAGCGCGAGGCGCTCAGGACAGCAAATTCCACTCGCTCGGCTCAGCGCCGATCTTGCCGCTCTCGGGCCGGTCCATGGCCTCGATGCGATAGATATCCTCGGCATCGAGCTCGAAATCGAACAGCGCAAAGTTCTCGGCGATGCGGACCGGATTGGCCGATTTGCAGTTGAGCAGCAGACCCTCCTGTACATGCCAGCGCAGGATGATCTGCGCCGGGTTGCGCCCATGCTTGCGGGCGATGGCAGTGATGGTGGGATCGCCAAACAGATTGCCCTCGGTCGAGCGGCCATGCGTCCACCACCAGGCGGCGCTCGTGGTGCCTGGGCCGAGCGGACTCCAGCTGGCGATGCGGATGCCGCGACGGGCGTGATAGCCGCGCAAAGTGCGCTGCTGGTACAGCGGATGAAGCTCGATCTGGTTGATCACGGGCGTAACACCGCTCTCGCCGATGATCCGCTCGAGATGCTCGCGGTCGAAATTGGAGACGCCGATCGAGCGGATGTGCCCCTGCTGCTGCAGCTCGACCAGCACCTTCCAGGCCTCGACATATTTGTCCTGATTGGGAACGGGCCACTGAATGAGGAACAGATCGAGCTGGTCGAAGCCGAGCTTCTTCATGCTCTCATCGAAGCTCCGCAGTGCGAGATCGCGGCTATGGGCGTTGTTGCGCAATTTGCTGGTGATGAAGAAGTCCGTGCGCGGCAGGCCGCACTCGCGGATGGTGCGGCCGACGCCCTCTTCATTGTTGTAAGCCTGGGCGGTGTCGAAGGCGCGATAGCCCACGCGGATCGCTTCGCCGATGACAGCGGGACAATCGGCATTGGCGATCTGCCATGCGCCGAATCCCAGCTGCGGCATCACCTTGCCGTCGCGCAGCGTAAATTGCGGAACGTCCTGCCCCATCGCATCCCCCGCCGGCACTGTGCCAGACGAGGTGCGGCAGGTTCAAGAGACGGCAACGACGCGGCGTGGCATCAGCCTGCGCCACAGGACAAAGGTGATCGCCAGCACCAGCGGGATGGCGATCAGCGAGGGCAGCCACCCGGATTCGGCGCCGAACAGGACATCATGCATGCGCCGCCCCGGCAGCAGGGTGAAGGCGCCGGTGAGCAGCAGCGCACCCAGATAGACCGATTTCATCGTCGCCTGATGGCTTTGCACCCGTCCGTGGCGGATTTCCCAGATCGCGAAGCCGATGCCCGCATAAGTCAGCAACACGAACAAATGGATGGGCGAGAACGGTCCGACCAGCCGGATTTCGTTGATGAAGATGGCGCTGGTCGCAACGATCAGCATCAGTGCGGCCCAGACGCGGCCCAGCACCTTGTGGAGGTGGGTCCCCTTGCGGCGGAAGAGAATGATCGCCCCCAGCAGCATGGCGAGCATCGCGGCACCGGCATGGATCTGGATGGCGAGCGGGGCAGCGAGCAATGGGGCGAGCGACATGGGCGACATCTCCGTGGACTTGCCCAAGCCAAGTGAGCCACTAGAGTGGCGCCGGCAAACGACACTTCGCGGGACAACGGGAAACTTCGTGAACGACAGCGCCCTGCAATCGACGCTTCGTGAAACGCAGCGTCATCTGCTCAACCCCAAAAGCCTGGGCACTATGGGCGTCATCGCGATTGTCCTCGGGCTGGCAGGCCCCTTCGGCACGTTCGACCTGCTGCCGATGCTGCAGCGGCTCGCCTATTGGGTTGCCGTGGTGTTCCTCACCTATGCGGCCGGTTACGGGCTCTCGATGTTCGCCGACGCGCTCTGGGGTCGCGGCCGGTCTTTCTGGCAGCGGCTGGCGATCATGAGCCTGCCGGCCGGCGCAGGCGCGACGCTGATCGTCTCGACTATCAATCTCATCACCTTCGGCACGGCCAATTTCAGTCTCGGCGGCGCCCTTGTCCTCTTGGGCCAGAGCTTCGCGGTGGCGATCGGTGTCGTCGCCATCGTGCTGCTGCTCGAGCCCAAATCCGCAGCCGTCGCAGCTGGCCCTCCAGCCATTCTCGAGCGCGTCCCGCCAGCGCAGCGCGGCACGCTGCTGGCGCTGATCGTCGAGGACCATTACGTCGACATCGTCACCGACCGGGGCAAAACGCTGGTGCTGATGCGGCTCGCCGATGCGATGCGCGAGACGGGTCCGCTCAAGGGGTTGCAGATCCACCGCTCGCACTGGGTGGCGCGTGAGGTCGTGGTCAAGGCGCATCGCGCCGAGGGCAAGGTGCTGGTCGAGCTCAGCAACGGGTTGCGCCTGCCGGTGAGCCGCGGCTATCTCGCCGCGGCCCGTGAGGCGGGACTGATCTAGCCCTCCACTTCCCTTGAGGGGAGGATAGTGGAGCTGGCCGATAGGCCTAGCGAAACTGAGGTGGGGGTTAAGCAACAGACACGGAGCGTGGGGCCAACCCCCACCCTCAGTCCCTCCCCTCAAGGGGGAGGGAAGCGGCAGATCGTGGCCTCACAACTGCACCTCAGTGCCGCTGCAGCTTCCAGCTCCGCACTTCGAAGGGCATTAGAGCGGAGGACGCATCGCGCTGCTGCGGCTCTTCCATGATGGTGACCGGCGCTGCCGACCAGCCTGGCGCTGTCACCGCAAAGTCGCCGCGGCGGCCGGCTGGCTCATAGATGCGGAACACCAGTCCGTCGCCATCCTCGGTCGGCTTCAGTCCGGAGAAGGCGGCAGGGATGCCGCTCACCGTCAACGGCGTGATCGTGCCGAGAGCGAGGCCCGAGATTTCGCGGGTCAGCAGCGGCTGGTTCAGATCCTCGGCCTCTTCGCGCACACCGCCCTCATGCCAGTCGTCCTCATGCGGCAGCAGCGCATAGGTAAAGCTCTGCGTGCCTTCGTCGGCGAGGGGATCGGGATAGATCGGCGAGCGCAGGAGGCTCATTCCCAGCACATTGCCCCGCACATTGTGTCCGTATTTGGCGGTGTTGAGCAGCGCCACGCCGAAGCCAGTCTCGCTGAGGTCGATAAAGCGGTGCGCCACCGCCTCGAACATCGCCTGGTCCCACGATGTGTTGGTGTGGGTCGAACGCTTCACGACGCCGTTGGCGCATTCGAACGTCGCGGTACTGTTCTGCGCCGCGACCGGGGTTAGCGTGCGCAGGAACACGCGACGATCGTGCCAGTCGAGCGTCGTCTCGATATCGAGACGCGGCGAATTGGCGGTGAGCACATAAATCTGCGTGATGGTCGAGGCGCGATATTTCCGTACGATAGTGACGGCGGCGCGGTGCGGAGTGTCCTCGGTAACAGTGATGCTCTCGACATCCTTTAGCTGCTCGCCGCGCGCTGCGTAGTCCTCGTCGATATCCCAGGCGTCCCAATTGCGCGGCTTGTCGACCGGATAGACCCAGAGCTGATTGCCAGCGCCCTCCAGAGACTCGCGGCCCGTCGGCTTATGGATGAGCGAGGCTATCGTGCCATCGGCAGCGATGGTCGCCTTGAGGATGGCGTTCTCGATATGCTTGGTGCTGACCGACAGGCCGGGGATCGGCGACGCAGCTCGCGGGACCACAGCGACACCCAGCGGTGGGATCGTCGCGGCGCCCGCACCAATCCGGCGCGTCGAGAGCGATGGATTGACGATCAGCAGCCCGTCACCATCGCCCTTCGTCAGTTGAGCAGCGATGGAATCGAGCGCCGCCGCCTGCGCCGATTTACCGGCCTCAATCGCAGCATCCAGCTCACGCTCGGCGTCGACATAGACTTCGCGGATAGAAGATCCCGGCAGGATATCGTGGAACTCGTTCTTGAGGACGAGGCGCCAATGGGGCTCGAGCGAGGCGGGCTTTGCCGCCCCCAATAGATGCGCGAGCGAGGCCGCGGTCTCCGCGGTGATCAGCGCCCGCTCGGCCTGCCGATGCTTGCGCTTGACGCCCGATTGCGTGGTCAGCGTGGCGCGATGCAGTTCGAGATAGATCTCGCCCGACCAGACCGGCAGCGTCACCTCGCCGGCACGCTTATGCGCATCGGCGAAATAGTCGGCCACATGGCCCCAGCGGGTCTTGGGAATGGTGGGAAAATCGCGCAGTTGCACTTCGCGCTCGACCATGTCGGGGGTGACGCCACCGCCGCCATCGCCATAGCCGACTGCCAGCAGCGATGTGCCATGGTGTACCTTGCCGCGGAAATTGTTCCAGGTCGGTACGAGACAATCGGGCTGCACCGCGCCATTGTAGCCCGACATCGGATTGTCGAACGTGTGCGCCAGAACGCGCGAGCCATCGAGCCCTTCCCACCAGAACAAATCGGCTGGAATACGGTTAGTCTCGGACCAGTTGACCTTGATGGTGAAGAAGCTGTCGATGCCGCCCTGCTGCAGCAATTGCGGCATCGCGCCGGAGAAGCCGAAGCAATCGGGCAGCCAGCACACGGTATGGCGCTTGCCGAAATGCTTCTCGAAATAGCGCTGGCCATAAAGGATCTGGCGCGCCAGCGATTCACCATTGGGCATGTTGGTGTCGGGCTCGACCCACATGCCACCAATGACTTCCCATTGCCCGGCGGCGACGCGCGCCTTGATCTGCTTCAGCAGCGCCGGATCATCCTCCTCGATCTGCGCGTAGTAATGCGCCGTCGATTGATTAAACCTGAAATCGTCGGACGCCTCCATCAGCGCCAGCGCGGTGTGGAAGGTCCGGCGCATCTTGCGGCGCGTCTCGTCATAGGGCCAGAGCCAGGCGAGATCGATGTGGGCGTGCCCCGTCATCAGCAACTCGCCCTCCTGCGGGAAGCGCGCCTGCAGGGCCTTGAGGGAACTGGTCAGCATCTCGAAGGCAGCGACCACGCTGGCGCGCTGGCCTTGATCGAGCGCCGATGGATTGTCGATGATGGGCGGCAATTCCCAGATGGTCTGCTGGCCCGGCGAGGGCGCCATACGGGCGATGTAGTTCTCGGTATCCGACGGCCAGTCGAGGCTGCGATGCGCTGCTTCCGCCGCATCGAGCAGATGCGGCACGACATTGTGAGCGCCGAGGATCGTCGCCGCTTCATGCACCTGCTTCAGCAGCATATGAAAACGATGCACCGGGCCATCGATCCATTGCAGCGCGGCGCGATTGAGTTTCGGTGCCTGGACGGGTTGGCCGAACAGGTCGCGCGCCGTGCTCTCCGCGGCGATGGCGATCTGGCGGTGGCGCACGGGGAACTCGCGATGATAGGGATCGACCCCGAACGAGACCGCATCGCGATTGGGATAGCTGAGCGTCACGAGGCTCTCGCCGCCCAGATCGAGGACCAGCCTGGTCTCGTCGATCGGCCAATGCTCAGGCACTTCGGCGGTGGCAGCGAATTTGTGCACACCCTTGCGGTCCGGCCATGACGCGCCGATCGCGATGGGTGCGCCATCGAGGCTCCAGCCGCTGATGGGAACGCCCTCGCGCGCCCGCCAATAAGAAAGTTCGGCGATGCGAACCTTCAGTCGATCCAGTCTTTGTCCAGTGCTCAGTGCCATGATTGCCTCGTGGTCTTGGTTGGTGCCGTTGTGATTGGACTCAGGCCCATTCGCCCTTGCGCATCACGGGCGTGATGCCGCCATCCTGGCCGATGCCGTCGATGTCGATCTGGCCGGAGCCGATCATCCAGTCGATATGGATCACCGATTTGTTGCCGCCGCGCTTGTCGACTTCTTCGGGCGTGATCGTCGCGCCATCGACAAAGCAGTCGGAATAGCACTGGCCGAGTGCGATGTGGCTCGCAGCGTTTTCGTCGAACAGCGTGTTGAGAAATAGAATGCCGCTCTGGCTGATCGGCGAGGAATGCGGCACCAGCGCCACTTCGCCGATGCGACGGCCGCCCTCGTCGGAATCCATCGCCTTGACCAGCACATCGCGGCCACGGCTCGCCTGCACATCGACGATCTTGCCGGCTTCGAATTTCATCACGATGTTGTCGATCAGCGTGCCATTGTAGCTTAGCGGTTTGGTCGAGGAGACATGCCCATCGACGCGCAGGCGGTGCGGTGTCGAGAACACTTCTTCGGTCGGGATGTTGGGGTTGCAGATGATGCCATTGCGCGAATGGCTGGCGCCGCCTTTCCAGGCATGCCCGTCGGCGAGGCCGAGTGTGAGGTCAGTGCCAGGGCCCGAATATTTGAGCGCCTTGAAATTCTTGCCGGTCAGCCATTTCTGCCGTTCGAGCAGGCGCGCATTATGCGCCGCCCATTCCGCGACGGGGTCGGCGGTCGAAATGCGCGTCGCCGCAAAGATCGCCTCGGCGAGCTTGGCGACCGCGACATCTTCGGGGTCGCTGGGGAACACTTCCTTCGCCCAGGAGGTGCCCGGATAGGGCACGATCGACCAGTTGATTTCGTGGCTCACGATCTTGCTGAGCGCCGGCCGATAGGCCTGCGAATTAGCCCGGTTGGCGCGGCCGACTTTTTCCGCATCCTGGCTCCCGAGCAGCATCGGATTGTCACCCGAAATGGCGAGGCGCGCGGTGTTGTTGTCGAACGCCTTGGCGACGCCCTCATAGAGCCAGCCCGGCGCGCGATCAAAGCTCAGATCCTTGCCGTAGCGATAGCGCGCCAGCGTCATCTCTTCGTCGGAAAAGATCGTCGTCACCAGCCCGGCGCCAGCCTTGTAGGCATGCTCGGCAATCTTGCGCGCCAGCGGCAGGGCACTCGTCGGCGAGGTCAGGAACAGGTCCTGGCCCTCTTTGAGGCCGAGGCCGACATGGATGGCGACTTCGGCAAGCTTGTCGAGTTTTGCGGGGTCGATGGGCGAGGATTGCATTGGGCACTTCCGGGTCGAAAACACTGACCCGGAAGGCCTAGCCGCTTGCCGCGCCGGTGGAAAGCCCCGCCGACACAGAGCGTTTCCAGCAAAAGTGGATACCACTTTTGCGGTTCGGAAACGTGACCAAGCAAGAACGTGGAGCATTGCACCGATTCAGCGAAACGGTGAAATGCTCTAGACGTCGTAAACCGCGTTGAGGAACAGTTGCGAGCTGTTGGTGAAACTCGAATTGCTGAGCGCCGCCGCCGCGCCATTGTTGGAGTGGAGAATGTTGAACCGGGAATTGTTGGCGGTGATGGTGGCGAGCACCGACCCCGTCACGCCGGCAAAGCCCGTGGCGTAGCCGATTGCTGCACTGACGCTGATCGAATCATTCGCGGCAGCGAATGGAAGCCCCGTCAGTGTCGCCGTGCCGGTCGAGCTGCCCTTGCTGGTCAGCACCAGATTGACCGCCACCGAGACCGTGCGACCGATCTTGGTGTAGCGGCCCAGCGTCGGCGAGCCATAGGTGACCCCGACCCCTGCGCCGCCAAAGGCGATGGCGGGCGTGAAGGTGCCTTCTTCGTAGTCGTCGAGCGTATTGACGTTGGCCGAAGGGTTCTGCACCGCCGGAAAGGCGAGCTGGCCAATCGGCAGCGTCACGAGACCCGACCCCTGTGCAATGGTCAGTGCCTCATACCAGGTCGAGCCGTTGGGCGAGACCTTCACATGGAACGCATCGTCGCCGGTGAGGCCCAGTTCGGCCCGGCCGGAGAAATTGTCCTGATAGAGGAGGCTCGCCGTGTCGCCTGCGGTCGCCTTGTTGAGCTTCAGCTGATGGCCCGTCCCATTATGCGTGAAAAGGCTCGCATCCGCAGCCAATGCGAGACGGTTGGTGAGGTCGGCCGTGGTGTTGATGCCGAGCTTTGCGAGCCCGGCGCCGCCATTGGTCACAAAGCTCGACCAGACACCCGACTGGCAGACGGCAAGCTCGGCCGTGTCGGTGACGTAAGCGAGCCAGCCATTGGCCGGGGTTCTGAAGCTCCAGGCGCTGGCCAGCCAGCAGGCGAATTTTCCGTCCTTCGTGGCCCAGGCGCCGGTGGCCGATGGCGCGACGATATAGGCGTCGCCCTCGGCGGGACTGCCCGGCGGGGCGGTGGTGGTGCGGCTCTTGACCGTCGGCTGCACCAATTGGTCGAGCGCCGCCATCGCCTCATTGTACATGATGGGGCGCTGGCTTTGTTGTGGAGCCATAAGGCTGAGGCCTAAGCGTGCTGTCGTCGACATCTTTCCCTCGATAGAATTGCGTGGCGGGCAAGATAGGATGCCTGCCAGATACCGTGCGTATGCCCGCCGAAAGGATCTCTCCGTGCCGCTCTTTGCCGAACTCGAAACGCCCTGCGTGCTGATCGATCTGGGTCGCGTCGAGGCCAATCTGCTCAAGGCCCAGGCGCACGCCACGGCCAATGGCTATGCGCTGAGGCCGCACATCAAGACCCACAAGCTGCCGCGCTTTGCGCAGCGCCAGATCGAGCTGGGCGCCGTGGGGATCACCGCACAGAAGCTGGGTGAGGCCGAGACCATGGCGGATGCCGGCATCACCGACATTTTCGTCCCCTACAACATCGTCGGCCCCAGGAAACTGGCGCGCCTCGCCGCGCTCAACAGGCGCGTGAAACTCAGCGTCACCGCCGACAGCCCGGACACCGTGTCAGGCTACGCCGCAATGGTGGTCGAACACCGCACGCCGCTGACGGTGCTGATCGAATGCGACACCGGCGGCGGGCGCTGCGGCGTACAATCGCCGGCCCAGGCGCTCGCCTTGGCCCGCCACATCGCGATGTCGCCGGGCCTCATCTTCGGCGGGCTGATGACCTATCCCGCCATGCGCAAATTCGCCGAGGCCGACCGCTGGCTCGCCGATGCCAAAGAAATGCTCGAAACTGCGGGCTTTACAGTCCCCCGCATCACGGCGGGCAACAGCCCGGACATGTGGCACATCGGCGACAGCGCCGTGACCGAGCGGCGGCCAGGCACCTACATCTATTTCGACCGCGCCCAGGTGACGTTCGGGGCCGCCAGCTTTGCCGATTGCGCGCTGACGGTGCTTGCGACCGTCGTCTCCCGCCCAACCTCCACACGGGTGGTGATCGATGCCGGGTCGAAATCGCTGAGCAGCGATCTGATGGGCCAGACCGGCTATGGCGCGCTGCTGGGACAGGAGCAGGTGATCGTCGCCGCTCTGTCCGAGGAGCATGGCGTGATCGAGCTGCCCGAGGCCTCGGACATCCCCCGGATCGGCGACCGCCTGCGCATCATCCCCAACCATGTCTGCGTCGTCTCCAACCTGTTCGACGTCGTGCATCTGATCGGGTCGGATGGCACGATCGAGGCGGTGCCGGTTGCGGCACGCGGGCGGGTCGACTAAACCACAACAAGTGGTATTGAACTGGTAGCGAGGATGAATGGCCGATCTTCTGGTGCGTCTCTACGATCTGCCTGCCGTCCCTGAAGCCAAAGCCGAGGGGGTCGCCATCCGCCGCGCTTTGCCCCCGGAGCGGCAAGTAATCCTCGACTGGATCGGGGCGCATTTCTCGCCGCTCTGGGTCTCGGAAGCGGCGCTCGGCCTCAGTCAGCAGCCGCCCACGGTGTACGTCGCGATTAAGGACGGCGCCTTGCTCGGCTTCGCCTGTTACGACACCACTGCCAAAGGCTTTTTCGGACCCACCGGCGTCGACGAAGCGGCGCGTGGCCAGGGCATTGGCGAGGCCCTGTTGTTCGCCACCCTCAACGCCATGCGTGCCGCCGGTTACGCCTATGCCGTGATCGGCGATCCCGGCCCGGTCGCCTTTTACAAGAAACGCCTCGACGCGCTGGAAATCCCCGGATCCGAGCCGGGCATCTATGCCGGCATGCTGGGCGGCTGATCGGGAAGAAGCCAAAGCCCAAACTAACCCAATCTTTACGGCGGAAGCCTAGTTTCGACAGCTTGATACTGCCGG
Organism: Devosia sp.; assembly: GCA_039918675.1. Taxonomy (GTDB): domain Bacteria; phylum Pseudomonadota; class Alphaproteobacteria; order Rhizobiales; family Devosiaceae; genus Devosia_A. The sequence continues at coordinate 46,509 of JBDSHC010000110.1, forward strand.
AAATCTGGCAATTGGGGCCGGACGATGCGGGCGACGCAGGTCTATTGGAGCGATCTCGACGGCTGGGCCGACGATGCGGAGCAGCCCCAGACGGCTGATCTCGTGCTCTATTTCGCGTCGCGCGAAACGCTCTCCTCTCCCGCACATCTCGATGCCCTGCGTGCGCGCTTTCCCGAGGGTCAGCTCATGGGCTGCTCGACCGGCGGTCAGATGGGCGATGGCGATGTGAGCGACGACCGGTTGGCAGCGCTGGCGCTCGGCTTCGACGCGACCGCCATACGGCTCGCCCAAACCATCGTCGACGATCCCGACCAGTCGCGGGATGCGGGCGTCACGATCGGCGCACAACTCGCTTCCGCGGACCTCGCGGGGATCTTCGTTCTCTCCGACGGCATTCATGTGAACGGCTCAGCGCTGGTCGACGGCATCGTTGCGGCTGTCGGTCCGGACGTGCCGGTCAGCGGCGGTCTCGCGGGAGACGGATCAGACTTCGTCGAAACATTAGTTGCCTGCAACGGCGCGCCACAGAGCCGAAGCGTCGCTGCGGTCGGCTTCTACGGCAGCGCCATCCGCTTCGGCCATGGCAGCGCCGGCGGCTGGGATGTCTTCGGCCCCAAGCGCAAGATCACCAAATCGCACGGCAATCTCCTGCTCGAAGTGGACGGCAAGCCGGCGCTCGATCTCTATAAGCTCTATCTCGGCCCCGAGGAGAGCCAGAAGCTGCCCGGCTCGGCACTGCTCTTTCCGATGCGCATTTCCGATCCACGGCACCCGAGCCGCACCGTGGTCCGGACGGTGCTATCGGTCGATCCCAATATCGGTTCAATGACCTTTGCGGGCGACATGCCGCTGGACTGGACGGCGCAGTTGATGCGCGGCAGCTTCAACCGGTTGTGTGCCGGCGCCGCCGAAGCGACGCATCACGCGGTTGGCCAACTCGCGGCTGCCCCTGGGTCCGAAGTTGCGGCGATCCTCGTATCCTGCATCGGCCGGCGCCTCCTGATGGGGCAGCGCATCGACGAAGAGATCGAAGCGGCGACGGCCGAACTGCCGCCCGATTGCCAGCCGGTCGGGTTCTATTCCTATGGCGAAATCTCGCCGCATGACGGCACCGGTCATGTGCAATTGCACAACCAGACCATGACCGTCACGCTGCTGAGCGAAGCAGCCTAGATTGAGCAAGCTCCTCGCCAGACAGGTCGAAAAGGCACGGCGGCCGGACGGTGAGATCGACCTCGACCGGCTGCTCGAACTGGTTGCCACCGCCTATGACGAGGTGGAGCAGGATCGCGAACGGACCGACCGATCGACGGCGCTCATGTTCGAAGAGATCGATGCGTTCCAGGCCAATCTGCGCAAGGAAATCACCAGCCGCACCGCCGAACTCAATCAAAGCCGACGCGCGTTGAAACTCCAGAATAAGCGCATGGCCGCCGCCGTGGACAGCACTGGCTACGCGGTATCGATCTTCGATGGCGCCAAGCGGCTCGTATTCTGCAACCGCTACTTCCTCGAACTCTATCATCTGCCCAAGAAATACGGCCGCCCCGGCACACCCTTCGAAGACATGCTGCACGCCCGCGTCGCGGCCAACAGCTTCGTCGGCGACGACCCGGAGGCCTATTTCGATGCCCGCAACAACGGTGTCGATCGCCGCGCGGTGTTTACCGACGTGCAGCGGCTCAATACCGGCGAGATGGTGTCGATCAACCATCTGCCGCTGCCGGATGGCGGCTGGGTCGCGACGCATAAGGACATCACCGAGTTCAGCCGGCTGCAGGACGAGCTGGCGCACCGCGCCTATCACGATGCGTTGACCGGCCTCCCCAATCGCCACATGCTGCAGGAGCGGCTCGGCCAGTGTGTCGCCGAGTCGGATGGACTGGGCAGCTTCGCGCTGCTGCTCATCGATCTCGATGGCTTCAAGGCCATCAACGACACGCTGGGCCATTCGGCCGGCGATGCGCTGCTGCGCGAAGTCGCCCGCCGTCTCGATGAAACTGTGGGCGATGCTGGCGTCGTAGCCCGCATGGGCGGCGACGAATTCGCGGTGGTGATGAATATCGGCGCTGTCGCCCGCGACGCTCACGCCCTCGCCGCCGCTCTCCTCGATGCCGCCCGGCATGTCTTCATGATCGACGGGCAGAATTGCGAGATCGCCTTCTCGATTGGCGTCGCGGTTGCCCCCGGCGATGGTGACAGCGTCGAAAAGCTGCTGAAGAACGCCGATCTGGCGCTCTATGCCGCCAAGAAGGAACGGCGCGGCGGCTACCGCGTGTTCGAGCCGGCCATGGACAAGGCGATGCGCGACCGCCGGCAGCTGGAGCGCGACCTCGCTCTAGCGCTCGAGCGTGGCGAGTTCGAACTGTACTTCCAGCCCATCCTCAGCCTCAAGCGGCATACATTTTCGGGCTTCGAGGCCCTGCTGCGCTGGCACCATCCGACCGAAGGCATGATCTCGCCCGCTCGCTTCATCCCCGTGGCGGAAGAGACCGGCCTCATCGTGCCGATCGGCGAATGGGCGTTGCGCGAGGCCATCGCGACGGCGTCACGCTGGCCGTCGCATCTGCGCATCGCGATCAATGTGTCGTCGGTGCAGTTCCAGCGCGGCAATATCGTCGCCACCATCATGAACGCCATGGCAGCCGGCAATTTCGCGCCGGAGCGGGTCGAGATCGAGATCACGGAATCGGTGTTCTTCGAGAACAGCGCTGCCAATCTCAATGCCTTGCGCCAATTGCATGCGCTGGGGGTGAAGATCGCGCTCGACGATTTCGGCACGGGCTTCTCGGCACTGAGCTATCTGCTGAGCTTCCCGTTCGACAAGATCAAGATCGACGGCTCGTTCGTCCGCGCACTCGACAGCGCGGCAGGGGCGCAGGCGATCGTGCGCGCCATCTCCGAAATCGGTCATCGCATGGGCATCGTCACCACCGCCGAGGGTGTCGAGACGGCGGCGCAGCTGCGCAATGTCAACGCAGCGGGCTACGGCGAAGCGCAGGGCTATCTGATCGCACGGCCGATGCCGGCCAGCCAGGTGATGCGCATGCTCGAAGGTGAGGAGGATTCCATGCCCTTCGAACCCCTGCAGCGGGCCGCCAGCTAGCCTATCTCCCGATACAAAAAGGCGGACCCGAAGGTCCGCCCCTTGATGCCGGTTGTCCCGGTCTGTTGTTGCTCGTGTCGGCTCAGCGATGCACGAAGAACACGATGATAATGATCAGCCAGATCGGTACACCGAGGAGCCAGAGTCCAATTCCGCGAAGCATGTCTGTTCTCCTGTTCAGAAGCGTTTGAAAACGTCGGCGAACACGGTCTGTTCGTCGCGATGATTGCCGCCCTTCATTGCCGCCCAATAGGCGCCGACGGCGCTGATGAGAAGCGAAGCGGCGGTAAGGAAGGCGGCGAGAACAGCGGTCTTGCGTGCCGTTTCGGCGATCTCGATTGCCTTGGCTTTTGCCGCATCGACGGCAGTGAGCGTTTGGTCGACACGCGCCTTGGCCTCGTCCGGCGTCAGGCCGGTGTTGGCGGAGACGAGCTGGGCCAGATAGGTCTTGTCCTCGTCGGTGACGGCGCCGTTCATGGCACCGGTGGCGAGGATGCGGGTGGCTTCGCCGCGATAGTCCTGGAGCGTGCCGGTCGCCGGTGTCGAGCCGGGGGCCGCACGGAACAGCGTATCGACGAAGTAGGCGTTCGGATCGATCATCCCCTCGTCGGCCACATTGGAGGCTGCCGTGGTGAGCGTGCCGATGGCCGAACCAGCTGAGCTGATCGCCGCACCGAGCCCGCCAATTGCGATGATTGCGCCGATGACCAAGGCGCCGGCCCAGACGAGCAGGCCATGGGCACCATCGCGCACATCGCTTTCATGCTCGGTGGCGTTATTGAAGCGGCGGCGGAGGCGGCCAGTGAGATAGCCGCCGGCCATGAAGCTCGATATCTGCACCCAGAGCAGCCAGCTTGCCGCGGCGATGGCAGCCCACACCGGGGCTGTTCCATTGAAGCTGCGGAAGTTGGTGAAGGTCAGTCCGATCGCGGAGCCGAAGGTCAGCAGCAGCAGGGAGAGCGCAGATGCAAGGGCGATGCCGCCGATGATGGCTGCCCAGTCGACATAGGAATGATGTTCTTGTTCCGTCACTTGCGGTGCAGTGGCGACGATGAGGCCGGTGTCGAGTGCCATAATCCTGTTCTCCCCCGCTCAATGCAGGCCGAAGAAGGACAGGATAGCGAGGACGACGACAACGAGGCCGACGAGGTAGATAATGCCGTTCATTTTGTGGAAACTCCATGACGCAGTGAGGTGAGTCACAAAGTCGCGAGGCCACGGTTTGGTTGCCTATTGTTGCCTAAATCTTCTGCACGAAAGGGAACCCAGCCTGCCTAAATAGGTTGTTGGGTCGGCGGTAATCCTGCGCTAGAACGGCCAGTCTCCAAGGAAGCGCTGCATGGACGAGACCATTGCCGAGCCAAGAGCCGCCGCCAGGCGCTGGACCTTTCGGATTCCGGCCTATGTCCTCATCCCCTTCTATCTGATGATTGTCGGCGTCGCCCTGCGCTACGCCGTCTATGTCCGCAACACCAACCATTGGGGCATCACTGAATATCTGCGCGCGCTCTGCGTCTATGATTGCAACGCCTATGAGCGGCTGGCGCTCAATGGCTATGAGGGCCGGCCCGATGGCTTCGACAAGGGCGACGCCAACAATTGGGCCTTCTTCCCGCTCTACTCGATCCTCGCCTGGGCCGTCAGCCGGATCACCGGATTGTCGGTGCTGGTCGCGGGCTCGATCCTCACCAATCTGCTGACCGTGTGGGCGGCGATCATCAGCTGGTCGCTGTTCGACAGGAATTTGCGGGCCTATTTCCTGTTCTGCTTCTTCCTGTTCCTCGGGCCGTTCTCCTATTATTTCACGACGCTCTACACGGAAGCGCTGTTCATTCTGCTCAGCGTCGCCGGCTTCGTGCTGCTCCGCCAGCGCGACTATGTGACCGCAGGGGTCACGGGCGCCCTGATGTCGGCGACGCGCTCGACGGGCCTGCTGTTCATGGCGGCGATCCTGATCGCGGCGTTCCAGAACCATCTGAGGGACGGCGGCACGGCCGGCAGCTTCTTCAAGAGCCTGTGGCGGCGCACCGATCTCCTGCTCGCGGTGGCGCTCGTCCCCATCGGGGTCAGCTGCTTTGCGGTCTATCTGTGGGTCCATTCCGGCGATGCGCTCGCCTTCCAGCACATCCAGCGCGCCTGGGGACGGGCCTTTGCCAACCCGTTCTGGAACCTCTGGCTCACCGTCTCGATGCAGTTCAAGGCCGGCAATTATGCGACCATCTCCAGCGACCTTGCGTTCGGCATCGCAGCGCTCTTCGGCGTCGCGATGTCGGCTGTGATGGCGTGGAAGGGCCGCTGGGACTGGGCGATCTTCTCGCTGTTCGGCGTGCTGCTGCCGCTCTCGACCAACGCCTATTCCATGCTGCGCTTCGTCGTCGGCATTGCGCCGGTGCTGATCGTTGCGAGCGTGTTGTTCTCGCGCTGGAAAGGGGTGTTCTGGCTGGTGCTACCGGTGCTGCTCATCCTCGATGTGTTCCTGCTGCCGACCTGGATGTCGCGCTCCTACTATCTGATGTGAGCCGATGACCCCCAGCTACACCCCGCGCAAATGGCACCTCGTCGCCACCGGCCTCATCGCGCTGTTCGGCGCGATAGTCTTGTGGATGATGCTCAATCCGCGTGTCACCGACGACTACCGCTCCTACTATATCGACCGCACCTCATCGTGCTTCCCGCGGCTCATCTCATTCTACTATCCGCTCGGTGCGCCGGTGAGTTTCGTCAAAGGCCGCAATGGCTATGACCGCGACACCATCCGCTGGTGCGGCTTCATGCCGGTCAAGAATGACGGCATCAAATCGTTCGGGGATTACGGCGTGCTCAAACTGAAATTCCCGCTACCGGACGACGATCTGCTGCTGACCTTTTCGAGCTGGGCCAACACCGGCACCGACAAGCCGGCTCGCGATGTGGGCATCGTCGTCAATGGGGAACGCGTCGGCAAGGTGACCTTCACCAACGCCAAGCGGGTCAATGGGCGCTTCGTCATTCCGCGCTCGGTCGCCAAGCTGGGCGATGGCGCGCTCGAAATCCGCTTCGAGGTGCCGCGCATTGCCCCGGCCGGTACCAATAGCGAGCCGGTGACCTTGCAGGTCCGGCTTGAGGCGGTGCGCCTCGTTCCCCTCAGCAAAGCGCCGCCACCGCCCACGACGCCGCTCGCTGTGCCCAGTCCGCCCAAGCCGCCAACCGAGCCGAGCCGCTGGGGAAAGCAAAGAGGCGGGGTCTCCCCCGCCTCCGTCTAGATCACTGCTCCAGATTAGAGCTTGTCGGTGATCGCCGTGCTGAAGCCACCCTCGGGCTGTTTGGTCAGGATCTTCTGGTCGAGCAGCGCCTTGACCGTACGGTCGTAGACGGTGAGGTCGAGCTTGGGATCCTTGGCATCGACGAGCTTGGAGACTTCGCTCACCATGTACTTCTGGTGCGCCAGTTCAGCTGCACCCGACTCGTCGGCATCGACGACGATCTGGGCCGCCTCATCCGGATTGTCGAGTGCGTACTGCCAGCCCTTCATCGAGGCTTTGACGAAGCGGACATAGGCGTCGGCCTTTGCGGCGTCGCCCAGCGTGGGCTCCATCACATAGAGGCCGTCTTCGAGCAGATCATTGCCCATGGCGGAGTAGTTGAAGATGGTCAGATTGTCGGGGCTGTAGCCCGCATCGAGCGCCTGACCATATTCATTGTAGGTCATGACCGAGATGCAGTCGGCCTGCTTCTGGATCATCGGCTGGATGTCGAAGCTCTGCTGCAGCACCTTCACATCGCCGCCCTCGGCAGTGTTGAGGCCGAGCTTGTTCATCCAGGCGAAGAACGGATACTCATTGCCATAGAACCAGACGCCCAGCGTGTGCCCCTTGAAATCGGCTTCCGTCTTGATGCCGGTTTCCTTGGGACAGATCATCATCAGGCCAGCGCGCTTGAAGGGCTGCGCGATGTTGACCAGTGGAACGCCCTTCTCGCGGGCGGCAAGTGCACCACCGGCCCAGTCGACGATGATGTCGGCACCGCCGCCGGCGATCACCTGCTCGGGCGCCACGTTCGGGCCGCCGGGCAGAATGGTCACATCGAGCTTCTCATCGGTGTAGAAGCCCTTCGCCTTGGCGACGATGTAGCCGGCGAACTGCGCCTGCGTCACCCATTTGAGCTGGAGCGTCAGCTTGTCCTGCGCGAACGCGCCCGTCATCCCGGCAAGCGCGAATGCGCCGGCCAGAAGCGGGATCATTAGTTTTTTCATTGTCCTCAGCCTTCCCTGATTATTACGCCCGTCCACCACGGACAGACGGATGCCAAAACGTCACCGCTCGTTCGATCAGAGCGATCAGTCCATAAGAGGCAGACCCCGCCACGGCCGCGACCGCGACTTCCGCCCACACCATGTCGGCATTGAGCCGGCCCACTTCCGTCGCAATGCGAAAGCCCATGCCGACAATGGGTGTTCCAAAGAATTCCGCTACGATTGCGCCGATCAGCGCCAGAGTCGAGTTGATCTTGAGCGCGTTGAAAATGAACGGCGCCGCCGCGGGCAGCCTCAGCTTGAACAGCGTCTGCCAATAGCCGGCCGCGTAGGTGCGCATCATGTCGCGCTCCATCCGGCCCGCCGCGTTGAGTCCGGCGATGGTGTTCACCAGCATGGGGAAGAAGGTGATGCAGACGATCACAGCCGCCTTGCTCTGCCAGTCGAAGCCGAACCACAGCACCATGATCGGCGCGATGCCGATGATGGGCAGCGCCGACACGAAGTTTCCGATGGGGAGTAGCCCCCGTTTGAGGAAGGGCGACATGTCGACGAGGATCGCGACGAAGAGGCCGGCGGCGCAGCCCATGACATAGCCGCTCAATACCGATTTGACGAAGGTCTGGACGAAATCGGCCCAGAGCGTTTCGGGCGAGGCGACGATCCGGGCGAAGATCTGGCTGGGTGAGGGCAACAGGACTTGCGATACGTTGAGCCCCCGCACCGTCACCTCCCACAGGACCAGCAGCGTCGCACCGAACATCAGCGGCACGATCAACCCGGCACCCGTAACCCGCACCGGGTCCGTCGCCATGGCGTTGGCCATGCGGTCGATGAACAACCAGGCGAACAGCCATGAGCCCAGCAGCGCCAGCCAGAGCGAGGGCGTCACTTCGCTCAACGACGCGATCACCGCGGCCGCGCCGACGACCGCCAGTACGCCATCGAACCAGTATGAGGCGGATCGGGCCAGCCGCAGCAGGGAAATCGCTCCAGCAATCCCGAAGGCAACAAGCCAGGGATGGGTGCCCGCCGCGGGTATCACCAGAATGGCCGCAATCGCCGAAGCGGCACCAGCGATGATCGCGAGGATCGATTGCCAGGCGGTCATGTGGCCTGCCCCATGGATCGGAGCACAAAGCGCTCGGCAAGACCGACAGCGATGACCAGCAATGCGGCGAGCACAGCCGACATCAGCAGCACGCCCCAGATCGTGATGGTCTGGCCATTATACGATCCGGTCAGCAGCCTTACGCCAAGCCCGCCTGCAGCCGTGTTGGTGAGTTCGGCGACCAGTGCGCCGATCAATGCAATGGAGATCCCGACCTTCATCGAGGCGAAGAGGAACGGCATGGCGGCGGGCCAGCGCAGCTTGGTGAACACTTCGAGCCGCGAGGCATTGTAGGTGTGCATCAGATCGAGCTGCATCTGGTCGGGTGAGCGCAAGCCTTTGACCATGCCGACAACGACTGGGAAGAAACTGAGATAGGTCGAGATCAACGCCTTGGGCAGCAGCCCGCTGACACCCACGGCATTGAGCCCCACCACCAGCATCGGCGCGATGGCGAGGATGGGGATCGTCTGGCTCGCAATGATCCAAGGCATCAGCGAGCGGTTCATCGCCTCATTGTGAAGGATCAGAACAGCAAGCCCGAGGCCGAGCACCGTGCCCAGCACGAACCCCGTCAGCGTCGCCGACAGCGTAATTCCCGCATGGAACAGGAAGCTGCGTTTGGAAGTCGGCGGCTGCCCCACAGTATTAGCCCATACCTCCTGCAGCACCTGATGCGGCGCCGGCAGGATGGGCTTCGCCTGACTCCACACGTCCGACAGGTAATGCGTAAAGGGAACATCCACCGTGCCGGCCCGCGCATAGAGCGTCGCCTGCCACGGTGCATTGAGCAGTGTTGCCGCCGCGTACCAGACGAGCAGCAGCAGCGCGAGGACGATGAGAACGGGAATGGTGTTGCCGCCCTTCGTCCGGTTCATCACGCATGCTCCTCATAGGAGTGCCCGGCGCGAAGCCCATCGCGCACCCGATGCGCGATCTCGAGGAACTCCGGCGTCTCGCGGATCTCGAGCGGGCGCTCGGCGGGCAGCGTCGAATTGATGATGTCGGTGACCCGGCCGGGTCGAGGGCTCATCACCACAATTTTGGTCGAGAGGTACACGGCTTCGGGGATCGAGTGCGTGACGAAGGCGATGGTTTTCTTGGTCGCGGCGAAAAGCTTCAACAATTCGGAGTTGAGGTGGTCGCGCACGATCTCGTCCAGGGCCCCGAACGGCTCGTCCATCAGCAGGAGGTCGGCATCGAAGGCCAGTGCTCGAGCGATCGAGGCGCGCTGCTGCATGCCGCCCGAGAGCTGCCACGGAAACTTGCGCTCGAAGCCAGCGAGATTCACGAGCTCCATAGTGCGGGCGATGCGCTCCTTCTTCTCGGCATCGGAATAGCCCATGATCTCGAGCGGTAGAGCGACGTTCCGCTCGATGGTCCGCCAGGGGAACAGCGCAGGCGCCTGGAACACATAGCCATAGGCCCGCGATTTGCGCGCTTCAGCCGGCGTCATGCCGTTGATGGTGATCGAGCCCGATGTCGGCTGTTCGAGATCGGCCATGACGCGGAGGAACGTTGTCTTGCCACAGCCCGACGGCCCAATGAACGAGACGAACTCGCCCTTCTCGATATCGAGGTTCACATCGGACAGCGCGTTGACGTCGCCATCATTGGTCTTGAAGGTCAGGCTGAGATTTTTGGCGGAGACGACGCTCATACATGAACCCCGCCATCGTCGAGCTCGGTGACCGGGCAAGCGGCGTATGGCCCCCATTCCTCGAGGCCCTCGAAGCGAATGCCATAGCCTGCCTCACCATGATTGATGACCGTTACCCGATCGGCGGTCGATCCTTCTTCACCTTCTGAACTGCACGCCGCCTTGATCGTGAGCATCACGCTGTTGGAGGAGAGCAATTCCTCGAAGTCGCAGCCGGTGCCGTAGGAAGTAAAGGTGTCGGGCGTCAGCAGGAACACATCGTCGCTGCGAAAGTCGCCGGTCATATAGAGATGACATCCATCGACATTGCCATACGCCCCATCAAACGGCAGCACGCCGGCAAGCACCGGCGTCGCCAGCATCATCATCGCAATGCTTGCCCCCACGCGCCGCATCACACCCCGGTGGCCGGAATGCCGGTGCGTTCGACCTTGCGCGGCGCGGTGATTTCTTTCCACTGGCTCAGCGCGCGGTTGACAGCGCCATTGGGCTCACGCGCCACGAATTTGCCGTGGCCCTGCTCCGTCTTGATCTCGTTCTCGACGATCGCCACCTTACCGCGCGTCAGCACGAAGCGCGGCAGGCCCTCGACCTCGATGCCCTCGAACACATTGTAGTCGATGGCCGATTGCTGGGTCTTGGCACTGATGGTCTTTTTGCGCTTGGGATCGAAGACCACGAGATCGGCGTCGGCCCCCACCAGCACTGCGCCCTTCTTCGGATAGAGCCCGAGGATCTTCGCGATGTTGGTCGAGGTCACCGCGACGAACTCATTCATCGTCAGCCGGCCGGTTGCTACGCCCTTGGTCCACAGCACCGGCAAGCGGTCTTCAAGACCACCCGTGCCATTGGGGATCTTCGAGAAATCGCCGATGCCATTGCGCTTCTGCTTGGTGGTGAAAGCGCAGTGATCGGTCGCCACAACCTGCAGCGAGCCCGATTGCAGCCCGGCCCACAGCGAATCCTGATGCTGCTTGTTGCGGAAGGGTGGGCTCATCACCCGGCGCGCAGAATAGTCCCAGTCCTTGTTGAAATACTCGGTCTCGTCGAGCACGAGGTGCTGGATCAGCGGCTCGCCATAGACGCGCATGCCCTTCTGCCGCGCCCGGCGGATCGCTTCATGCGCCTGCTCGCAGCTGGTGTGGACGATATAGACCGGCACTCCAGCCATGTCGGCAATCATGATGGCGCGGTTGGTCGCCTCGCCTTCCACTTCCGGCGGACGCGAATACGCATGCCCTTCGGGACCATTGTTGCCCTCGGCCAGAAGCTTCGCCGTCATCGACGCAACGACATCGCCATTCTCGGCATGCACAAGCGGCAACGCGCCAAGCTCGGCGCAGCGTTGAAACGACGCGAACATCTCGTCGTCGTTCACCATCAATGCGCCCTTATAGGCCATGAAGTGCTTGAACGAAGTGATGCCGCGGTCGACCACATCGGCCATTTCGCTCCACACTTGCTCGCCCCACCAGGTCACCGCCATGTGGAACGAATAATCGCAGTTCGCTTTGCCGGTTTTGTTGTCCCACATCTTCAGCGCTTCAAGCAGCGACTGGTTGGGACCCGGCAGACAGAAATCGACCACCATGGTTGTGCCGCCACTCAGCGCCGCGCGCGTGCCACTCTCGAAATCGTCCGACGAATAGGTGCCCATAAACGGCATTTCGAGATGCGTATGCGGATCGATGCCGCCCGGCATCACATAGCAGCCGCTCGCATCGAGCGTGTCACCGCCGCTGAGGTTCGGCCCGATCTCGGTGATAGTGCCGTTCTCGACCCGCACATCCGCCTTGTAGGTGAGGTCGGCGGTGACGATGGTGCCGTTCTTGATGATGGTCATAGCTAGAACCCCGTTATTCTACAATCTCTGCGGTCTCGACGACCGCGTGGAACAGCACATCCGCCCCGGCGCTCGCCCAGTCCTTGCTGATATCTTCTGCCTCATTGTGGGAGAGGCCACCGACGCAGGGGCACATGATCATGACGCTCGGTGCAACGCGATTGGTCCAGCAGGCATCGTGCCCGGCGCCCGAGATGATGTTCATGTGGCTGTAGCCAAGTCGTTCGGCCGCGCTGCGCACCCGGGTCACCAGCGTCGGATCGAACGTTACCGGATCGAAATGCCCCACGGCTTCAACCGCGCATTTTACCCCAAGCGCCTCACAGATCTTAGGCGCCTCGGCTTCGATCTTCGCGCGCATACGATCGAGCTTCGCCTGTTCCGGCGAGCGGATATCGACGGTGAAGACCACGGTTCCCGGCAGCACGTTGCGTGAGTTCGGCGAGAATTTTACCTGCCCGACGCCGCCAACAGCGCCGGGCTGTTCGCTCATCGCCACCGCCTGCACCATCTCGAAGATACGCGACATTGCGAGCCCGGCGTTGACACGCAAATTCATCGGCGTCGAGCCGGTGTGGGCTTCCTTGCCGGTCAGCGTGAATTCGAGCCACCACAGGCCCTGCCCGTGCGTCACGATTCCGATCTGCTTGTTCTCGGCCTCAAGGATCGGGCCCTGTTCGATGTGATACTCGAAATAGGAATGCATCCTGCGCGAGCCGACCTTTTCGTCGCCCACCCAGCCGATGCGCTTCAGTTCATCACCGAAGCTCTTGCCCTCGCCATCCTTGCGACCATAGGCGTAGTCGAGCGTGTGAACGCCCGCGAACACACCCGAGGCAAGCATCGCCGGCGCGAAGCGCGCGCCCTCCTCATTGGTCCAGTTGACCACCACGATCGGCCGCTTCGTCTTGATGTTGAGATCGTTGAGCGTGCGGATCACTTCGAGTCCCGACAGCACGCCTAGAACGCCATCATAGCGTCCACCCGTCGGCTGCGTGTCGAGGTGGCTGCCAATGTACACCGGGTCGAGCGATGGATCGGTGCCTTCGCGGCGCGCGAACATGGTGCCCATCTCGTCGAGACCCATGCTCATGCCCGCATTGGTGCACCAGCTCTCGAACAGACTACGGCCCTTGGCGTCATCATCAGTCAGCGTCTGGCGGTTCGAGCCGCCCGCAATCCCCGGTCCGATCTCGGCCAGCTCATGAATCGAGTCCCACAGGCGGTCAGGGTTGATCCGGAGATTTTCGCCTGCGCCTGCCATGGATGGTCCTACTTCATGCTCGGGAACGTGAACTCAGCACCGGACTTAATCCCCGCTGGCCAGCGCGTCGTGACCGTCTTGAGCCGCGTGTAAAAATGCACGCCTTCGGGTCCGTAGATCGAGTGGTCGCCGAAGATCGAGCGCTTCCAGCCACCGAAGCTGTGATAGGCGACCGGAACGGGGATCGGCACGTTGATGCCGACCATGCCGACTTCGATCTTGTCGGCGAAGTCGCGGGCGGCGTCGCCGTCGCGGGTGAAGATTGCCGTGCCATTCGCGTATTCGTGCCCATGGATCAGATCGACTGCGTCCTGATAGGATTGTGCACGCACCACCGACAGCACCGGCCCAAAGATCTCCTCGCGGTAGATCTTCATGTCCGGCTTCACATGGTCGAACAGCGTTCCACCGACGAAGAAGCCATTCTCATAGCCTTGCAGCGAGAACCCACGTCCATCGACCACGAGCTCCGCGCCAGCTTCAACGCCGGAATCGATGTAGCCAACGATCTTGTCGCGCTGCACCTTCGACACGATCGGGCCCATTTGGGCGTCCTTGTCGGTCGCGGGGCCGATCTTCAGCGCTTCAACGCGTGGCTTGAGTTTAGCCACCAGCGCATCGGCGGTCTTGTCGCCCACCGGCACTGCGACAGAGATTGCCATGCAGCGCTCGCCGGCCGAGCCGAAGCCCGCGCCCATCAGTGCATCGGCGGCCTGGTCCAGATCCGCATCGGGCAGCACGATCATGTGGTTCTTGGCGCCGCCCAGCGCCTGGACGCGTTTGCCGGCTGTCGTGCCGCGCCGGTAGACATACTCAGCGATCGGGGTCGAGCCGACGAAGCTCACGGCCTTGATGTCGGGGTGGTCGAGGATCGCGTCTACCGCTTCCTTGTCGCCATGGATGACATTGAGCACGCCCTCGGGCAGCCCTGCCTCCATCAGCAGCTTCCAGGCGAACATCGGCGCCGAGGGATCGCGCTCCGACGGCTTCAGGATGAAAGTATTACCGCAGGCGATTGCCAGCGGATACATCCACATCGGCACCATGGCCGGGAAGTTGAACGGCGTTATACCGGCGACCACGCCGAGCGGCTGGCGGTCGGAATAGGAATCGATGTTCGGCCCGACATTGCGGCTGAACTCGCCCTTCAGCAGCTGCGGAATACCGCAGGCGAAATCGACGCAGTCGATGCCACGCGCCAGTTCGCCCATCGCATCGTCATGCACCTTGCCGTGCTCACGCGAGATCTCGCGCGCCAGTTCGTCCGCGTGCTTCTCGAGCAGCTCCTTGAACTTGAACATCACCCGGGCGCGCTTCATCGGCGTCGTCGCGGCCCAGGCGGGGAACGCCTTCTTCGCCGAGGCCACCGCCTCGTTGATCTCGTCGAGCGTCGACAGCGGCAGCGTTGCGATGGCCTCGCCCGTCGCCGGGTTGAACACCGGTTGCGTCCGCGTGCTCATCGATTGCACCAGCTTGCCGCCGATGCCGTTATGGATGATGTCCATCACTCGAGGCCCTTGAGGATGGTCGAGAGCGTGCCGATCAGCGTATCAATCTGCGGCTTCTCGATGATCAGGGGTGGGCTCATGGCGATGATGTCGCCGGTCGTGCGGATCAAGATGCCGGCCTCGTAGGCCTTTACGAAGGCCGAGAACGCCCGCTTGGTCGGTGCCCCGTCGATCGGCTGCAGTTCCACCGCGCCGATCAGACCGAGATTGCGGATGTCGATGACGTGCGGCAGACCCTTCAGCGAATGCAGCGCGTCCTCCCAATATTTGGCGATCGATGCGCCGCGCGTCAGCAGGCCTTCATCCTTGTAGGTCTCTAGCGTCGCAAGACCCGCCGCCGAGGCGACCGGGTTCCCCGAATAAGTGTAGCCGTGGAAAAACTCGATCATGTGCTCGGGGCCCTGCATGAAGGCATCGTGGATCTCGCTGGTGACGAGAACCGCGCCCATCGGGATCGTGCCGTTGGTCAGCCCCTTGGCGCAGACGATCATGTCCGGCGTCACGCCGAAATAGTCGGCCGCGAACGGCGTTCCAAGCCGGCCGAAGCCGGTGATCACTTCGTCGAAGATCAGCAATATGCCGTGCTTCTTGGTGATATCGCGCAGCTTTTGCAGATAGCCCTTGGGCGGGATCAGCACACCGGTCGATCCGGCCACCGGCTCGACGATCACAGCAGCGATGGTCGATGCGTCATGCAGCGTCACGATGCGTTCGAGTTCGGCGAGGATATCGGCGCCCTCTTCGCGCTCGCCGCGGGTGAACTGGTTCTTGCCCGGCGTATGGGTATGGCTCAGATGGTCGACGCCGGTCAGCAGCGTGCCGAACATCTTGCGGTTGGTGACGATGCCGCCCACCGAAATGCCGCCGAAATTGACGCCATGATAGCCGCGCTCGCGGCCGATCAAGCGGAAGCGGCTGCCCTCGCCCTTCACCCGGTGATAGGCGAGCGCCACCTTCAGCGCCGTCTCGACCGATTCCGAACCGGAGTTCGTATAGAGCACATGGTTCATGCCCTCCGGCGCGATCTGGACCAGCGCATTGGCCAGCTCGAACGCCTTGGGGTGGCCCATCTGGAAAGCCGGCGCGTAGTCCATCTCGGCGGCCTGTTCGGCAATGGCCTCGACGATTTTCGGCCGGCAGTGGCCGGCGTTGACGCACCACAGGCCCGCCGTGCCGTCGAGCACTTGGCGGCCGTCGCTCGTCGTATAATGCATGTCCTTGGCCTTCACGAACATGCGCGGGGCCTTCTTGAACTGCCGGTTCGAGGTGAACGGCATCCAGAAAGCGCTCAGATCGTTCGGCGCGACGTTTTGGCGGTTGGACACCGGCAGCTCCCTCAGCAGTTTTGCAGCCTGGCCGTGGCCGCCCTTGCATTTTGACTTGACGGCTGGGCAGGTTTGCCCAGAAATTTGACCAGTTGGAAAAAATGTTAGCACTCTCATGCCGCCGATCAAGGTGAAAATGCTCGCATTCGGGCGCGCTCAAGGGGCGGGGAAATGACTGTGCCGGCCAACCCGCGAGCTAAGGCTCCGCGACCCAAGACGCGCATCCAGCGCGAAAAGCAGGATGTGATCCTCGACGCGGCGCTCAATGTCTTCTCGCTGCACGGTTTCCGCGGCGCGACGATCGACCAGATCGCCGAGGCCGCCGGCATGAGCAAACCCAATCTGCTGTATTATTTCGGCTCGAAGGGCGAGATCCACCGCCAGCTGCTGACCTCGATGCTCGATTTGTGGCTCGATCCGCTACGCGAACTGGATTCGGATGGCGACCCGATGCCTGAGATCCGCTCCTACATCCGCCGCAAGCTGGAGATGGCGCGCGACTTCCCGCGCGAGAGCCGGCTGTTCGCCAATGAGATGCTGCAGGGCGCCCCGCACGCCATCGATGTGCTGGAAGGCGAGTTGAAGCAGCTCGTCGGCGACAAGGCCCAGGTTCTCGAAAGCTGGATGCAGCAGGGTAAGATCGCCCGTACCGACCCCTATCATCTGATCTTTTCGATCTGGGCCACCACCCAGCATTACGCCGATTTCGACGTCCAGGTCCGCGCCGTGCTCGGCAAGGACCGCGGCGGCGAAGGCCGCTTCGAGGACGCCGCGCGCTACCTCGAGCATCTGTTCATGGACGGGCTCTTGCCGCGCGGCTGAGGGTCGGACGTTTCAAGTCGTCCTCCCTAACCATCCAACTACAAGAACCGGGCGGCTGCATCGCAGAACAATAAGCTGAAGGGCGGGGCGGGGAAAATTTGGGTATTGCTCCCCGGATTGTCGAAAGGACTCGACATTACGGCGGCGGAGCGGAATCTAAACAACAAATCGACCGGGGCGGCTCGACAGCTGCGTTTCGTTACAGTGCCCAAGCTCAATCGTTTCCGAAATATCGCATTTGTCGCGGGGTTTTTCGCCGTTGGCCTGATCTATGGGTTTGCCGCTTGGTCTTTATTAGAACGGCATAACTATGCAGCCACTCGAATTGAGCAGGACTCAATCAAAGACCGAGATCGCCGCGATTATTCTATACTGAATTGTACGGGGGAGACGGCGATTGCGACGTTCGTCTGCGATCTTAATGCGTATGCGTCCGAGCGCGAAGCGAAGCGGTCTCAAGATGACCTACAGGCCCAACAAGACAGCGCGAATGGCGCGTTCTGGATGTTTGTTATCGGTGGTCTTCAAGCCCTGCTGGGCGTGGGAGGCATTTGGTTTGTCGCCAGAACCTTAGACGCCAACGCGGCAGCCGTTGATGCCGCTAACCGCGCTGTCGAAGCGACTATCACCGCAAGCGAGGCGCAGGTAAGGGCCTATCTCAGTGTCGAGAGAGTCTATGCAGCCATAGGCTTCCCAAATGGCGACCCCGACTACTGCTTGCTGCAAGTCGAGGTCCACGTAGTCAACGGAGGGCAGACCCCAGCGCGGCAGATGGACACTCGGGCTGTGCTCGCGACTGCGAAACGCGCCGGAAAGCGAACGGGCAGATTCAAAACGACGCCTGAACATGCCGATCTACTACCGGGCACTCCACGCAAGGTCCTGCACGTCGAGTACCGCCTCACAGCAGAAGATATAACGGCCCTCGAAGACCCCAAGTCAGCAATATTCACACTGAGAGGCAACGTTTGGTATAAGCCAGTTGTTGGCAAAAAACGAAAAATCCGGTCTTTCAGCTACAACCTGTTCCCACCTGAAGAGGGGTTGCAGCAAAACAGTCACCTCTCGGTTATTCGCACCGAACGGGGCAATGATGGCAACTAGGCCGATGAATCCCGCTTCAGCAAAGCCGCTTAGCTGCTGAATTCCGCGATGCTCAGCTTGCCATCGGCGTTCTTGTCGAGGCCGGAGAAGGCTTTGCCGATCAGCGTCGCGAGTTCGTCCTCCGACAGGCCGCCCTTGGGCACGTCGATCATCACCATCAGCGGCAACACGCCATCGGCGGTCCCGGTGTCAAGCATGAAGCGCACGAAGCTGGCCCCCGTCTGGGCCGGCGCGGCAATGGCGACGCTGCCGGTGGTCGGGGCAATCGGACCGGTGATTTCGGTCGAAATCGCGGCCTTGGGCTGGGTGAACTCGCCGAGGCTCACCACGCCATTGCCGTCCGCATCGAGCGTCGTGAACGCGGCCTTGAGGTCGGGGCGGGCGGTGGCGGGTGAAACCGCGAGCGTGATGGCCACCGCGCTGCCGGCACCAGCCAGCAGCAGGCCAAGGCTGCGCGAATTGTTGCGGAAGAACGAAATCGCCCGGTCCTGCAGGGTTTCGGGCTCGGTGGGCGCGGCGTCGGCTTCGAGGTAGCGGTCGATCGACTGCCGGACGATTTCGCTGGCCGCAATGCCCTCGGCACGGGCCTTTTCCATGAACGCGGTCTTGGTCGGATAGGGAATCCGGACCTCGATAACTTCGCTCTTTTTGGGGGCTTTGGGATCGGTCATCTCGGCCTCGTTCTTTGGGGACGCCTCCGATCAGATAGGCATCGGTTCGCCAATTGAAACACGAAGCCGGTCGCTTTGCCGAATTAATTGATGTCCGGACAGGGGCGCCGGCGCCGATTACGCAGCATTTTCCGCGCGATGCGGGCCGGGCTGCGCTAGACAGATGCCATGAAGTCCTACGCGCAATTGCTGGCGCTCCCCGGCCAGCGCCGCCTGCTGCTGGCCAGTATTCCGGCCGATTTCGCCGATTGGCTGGACTATATCGCGGTGATCGCCCTGCTGGTTTACGGTTGGCAGCAGGGGCCGTTCACGCTGGCCTTGATGGCGCTGACCGTCACGGCGCCACATGTGCTGATCGGCCCGTGGCTCGCGGCGCTGGTCGATCGCGCCGATCTCAAACAGGCGCTGCTGCTGTCCAATCTGGGCCGCGGCATGGCCACTGCGGCGCTGATTTTCGTGCCCAACGTGCCGCTGCTGCTCCTGGTGCTGTTCCTGCGCGGCGTTGCGGACACCGCCTTCACCCCGGCGCGGCAGGCGGCGATCCAGCGGCTCACCCCGACAGCACTGCTCCCCGCCGCCAACGGCCTCCACCAGGGCGTCAATCAGACCAGCAAGATTATCGGGCCGGCTCTGGGCGGCCTGCTGCTCGGGCTGATCCCGGTGCAGGCGATCTTCGCCGTCAACGCAGCACTGTCACTCATCGCGGTGCTGGTACTCCTCGGCATCCGGCTACCCACGCTCCACGACACGGCGCCCCCCGACGAACCGCTCGTCACTCGCCTCACCGCCGGCTTCGCCGAATTCCTGTCGAACCGAAAGCTGCTCGCGGTGCTGATCTTTTCGGCCAGTGCCTATTTCGGCTTCTTCCTCTACGACACGATCATCGCGTTGCTGGCGGCCGACCTCGGCTACGACAAGAGCCTCTTCGGCCTTACCATCACCGCCTCGGGTCTTGGCGGCCTGCTCGGCGCCGCGATCGCCGGAAGCCTTGGCGCGAGCCGTCCGCTGCTGATGATGACCAGCGCCGCCCTCCTTAACGCCGCCGTCACCCTCACCCTCGCCTGGGGCGCCTCGAGGAGCCTTGCGATCCCCTTCCCTCTGTTCTGTCTCGCAATGGGCCTGATGGGCGGCTGCACCGCCTTCATGACCGTGCCCTATCGCTCCGTCATCCAGGCCGAAACGCCGCCCGACCGGCTGGCGCGGGTCTTCTCCGCCGGCGAAGCGGTGACGATTTCGGTGATGATGGCTGCGCCTTTCATCGGCAGTCTGATCGCGGCGCAGTTCGGCGTTCCGGCGGCGTTCATGGCCGGAGGCGTCGTACTCGCGGCGTTGGGCATCGTCGCACTGGTGCCGGCATTGCGGCGCTAGTCCCGCACCACGGACAAGACCACCAAGGCCAGCATAGTGACCAGCGCCCCGGCAACGATGGTCCAGGTCGGCAAGCCATGTCCGGCCAGCGCCTCGAACAGGATCACGAAGGCCGGCGTCAGATAGCCATAGGCGATCACCTTGGGCGCCGGCAGCCTCAGCGAAGCGAACTGGATCAGGAAGAAGCAGATCGCGGTCGGTCCCGCCGCAAGATAGAGCACCACCCACCAGACCAGCGGCGGCAGGTGCAGCCAGTCGGTCGCGAGGATATCGGGAATGCCCGAGAGCGCGATGCAGACCGCCGTAGCGCTCAGCGTCCAGAAGCTTTGCACCAGCGACGGCTCGCCCCGGCTGAACTTGCGCAGCAGCGGCGTGTAGAACGCGTAGCCGATGCAGCCGATGAGATAGACCAGTTCGCCACGGCCGATATCGAAGCGCAGCAACGCCCCGACATCGCCGCGAAAGATCACCCACACGGCGCCAAGCCCGGCGATCAGCAGCGAGATGAGCACCGCGCCGCCCGAGCGCTGCCCGACAAGAAAATACGCCGTCACCGCCGTCATCAGCGGCACCAGCGTATAGACCGCGCTGGTCGCGACCGGCAGCGTCATGGTCAGCGCGATGAACATGGTGACGAAGTAAACCGCCATCAGCACGCCCATGATGCCGAAGCGCCAGGGCGCAGCGGGGAACGCAAATTTGTGCCGCGCGAGGCCGAAGGCCGCGGCCGCCATCATCGCCGCCGCGAGCAGGAAGCGCACAGCGTTGAGCGGCACCGGATGGATGTAGGGAACGGCCAGCGCACCCGTCGTGAACGAGCCCGCGATCAGCGCCGAAAACACCAGCATGCTCAGATGTGCGAGCAGCCGGTCGCGGGACGTCACGCCGTTCATAGCGAGAGCGCGATCACCAGCAGGAAGGCGCCGCACAGCGCCGCGTTGACAGTGGTGAAGTAGAGATGCGGATCGCGTTCCTTGCCCTGGAACAGGAAGAGATTGTGGTAGAACGCCGTTGCAGGAATGATGAAAGCGATCAGCGCTAGCGCGCCCCATGCCGGCCACAGTCCAAACGCCACCGAGATGCCGCCGACAAGCTGCACGGCAAAGCCGAGAATGATCGCCGGCCTGGGCAACGAGAACCCATAATTGGTCTTACCCGCCAGCCGCTCGTCGAGCCGCATGAAATTGCGCACCCCGGCGATGATGAACATCAGCCCAAGCAGAAAGCGGCCGACGATGATGAGAGTGGGGGTCATAATGGTCCCGTGTTGGCACGCAGCCAGGCGTCGAGGGTATCCTTGCGGAACGTGCCGGCTTCGAGATGGTGATAGATAAACGTCTCTATCGATACGTTGTCGGCGCAGATGTCGAGCCCGTTCAGCCCGAGAAAGATATCGAGAACGGCGTAGGCCACGCGCTTTTTGCCGTCGACGAATGCGTGATTCATGGCGAGGCTTTCCCAGAGCGCCGCTGCCTCTTCAATGAGAGCGCCGTAGTGACCCGTTTGCGGACGTAGCAGAGCCGACTCGAGCAGGCCGAGATCGCGCACACCCGATGCTCCGCCGAACTCGAGAATGAGCACCTCGTGAATTCGGAGCGCCTCATCGAGGGTTACGTACTCCGTCATGATCTCTATTTGGCGAGCGCCTGATAGAGCGTCCGGCGGCGTTCCAGTGATCTGCTAAAGGAGCTCCTCGACGCCTGGCCGTACCTTTGGAGCCTCGCTGATGACCTTCAACCGGGAATACTCCTCAGGCGAAATCACGACGGCCACGTCGCGCCCGTTCTTCTGCACATGCACGGGTTCGGCCTGCGCCATTTCCAGCATCTGCCCGAACCGGTTCTTGGCGTCGGTCGCCGTAATCGAACTCATTGCATCCTCATCAGCTAGTCTAGCTAAAATAGCTGATCGCGCGCGTCTCGCAACCATGGTCTAGCGCCAAGGGCCGAAAACGAAGATCAGCAACCCGGCGGCGAAGCCCCACCAGATGAAAAAGCCGAGCGTCTTGACCACCGGCCGTCCGGCTTCACGCGACAGGGTCGGCTTCAGCGGATCGTAGATGATGCGGGCGCTGTCGCCGATCTGCCGGTTGGTCGGCAGGGTCGAGCGCATGCGCTGCTGCTGGCCCTCGTGATCCCTGAACTCGATCACCGGCGTGCGGGCGCCGTCGGAATCGGTCTCGATCTCGACGACCGTGCCTGCAGCATGACGCCGCCGACGCAACAGCGCGAGGTCGCCGAGGAGGCCTGGAAGACCAGCCGCGACCATGAAGATCGCCACCACCAGCGTCCAGGTTTCGAGGTCGGTCAGCGAAAGCCCGAGGGCGCCCAACAACGCCTGCAACGGGCCCAGCAAAAGCCGGAGAAGGTTCGTGGCGAGACTGCCGAGATTTTCCATGCCGCCAGACTAGCAGCCAGCGATGACCAGACAAGCGGCGCTCAAATCGAGTTCCGGGACGCAGGAAGGCAGGCAATCAGGAATTCGGTCACCGCCGCGACGCCGGGGCTCGCTTTGAGGTCGTGGTGGTAGGTCAGCCAGATTTCGCGGCTCATCCACAGCTCGTCCCGCACCTGCCGGAAACCATTGGCCTGCGCCAGAAAAATGGGGAGCGCCGCGACGCCCATTCCGGCCCGCACCGCGGCGCATTGCAGTGTCAGATCGTTGCTTCGGAAAATCGTGGCTCTGGATCGCGCAATTCCGTCGAGCCAGATCTGCTGCGGTGCATCGGCGAGGTCTTCGTCGAGCCCGATGAATTGCCACGCCGCCTCATGATGATGGTCAGCGAGATAGTCGCCGGTGGCGAACAAGCCGTAGTCCAGATCGCCCGCCTTGCGAACGATCAGCGTCGGAACGTCCGGACGCGACAGGCGGAGCGCGATGTCGGCCTCGCGGCGGTTGAGCGAGAGGTTGCGCGACGCGGCCACGAGCCTGAGGCGCAGTTGCTTCTCGCTCTCCTGGAAAGCCGGCAGCCTTGGCACGATCAACTCGCTGGCGATGGTCGGCGGGGCCGTCACGCTGATCTCCGCCACCGGATAGGCGCCACCACCCAAGCCAAGCCGTTCGACCGACAAGGCGGCCTCGGCCATCAACCGCGCATGGCCGACCGCGCTGCGCCCGGCTCCCGTTAGTTCGTAGCGCCCGCCCCGGCGATCGACGAGCTTGGCGCCGATCTCCTGCTCCAGAGCCGCAATGCGCCGCGCTACCGTCGCATGCTCGACTTTGAGCCGTCGGGCCGCAGCCGACAGAGAGCCTTCCTCGGCCAGTGCCACGAGATGGCGAAGGTCGTCCCAGTTTAGCATAGCGATCCATTCACAGTGATTGTGCGTGATCGGGGAATTTATTCACCGCCGATAGATTGGCAAAGCTCCATTTTGTCAAACGGAGATCGCCATGACTGCCACCGAACCCAATCTGCGCAAGATCGTACGGCTCACCGCGCGCGACGGCGCCGCCGCCGCTATGCGGGAGGCCTTGATCGACCTCCAACGCGACACTGTCACCGAGCCCGGCTGCGTCGAGTTCGAATTCCTGCAATCGCTGACGCGTGCCGATGCGTTCGTGCTGATCGAGGATTTCGCCTCGGCGGCTGCGCTTGCGACGCATATGGAGGCGCCTCACACCAAG
>JBDSHC010000111.1:0-9920 GCA_039918675.1 Devosia sp.
GCCTGCCGGCTGCATCGTGCCGCTGCTCCTGGGGTCGGACTGGAAGACAGCGATGCGGTCGGGCACGGCGCTCGCGGTCAAGGCGACGGCCGTCGATGGGCAGGAGGCGAAATTCTCGATCTCGCTCAAGGGCTTCGCCAGCGCGCTCGACCGCATCAACGAACTGACGAAGTAGCGGCAAACCAGGGCCGCCGCCAAACGGGCCGTCATTTCACCCGCGCTGCCCCTGAACCCTGCGTTGGAGATCGCATCATGTCGGTCAAGCGGATGGACAATGTTGGCATCGTCGTCGAGGACCTCGACGCCACGGTAGAATTCTTCCGCGATCTGGGCCTCGAGCTCGAGGGGCGGGCGACGATCGAGGGCGAGTGGGCCGGCCGCGTCACCGGGCTCGGCGATCAGCATGTCGAGATCGCGATGATGCGGACGCCCGACGGCCACAGCCGGCTGGAGCTGTCGCGGTTCGTGCGGCCCGAGGTGATCGCCGATCACCGCAATGCCCCGGTCAACGCCTTGGGCTATTTGCGCGTGATGTTCGCGGTGGACGATCTCGGCGCGACGCTGGAGCAGCTCGGTGATCGCGCCCGGCTCGTCGGCGAAATCGTCGATTATGAGGGCGTCTATCGGCTCTGCTACATCCGCGGGCCGGAAGGCCTGCTCATCGGGCTCGCCCAGGAACTCGCCAAAGAACTCGGCTGAGCAGAGGCCCAGCCGAGCGGGATCGGTGGAGGCTTACGGCCGGCCGATATTGGCCGGGCTCTCGCCGGGCGCCAGCAGATATTTGTAGATCACCGCGCCGAGCGCGCCGCCGGCCAGCGGGCCGACGATGAACACCCAGATCTGGCTCCAGGCGCCGGTGGTCGCAAAGAGCGCCGAGGCGATCGAGCGGGCCGGGTTGAGCGATGCGTTGCTCACCGGAATGCCGATGAGATGCGCGACGAACAGCGCGAGACCTATGGCGATGGGCGCAAAGCCCGGTGCTGCCTCTTTGCTGGTGGCGCCGAGGATGACGATGAGGAACGCCGCGGTCAGCACGATCTCGATGATCAGCACGGAGACGAGGCCATAGCCGCCGGGCGAGTCCGTGCCATAGCCATTGGCGGCGAAACCGCCGGCGGTGAAATCGGCCTTGCCGGTGCCGACGAGGTAGACGATCACCGCCGCCAGCGCACCGCCGATGATCTGGGCGATCCAGTAGCCGATGAGGTCTTTCCAGTCGAACCGGCCAGCAATGGCGAGGCCGAGCGACACGGCGGGGTTGAAGTGCCCGCCCGAAATGCCGCCCACCGCATAGGCCGCGGTCAGCACGGCCAGACCCGCCGCGAAGCCGACGCCGATGAAGCCGACACCCACCACCGGGAAGCCAGCCGCGAACATCGCCGTGCCGAGCACCGCGAACACCAGCCAGAATGTGCCGAACAGCTCGGCCGCTAATTTACGAAACATGACGCAAAGCCCCTGAGAGTGATTCCCACTGGGTCAGATTATGGCGGGAGGGGGCGGGCGTGAATCCGGGCGATACAGTTACGCACTGGCTTCGCTAGATCATTTGCTAGAGAGCGGGCCAGAAATACCTCGCAACCTCGCATCCGAAGACAACTGCAGCGAAGAACGCCCCGATGGAGTTCAGGCGACCGACGCGGGCGAAGTCGCCCATCATCTGATCGAGGCTGTTACGCACTTTCGAAAACGCCGACATTAGGAAAAATAAGGTCGCTAGTCCTGCCGCGACCAATCGGATGATCTCAAGCATTCAGCGCAGCCCGACTTCTTCGAGCAGGCCCTGGCGCTTGGCGTCGTAATAATAGCCGCGCGAATAGTTGCGCACGGCCTGGTCGGGGTTCTGCCCGCCGACCATGTAGGCGCCCGAGAGATACTTCACCGCGTAGCGCAAATTGGTATCGGCATCGAGCAGGCCCGACGCCGCGCCGCGATAACCCATCGAGCGGGCGGTGGCGTAGCTGATCTGCATCAGCCCATAATAGGGGCCGTTGCGGGCCCGCGGATTGTAGCCGCTCTCGCGCACGATGACGCGGCGGATCAGCGCTTCGGGCACATTGTACATGTTCGAATATTTGCTGATCATCCCGTCCATGCTGCTGGGGCTGACGGCGCGCGCGCTGACCTCTTCGACATAGGCGGTGCGCGCGGCGGGCTTGGGCGCAATGCTGGAGAGGCCGGGGAAATTGACGGACGAGCAGGCGCTCAGCATCGCTGCCGCCGCCACCGCCACAATTACCGCTCCGCTGCGTTGCAAGTCGTTCCGCCCGTTCGTTGATCGTCTTCCTCTAGCATTTCATCGGCCCCGGTGGAAACCGTGCGACATTGCCGCGCCGCCCGCCTTCTCGTATTGAACTCGCCAAGCTACTGAATCGCTTGGCATTGCTTGGGGGCGGCTGATTATGGCGAAGAACGACAAGGCGCATCGGCCGAGCCTGGGCGAGAGGCTGCGCTACGAGTTCGACAAGTCGATGGCGGCCGGACCCGTCGCGCTGATCGGCTGGCTCGCGATCCTGTCGCTGATCCTCATCGCCATCGCCGGCGCCGTGATCGTCGTCCTCGGCATCACGCCCGAAGGCGGCGGCCCGCTCGATTTCGGCGAAGCCGTGTGGGAAGCGCTGATGCGCACGCTCGACAGCGGCACAATGGGCGGCGACGCCGGCTGGTCGTTCCGCTGGGTCATGCTGTTCGTGACGCTGGGCGGTATCTTCGTCGTCTCGGCGCTGATCGGCGTGCTCTCGACCGGCCTCGAGGGCAAGCTCGACGAGTTGCGCAAGGGCCGCTCGATCGTGCTGGAGAAAGATCACACGATCATCCTCAACTGGTCGGCCTCGATCTTCGACATCATTTCTGAGCTGACCATCGCCAATGAATCTCGCCGCCGGCCGCGCATCGTCATCATGGCCGACATGGACAAGGTGGAGATGGAAGACGAGATCGCCCAGAAGGTCCCCAACCTCAAGAACACCCGCATCATCTGCCGCTCGGGCGATCCGACCGACCTCGGCGATCTGGCGATGACCTCGCCGCAGACGTCGCGCTCGATCATCGTGGTCTCGCCCGACGCCGAGGATCCGGACAGCCGCGTCATCAAGACGGTACTTGCAGTCGTCAACGATCCGCGCCGGCGCGACGAGAAATATCAGATTGCCGCCGAAATCCGCGATGCCAAGAACGTCGATCTGGCGCAAGTGGTCGGCGGCTCCGAAGTGCAGCTGGTTCTCGCCGATGAGCTGATCGCCCGCATCGTCGTCCACTCGTCGCGGCAATCGGGGCTGAGCGCGGTCTATTCCGAGCTGCTCGATTTCGATGGCAGCGAAATTTACACCGCCGAGCAGAAGCCAATCGAGGGCACGAGCTTCGGCGACGCGCTGATGGCCTATGACACCTCGACGCTGATCGGGCTCACCGACACGTCAGGCAAGGTCTGGCTCAACCCGCCGATGGAAACGCAGGTGCAGCCCGGGATGAAGGCCATCCTCATCGCCGAGGACGACAGCGCCATCCAAGTCACGTCGACGCAGCACAATGTGGATCACGCGGCTATCACGCTGTTCCGCCGCGAAGAGCCCAAGGCCGAGCGCACGCTGCTGCTCGGCTGGAACCGCCGCGGCCCGATGATCGCCTTCGAGCTCAGCCGCTATGTGGCGCCCGGCAGCGTGCTGACCATCGCCGGCGACACGCCGGAGATGCCCGACGAAGTGGGCGCACTGGTGATCTCGGGCGCCAACCTCCAGATCGAGTATGGGGTCGTCGACACGTCGAGCCGCGCCGCGCTGGAAGGGCTTGATATCCCGAGCTACGACCACGTTCTGGTGCTGGGCTATGCCGACCACATGGACCCGCAGGCGACCGATACCCGTACGCTGGTGACGCTGCTCCATCTGCGCAAGATCGCCGAGAACGCCGGCGCCCGCATCAACGTCGTCTCCGAGATGATCGATGTGCGCAATCGCGAGCTGGCGGAAGTCACCCGCGCCGACGATTTCGTTGTGTCCAACAAGCTGGTCAGCCTGATGCTGGCCCAGGCCTCGGAGAACGAGAACATCGGCGCCATCTTCGGCGATCTGCTCGATGAGCAGGGCAGCGAGATCGTCATGCGCAAGGCCGAGGCCTATCTCGAACTCGGCCACCCGATGACGTTCTATACCGTCACCGAAGCCTGCCGCCGCCGCGGCGAAGTCGCCATCGGCTATATCAGGAAGCGCAGCGATCTGAAGGATGACGGCCGCAACATGGGCGGCGTCGTGGTCAACCCCAAGAAGTCCGAAACGCTGACCTATGAGATGGGCGACAAGATCATCGTTCTGGCACGAGACTGACCGTTCATCGAACCGCCGTCATGGCCGGGCTTGACCCGGCCACCCATCGGCGCGCTCCGTCGGGTCCCCGGGTCAAGCCCGGGGATGACCACTGAAAGTGTGGTTCATACCGTCGCAAAACCCCGCTTTTCGAGCAATCCGCTAACCTCCGGATCGCGGCCGCGGAACAGGCGGTAGGCTTCGCCATATTCGCGCGAGCCGCCGCCCGAATAGATGTAGGTGTAAAGCCGCTCGGCAGTCGCCGGATCGAACGGATCGCCGGCCTCGCGGAACGCGCCGAAGCCGTCGGCGTCGAGCACTTCGCTCCACAAATAGCTGTAATAGCCCGCGGCATAACCATCGCCGGAGAAGATGTGGGCAAAATGCGTGCTGGCGTGACGCAGCGCGATTTCGCGCGGCATGCCGATGCCGTCGAGCGTCGCGCGCTCGATGGCCTCTACATCGTCGCCATCGACGACAGCGCCAGAATGATAGTCCATGTCGAGCAGCGCGGACGAGACGAACTCCACCGTCTCGAAGCCCTTGTTGGCCTTGTCGGCCGCCTTCATCCGCTCGAGCAGATCGGCCGGGATCGCCGCGCCGGTCTTGTAATGCGTCAGCCGCTCCAGCACCGGCGGCTGTTGCAGCCAGTGCTCGTAAAGCTGCGAGGGCAGCTCGACGAAATCGCGTACCACGCTGGTGCCCGACAGACGCGGATAAGTGATGTTCGAGAGGAGGCCATGGAGGCCGTGGCCGAATTCGTGGAAGACCGTGCGGGCTTCGTCGAGCGACAGCAGCGCTGGCTCGCCCTCGGGCGGCTTCATGAAATTGCAGGTGTTGACGACGAAGGGGATCACTTCGCCATCGAGCTTCTGCTGGTCGCGGAACGAGGTCATCCAGGCCCCGCTGCGCTTGCCGGTGCGGGCGAAGAAGTCGCCATAGAACAGACCGATGGTCTTGCCGGTACGGATCACTTCCCAGACACGGACATCGGGGTGGTAGCCGGGAATGTCGTCACGCAAGGCAAAGCTCACGCTGAACAGGCGGCCGGCAGTGTAGAACGCAGATTCAATCACCTTCTCCAGATCGAGATAGGGCTTGATCGCGTTCTCGTCGAAATCGTAGCGGGCCAGCCGTAGCTTCTCGGCGTAAAAGCGCCAGTCCCACGCCTCGAGCGCGTATCCTCCACCTTCGGCATCGATCAACTCCTGCAGCGCGGCGCGATCGGCCGCCGCGCGTTCGCGGCCCGGCACCCAGAGCTGCTCGAGCAACCCGCGCGCCGCCTGCGGCGTCTTCGCCATCGTGTCGGCGAGCTTGTAATGCGCATAGCTCTCATAGCCGAGCAGCTGCGCCATCTCATTGCGCAGCGCCACGGTTTCGGCGATCACCTTGCCATTGTCGCTGGCATTGCCATTGTTGCCGCGCTTGACGAAGGCGCGCCATACCCGCTCGCGCACGCCGCGGTCGTGCGCGAAATGCAGTACCGGCTCGACGCTGGAGCGCGAGGTGGTGACGGCGAAAGGCGCGTTGAGCTTGCGGTCGCGCGCCGTTTCGGCAGCCGCCGCGCGTGCGAAGTCGGGCAGGCCGTCGACCTCGGCTTCGGTCAGCGCGAATACCGTATTCTGTTCGTCGGCGAGGACGTTCTGGCCGAACGCCGTGCCCAAAACGGCGAGCCGCTCGACGATCGCCGCGAAGCGTGCGCGATCGGCATCCGACAGGGCGGCACCAGAGCGGACGAAATCGAGATGATACCGCTCCAGCACCCGTAGCGCTTCGCTGTCGAGCCCCAGCGTCTCGCGCTGGCGATAGAGCGCATCAACCCGCGCAAACAGCTGGCCGTTGAGATAGATGGAGCTCCAGTGCCGGGCGAGCAGCGGCGAAATCTCGCGCTCCACCGCCTGCAGCTCATCATTGGTGTTGGCCGAGGCCAGCTGAGAGAAGACCATATCGACGCGCCGCAGCGCCTTGCCGCTCCGCTCCAGCGCGACGATGGTGTTGTCGAAGCTCGCCAGTCCCGTCTGCCCAGCAATCGCAGTCACCTCGGCTTGATGCTCATCGAGCGCACGCAGATATGCCGGTTTGAAATGCGCCGTCTTGATGGCGTCGAAGGGCGGCGCTTCGAACGGCGTGGTCCAGGCTTCGAAGAACGGGTTGATCATCAGGCACTCCCAAACATTGGCTTCGATCTTATGTACCTGCGGCGCCGAGGCAAGAGGCTTGCGCAGAGCATTTCGTTAACCAGATCGAGCGGCAAATTGGGCGAAACTGCGACATTCATATCCGGTTCAGCGCGCTAGAACGATCCTCTTGTCTGTTCACGGCGCGTTTCGCCGGACAAGGAGAGTGTCATGCGTACCTTGCTCATCGGAGTTTTCGGAGGCCTCGTCCTCGCGGCCTGTGCCACAGCCGCCCAGGCGGCACCCAATGTTGTGCTGCTTTGCCCCACTCAGGCGCATGCCGTGGTGACGCACAATGGCGATGATTCGTGGGTCGCGACCAATCAGGGCAGCGGTGTCACCGGGCGCCGCGTCGAGACCATCGCCGGCCAGCCATCGCTGGTCTGCACCTATCACATGTTCGGCGCCGACTACTGGATCTACCGCCGCCCGCAGGCCGACTTCCCCAATTGCCAGATTTCCGATCGTGTCACCGGCTTCTACTGCCTGCACTAGACAGCGTTCACACCCGGTTCATGGCGCAGGCACAATAAGCCCGCGCAGCGAAAGGAGACGACAATGAAGCTCATTATGATCATCGCGCGGCTCCGTCCGCGCCGCGTCAAGAAGGTCGAACGGATCGAGCTCGACCGCAATTGGTCGCTGCGCGACTGGGCCGATCTGCCCGCGCATCACCCGCGCCAGAACTGAAGCTGGCCTCCGCTGCCTATTCGCAGAGCCGCGCCGTACAGGTTTTGCCGTGGCAGCCCAGATCGACATGCAGATGGTCGTGGTGTAGCGCGTTGGCCTCGGGGCCGAGCACTGTGGTGAAATGCGTGCACGCTGCATCATGCGCAAAGCGGATGATCTTACTTCCCTCCGCTTCCGTGCCATTCCATGCCGGCTCGACCGTGATGGTGCGGCCGTCGTCGAGCTTGAAGCCTGACACATCGAGCGCGTCGCCAAAGGCGTGAAAACTCAGATTGCCGCTCTTCTCATTGTTGACGTTGCGGCAGGCATAATTGGTGCCGATGATCAGGCTCTCGATCTGCGTCTTGTCGTGCGCCTTGAGGTAGCTATCGATATCGGCAACCCAGCCGGGTAGCGCCGTCGCCATGCCGCAGTCGGTGGTCACCGGTGCGTTGATCGGGATCGACCGCCCATTCGCCATCACCGCTTCCAGCGATAGCGGCGACTGCAATCCGCATTGTCCTTCATGGATCGGCGGCAGCGGTTTTGCCGTAACCTCGCCATTCATCACTGCCGGACAGGCGACCTGAAAGTCGCGTGGCGGTGCTGCAGGTTCGACGACGATGCTTTTGGGGGCCACATCGGCGGGCGCCGCCTCGCCCGGCTTTGCGTCGGCCGGCGCAGGAACCGGGGCGGTTTCCACTGCCTGGCTCTTTCGCGGATCCGGCCGGGGCAGGGGTGTCGTATCGGTCGCCACCGCCTCCGGCCGCTCGCGCGGCAGAGGAATATCTCCCGCGCCCTGGGCCAGAGCCGGCCCGCAAAGGGCGATCGAGATAAGGGCCATTAATGTCCGCATGGATCAAAACGCCTCGGACGCTGCCCGGGTTGCTTCCGACGGCTCATCCCTTGGCGACAAAGGCCTTGGCCACTGTCTTCATCGCCAATGTCAGCTCGTCCGCGGTGGGAGTACCCTCCGGGTCCAGGAGATACTGGATGGTCATGCCGCTGATGATGGCGAGCAGCAGGCTGCCCACGGCGCGCCGCGTCTTGGGGTCGAGCGCTTCGGCATCCATGAAGTCCTCGGGCAGCTCCTTGCGCACATCGGCATAGGCCGTCGCGAAGATCGCCTTGAGTGGATCGGAGCGCGACGCCGCAACGCCGATCTCGAAACTCGCCAGCAGCAATGCGCCGTCGGTCTCGAACAGCTTCAGCAACTGGCGCCACACGGCGCGGAACTTCGCCTCGGTGCCCTTGGCCTTCTGTTCGCTCGAGGCGGCGGCGAACTTCTCGCCCCAATCGCCGACCATCTCGATCATCGCCTGGGTCATCAGCGCGTCGAGCGAACCATAATGATAGCCGATCGAGGCAAGATTGGTCTTGGACACCGCAACGATGTCGCGCGCCGTGGTCTTGGCGTAGCCGATCTCGATCAGGCATTCCTTGGCCCCCGCGAGGAGGTCTTCCTTATGTCCCATGGCTCGCTTCTATCCAGTTGCCGAAGAAAAATCCATACGCCCGTATGAATTGATCTATACATACGTATAATACATATGTATAGATTGCCTCATGCTGATCCAACGAGGCAACCAAATGACCAATCCAGTTCGTTCCGTCCTGATCTCCGGCGCGTCGGTCGCCGGCCCTGCGCTCGCCTTCTGGCTGAGCCGCCTTGGCTTCACGGTGACCATCGTCGAGAAAGCGGCGTCGCTGCGGTCCGGCGGCTATGCCGTCGATTTCCGTGGCACCTCGATGGAGGCGTTGCGCCGCATGGGGCTGCTCGACGCGGTGCGCGCCAAGGCGACCAATATGGGCGACATGTTCTACGTCAACGGCAAGGGCAAGAAGACCGTGCGCATGCCGGCTGCCGCCTTCAGCGGCGAACTCGAAATCATGCGCGGCGACCTCGCCCGTATCCTCTACGATGCGACGAAAGCCGATGCCGAGTACATCTTCGGCGATTCGATCGCCCGCATCGATGATCGCGGCGACGGCGTCACGGTCAGCCTCGACTCCGGCCTCATCCGCGATTTCGATCTCGTTGTCGGCGCCGACGGTGTCCATTCCAACGTGCGCGCCAAGGCCTTTGGCCCCGAAGCCGATTGCGTCGCCGATCTGGGGCTCGCTGTCTCGATCTTCACCGTTCCCAACCGGCTGGGCCTCGATCACTCCGGCCATCTCTACGCCGCGCCCGGCGGCACGGTGGCCGGCGTCTACAGCGCGCGCAACAACAGTGAGGCGCGCGCCATGTTCTACTTCAACGCGACGCCCGAGGAGATGGCCTGCCGCGACGCCGCAACGCAAAAGCAGATCATCCATCGCCGCTTCGCCAAACAGCGCTGGCAGGTGCCACAGCTGTTGGCCGATATGGACGCAGCGCCGGATTTCTACTTCGACTCGATCAGCCAGGTGCATCTCGAGCACTGGTCGAAGGGCAGGGTGGTGCTGCTCGGCGATGCCGCGAGCTGCGCCTCGCCCCTTTCGGGCATGGGCACCGGCATCGCCATCGTCGGCGCCTATGTGCTCGCCCATGAGCTTGCCGCGACGCCAGGCGACCATGCCGCCGCCTTCGCCCGCTACCAGAGGAAGATCACGCCCTTTGTCGCGGGCAGCCAGAAATTCGCGCAGGACGCGGTCGGCCATTTCGCGCCCAAGGGCAGCTTCGCCCTCTTCATGCGCAGCATCATCATGCGCATTGTGCTGCCGCTGATGCCGGTTGAAATGATGCTGAAAGACGTGCTGGCGGCCGCCAATGCCGTGACGCTGGAGGATTACG
>JBDSHC010000112.1:0-32824 GCA_039918675.1 Devosia sp.
CATCGGAACACTCGGCTGGGCCCCCGGGTCAGGCCCGGGGGTGACGACTGAGGGAGCGGCGGGTGTGGCTTAACCCTTAATCTCAGTCGGAACGCGCCGCCGGCGAAATTACCTCACCCGATGCGGCGGAATACATCACCACAATAGAGAACGGCCGGTCCTCGCCGACCGGCCGCTCGCCCTGCCCCCTGACAGAATTGTTCTTACGGCACGAAGGCCAGGTAGATGCCGAGAAGGAAGAGGCCGGTGATGAAGCTCCAGCCGAAGGCGACGAGTGCCGAGACCAGCACCGAGCCGACGGACACCGTACCGTCATCTTCCTGCTTCCAGCCCATCTGCAGCATGATGTAGGGGCCGCAAATAAAGCTTAGGGCCAGATGGCCCATCGAGCCGAACCAGGTCCGGCCGTCATAGCGCAGCATCGCCTGTTGCCCGGCCAGCCATTGGTAGAAGTGCGTTCCAGCACCGGCCACCGAAAGGCCAACCCCCATCACGAACGCGGCAACCATCAATTCGAACGCCATATCACTACGCCCCACGCGCCGCGTCTCAATGCGCAGCTCCGTTAACTGTTCATTAATCATAAGCGGGGCGTGATGGGCTGTCACCTGTTGCCCTAATGATTGGTTAATTCCCACATGAGCTCTACCGCCGTCGCGAGCGACGCCAAGCGCGAGGGCCATTCAATCGGCTTCAACCTAGCGGTGATTGCTGTCGCTGCGGCGCTGCTTGGGCTGGGGTTCGCGTATTCGATCGATGCAGCCGGGCGTGCCGACCGGCATGCTCATCAGGGCAATCTGGCCCGCACGCTCGGCGGAACGCAGCTTGAAATTCCGGCCAATTGGTTCCGCGACGAGGATGCCGAACGGGCCGAGGGCTTTGCCAAGCAAGTGGAGCTGGCGCTGGACCTGCCCTTCGGTATGGAAGGCGCAATCCGTACCGTCGACGTGACATTGGTGCCGCGCAGCAGGGCGCGTCCGAGCGCCTCGCTGCTCGATGGCGTCTATCTGCACCAGTTCATGCCCGAGCAGCTGGTGGGGCCGCCGGGGCTGATCGGCAAGCCGCTGATCGCCAAGGAAGGCTTTGAGAACGAGACGATCTGGTACGACCCGCTATCGGCCGCACCCTTCGTGGCCAAATGCCTTGCCGCGGTCGCCGACGGTGCGCATGGGCGTTGTTTGAGGACGGTGTATCTGGGCGCCGGGATTGCCGCGGTTTACAGCTTCGACGACGATCTGCTGGCCAGTTGGAAGCAGTTCGACGCGCGTATCCACCCGTTGATGCAGCAGATCGGGGCGCTTTAGATTCTGCGCTGTCCTTCGCGACCCAAGCAAGGCACGAAGCCCAACCGCTAGGGCACCGGCTCCACAACCACAGCAGTACCGTACGCCAGCATCTCGGTGATGCCGTCGGTGATCTCGTTGCCGTCGTAGCGCATGCCGATGATGGCGTTGGCGCCGGCCTCTTCGGCGTGCAGGATCATCAAATCCAGCGCTTCCTGCCGAGCGGTCTCGGCGAGGCTGGTGAAGATCGTGATGTTGCCGCCGATGATCGACTGCAATGCGCCGCCGATCGTGCCCACGATCGAGCGCGACCGAACGGTGATGCCGCGCACCATGCCGATGACGCGAACGACGCGGTGGCCGGGCAGATCATTGGTGGTGACGACGAGCATGGTCAGTTCACGTCGGCCAGATCTTCTTCGAGGATGGCCATCTGGAAGTTGTAGGATTTGTCGCCGTCCTCATCGTCGACGTAGATGAGACCCAAAAACTCTTCGCCCAGATAGACTTCGACGCTGTCGTTCTGCTTGTTGCGTGGCCGTACATCGATATTTTGATTGTTGAATTTGAGCTGCAGATATTTCTGCAGTTTGATGATTTCGGGGTGGTTCAAGGCAAGGCTCCGCAAATGTTCTTGAGTTTGCGCCACAATAGGCAGTTGGACGCTCCGGGCAATCCCGGAACGCCGGTTATTCGACCGATGCGGCGAAACTCAGCCGGTAGTGTCGAAGTGAATCTGGTCCATGGCAGACGCCGGCTGCGGGGTGCCCGCTTCGCCAACTATGCGTGCCGGAACGCCGACCACGGTAACGCGGGGCGGCACTTCCTTGATCACGACCGAGCCCGCGCCGATACGGGCGCAGTCGCCGATCTTGATGTTGCCGATGACCTTGGCGCCGGCGCCGATCAGTACGCCGTTGCCGATCTTGGGGTGGCGATCCTCGTCGGCCTTGCCGGTGCCACCCAGCGTTACGCCCTGAAGGATCGAGCAATTGTCACCGATGACGGCGGTCTCGCCTGCGACGAAGCCGGTGGCGTGATCGAGCATGATTCCCTTGCCGATGCGGCAGGCGGGGTTGATGTCGACCTGGAAGACCTGGCTCGAGCGGCTCTGCAGATGGAGCGCGAAATCCTTGCGGCCGGCCAGCCACAGGGCGTTTGCGAAGCGATGAGTCTGGATCGCCTGATAGCCCTTGAAGAACAGGAACGGCACGATGGCGCGGTGCGCCGCCGGGTCGCGCTCAACGGTCGCTGCGAGATCGGCGCGGGCTTCGGCGGCAATTTCCGGCCGGAACAGCAGCGCGTCATGGAAAGCCTGGCGGATGAGATCGGACGAGACGTCGACGTCGCCAAGCCGTTCGGCAAGACGATGGGCGAGCGCAGCCTCGAAGGTCGAATGGTTGAGCACATTAGCCATGACCATGGAGCTCAGCCCGGGCTCGTCGGCGACGATCTTACGGGCATTGGCCCGGATCGCGTCCCAGACGGGGTCCACTGTCTTTATCTCGGCCGACTTCAGTTGAACGCTCACGAACGTCTCCATCGCAGAGTGCCGATATAAGGCATCTGATGCTCAAGACCAAGCGACGAGCGATGAAATGGTTTCACATTTCGCTGTGTCGAGGAAAGATACTCTAGTGAGCCAGTAGGAATTTCACCGCGGCCGTTTTGAACTTCGGATCGCCCGTGGCGAGCATGTGGTTGCGCTTGGGGATCACCAAAGCTTCGGCGTTAGGGAGGAGCGCAGCCAAGGGGTGCGGGTCGCCGGCCATGTCGTCGGTTTCCCCTACGGCGACGAGGGTTGGCGTCGTGACCTTGCGGACATCGGCCTCGGCCATCGGTTCGCGCGACGAGATCATGCAGGCGGCAAGCGCGGCGCGGTCGGCCTTGGAGTGATCGGCGAAGATGCGGAACTGGCGGCCGGTGGCGCCTTTGACGTCGGCGAGGCTTTCGGCGGTCAGCGCCTCGATGATTTCCTCGGAATCCTCGAGTCCGGTCAGGAGGTTGATGCCCATTCCTCCCCAGATGGTTGAACGGACGCGCTCGGGGTGGCGAAGGCAGAGATAGGCGGCGATGCGGGCGCCCATGGAGTAGCCGATCACCGGCACGGTGGTGAGGCTCAAATGGTCGAGGAGTCTTGCGGCGTCATCAGCCATTTCGTGGGCAAAGTAGAGTTTGGGGTCGTAAATCTTGCGCGACTTGCCATGGCCGCGATTGTCGATGGTGATCGGTTGGTAGCCGGCATCCTTCAGCGCCTCGACCCAGCCGGTGTTCACCCAGTTGATCCGGCCCGACGAGGCGAAGCCGTGGATGAGAAGGATCGGGCGGCCTTCCCCCGAGATCTCGTAGGCGATTTCGATACCGGCGGAGAGGAAGCTGGGCATGAGCGCTCCCTAACATCCTTCGGAACATGCGGCGAGATTGCTATTGCGCGTCCAGATGACAGTTAATATGAGTTAGATTGTCACCTTAGAAATGGACCGTCCATGTTCCGCCGATTTGTCGCGCTCTTGATCCTCGCTTTTTCGCCGCTCCCTGCGGTGGCGCAGGATGCTTTCCCCGTCACCGTCAAACACATCTATGGTGAGACTGTCATTCCGGCGCAGCCGAAACGGATCGTCGTCTGGGGCACCAATTCACAGGACGCGGTGCTGCAACTCGGCGTGGTGCCGGTGGGCATCCCGTTCTTCTCGTATGGCGGCGGCGATGACGGAATCCTGCCCTGGGATGACGAGGCCATCAAAGCGCTGGGCGGCCCGGCTCCTGAAATCCTGCCCAATGGCGGCGAGATCCCGCTCGAGAAGATCGCGGCGCTGAAGCCCGATCTGATCCTCGCGCATTTCTCGGGGATCACGAAGGAAGAGTACGACACGCTGAGCCAGATCGCGCCTGTCGTCGCCTACCCCAAGGAAGCCTGGGGCACGTCGTGGCAGGACGTGATCCTGATCGCCGGACAGGCGATGGGCAAATCGGCAGAGGCGAAGACGCTGGTGGACGAGGCGCAGCAGGCGATCGTCGACGGCGCGGCGAAATATCCGCAGCTCAAGGGCAAAACTTTCGCCGGCGTGTCCGACTATAATGGCGAAGTCGCCATCTATGCGGCGCTCGACGCGCGCATGAAATATGTCGAGGACATGGGCCTCGTGCTGGCGCCGGGCGTCAATGAGCAGGACCCGGCCAAGGGCCAGGGCTTCTACTATGGCCTGAGCTACGAGAATTTCGACAAGCTCAACCCCGATATCCTCATCACCTATTTCGAGAACGACCAGCAGAACGCTGACTTCCTCTCCAAACCCGGCGTCGCCGGATCGCCGGTGGTGACGAAGGGCGCGATCGCCGCGATCATCGGGCAGGAGTTCGTCTATTCCGTCTCGCCGCCGACTGGCCTGTCGCTGAAGTGGGGTCTCGACAAATATCTCGCCCTGCTCGCCGCGGCAGCCGACAAGTCTGGTCGATAGTCTCAGCCACTACCGACCCGGGCCGGCGCTTCCCTTTGCGCCGGCCTTTCTTTATGGTCGCGCCACTCCGAAACTCCCCGACTCGAAGGCTGTCCGATGGCGCATACCTCCACCCCGCACTTCCACAACACCGAGGGACTGAAGCGGATTGAGGTGGGCTCGAAGGAGTTCATGTGCGTGGGCGCGCTGCCGCCATTCGACCATCCGCACATCTTCATCGACATGGGCAAGGACGGTGAGACGGTGTGCTCCTATTGCTCGACGCATTATGTGTTCAACGGCAAGCTCGCTGCCGGCACGTCGGAGCCGCTGTCGGCCGTCTATCACGCCGAACTCACCTAGTTCCGCCCATGGCCAATACTGGCCGCGCCATTTACATCGCCGGAGCCGGGATTGCGGGCATGACGCTCGCGCTGGCGCTCGCCAAATTCGGCGCCACGGTGATCGTCGCCGAGCGCAACAAGAAGATCCAGGAAGTCGGCGCCGGGCTGCAGATCAGCCCCAACGCGCGACGGGTCCTGAACCAGCTCGGGCTCGAGAAGGCCATCGCCGCAAAGAGCTTCGAGCCGGCGGGGATCGACGTCCATCCGTTCCGCTCCGACAAGCCACTGGTGACGTTGAAG
This sequence comes from Devosia sp., assembly GCA_039918675.1. Classification (GTDB taxonomy): domain Bacteria; phylum Pseudomonadota; class Alphaproteobacteria; order Rhizobiales; family Devosiaceae; genus Devosia_A. Next base: position 5,365 of record JBDSHC010000112.1, read on the forward strand.
CTCGGCGATGTTATGCGCGAGCGCTATGGCGTGCCTTACACGGTGATGCACCGCGCCGACCTTGCAGACGCGCTGTACCGGGCCTGCAAGCGCTTCGCCAATATCGACATGCTGTTCGGCATCCGCGGCTTCGATGCGGTGAACCATGAGCGCGGTACCTCGATCATCGTCGACGACGCGGCGGGCAATGCGCGAAGTGCGCGGGTGCATGCGTTCGTCGGTGCGGATGGAGTAAATTCGGAGACCCGGACGCGGGTCCTCAATGGACCGGCCGCGACCTATTCGGGGTACGTCGCATGGCGCACGACGCTGAGCGCCGATCTGCTCAAGGGTGTGCTGGCGCCGGATCGAACGACATTGCTGCTGGCACCGGGATTCCATGCGGTCTGCTATCCGCTGCCGCACCGCAAGCAGTTCAACATCGCGCTGTTCGTCAAAGAGAAGGAAGCGCGGCTCGACCCGGACAAGCCGCCCAAGGAGCCGAAGCTGCCCTGGGCCGCCCTGCCCTCGAAGACTCTTGCCGCAATCGTCTCGGCAGCAAAGGGCAGCTGGGGCTATTGGGTGGTCAACGCGGTGGACGCGCCGGTGTGGTCGGATGCCGGGGTGGGGCTGATCGGCGACGCCGCGCACGCCATGTTGCCGTTCCAGGCGCAGGGTGCGGCGATGGCCATCGAAGACGCCGCGATCCTCGCGCCGCTGCTGATGACCGAGCCCGACGCGGCCTCGGCGTTCAAGCGCTTCGAGGCGATGCGGCGCGAGCGGATCGACAAGGTTCGGAAACTCTCAAATTCGAATGGTTTCGCTTTCCATCTCGAATGGCCTTTCACGCTTGCCCGCGATGCGGTGATCTGGTCGCAGGGGGCACGCGGCCATCTGAACCGGCTGGACTGGCTCTACGGCTTCGATGCCGCGCCGGAACCGATCATCCCTAGGCCCGAACGTCCGGACAACCGGGCCTAGACTTGCGCTGGGCGCATGGCCTGTGTCACCTAGGGCGTCGGCCGTTTCTCCGAAACGGTCAACGCCCCAAGGGCTTGTTTTTGTCACGTTTCCGAACCGGAAAACCGCTTCGCACTTTTCCTGGAAACGCTCCTGATGCCCTCCAACAAAGAAGCCCAATGGCCGCCGTCAGAAGAGATTCTCCGCTTACCCTCGCCTGCATCCTGATCACCATCCTGCTCGACATGGTGGGCTATGGCATTATCGTGCCGGTGCTGCCGGAACTGATCAAGGATCTGACCGGCGGCGGCGTGGCGGAAGCCGCGGTGATCGGCGGCTGGCTGGTCTTCGTCTATGCGGTGATGCAGTTCATCTTCTCGCCGGTGCTGGGCAATCTCAGCGACCGGTTCGGACGGCGTCCGGTGCTGCTGGCGTCGCTGCTCGGGCTCACCTTCGACTATGCCATGATGGGGTTCGCCCCGGTCGTCTGGTATCTCTTCATCGGCCGTTTCATCTCAGGCGTCGCCGGCGCGGCGGTAGCGACAGCCACCGCCTATATGGCCGACATCACACCGCCGGCGAAACGGACCCAGCGCTTCGGTCTCATCGGTGCGGCCTTCGGGCTCGGCTTCATTATCGGGCCAGTGATCGGTGGCGAGCTTGGCGAGTTCGGACCGAAGGTGCCGTTCTACGCGGCCGCAGGCCTCGCCTTCGCGAATTTCCTGTTCGGCCTGTTCGTGCTGCCGGAATCACTGGCTAAACCCAATCGCCGGCCGTTCGATATCCGCCGAGCCAACCCGTTCGGGGCGCTGCTGTCGCTGCGGAAATATCCGGTGGTGCTGTGGCTGATGTTGGCGCTCTTCATGTTCACCATGGCGGCGCAGGCGTTCCCGTCGGTCTACAATTACTTCACCATCGAAGTGTTCAAGTTTTCATCGTCGCAGATCGGACGCACCCTCGGGCTGTTCGGCATCGTGTTTGCGCTGTTCCAGGCGTTCGGGGTGGGGCCGCTGGTCAAGCGGTTCACGGAAACGCCGGTTGTCGTCGTCGGGATGATGGCGGCAGTCGTGGCGTTCGCGGGGATCGCGTTCATCGACGGCGCGATGCAGCCCTGGCTCTATGTCTATATCGTCGTCGGTGCGGCGAGCGGGCTCGCGGCGCCCGCCATCAACGGCGTGCTGTCACGGCAGGTGCCCGACAATGCGCAGGGCGAATTGCAGGGCGCAGTGAACGCCGCCAATTCGCTGGCGACGATCATCGGGCCGTTGGCGGCGACACAGATTTTTGCGTATTTCACCTATGGCGAGGGCTCGCCGGGCTATTTCCCCGGCGCGCCGTTCCTTGCGGCGGCCATACTGGTGGTTGGAGCCATCGCGCTGTTCAGCTTCGTCGCGCTGAGGTTCGACCTCGGGCATAAGCCGAGCATCGCGGAACATCCGCGCGTTCCGGAAATGTCACCGCCGGGACAGATGCACATTCCCAACCCGGACAAGGAAGAGCCGGAGGGCTGATGCCCCCGGATCCTGCCGAGACCTACTTCCCCAGCGTGGACGGCCAGGTGCCGTGCTGCTCACCCTCACGGTCGGTGAGGATGAAGCCGTGGGCGCCGAAGAAGTCGCGCTGGCCTTGTGTCAGGTTTGCGGTGCCCTGCGCCTGGCGGTAGGAGTCGAAATAGGCCAGCGAGGCGGAGAGACAGATCATCGGGAATTCGCCGAGCGCGGCGGCCGCGACGACCTTGCGGAGGGATTTGTTGGCGTCCTTCATGATGGCGATGAAATCGGGGACCATCAGGAGGTTCTGCGCGCCGCCCTTGGCGTAGGCCGCCGACATCTGGTCGAGGAAGCGCGAGCGGATGATGCATCCGGCGCGCCAGATCTTGGCGATGGTGGCGAGCGGCAGGTTCCAGCCCATTTCTTCCGACATCTTGGCGAGGACGGCGAAGCCCTGCGCGTAGGAGACGATCTTGCCGGCGAGCAGCGCCTTTTCGAGGTCGCCCAGATCGACACCGCCCTTGGCGGCGGACGGCTTGCCATAGGCGGCTTCGGCGGCGACGCGCTCTTCCTTGCGCGAGGAGATCGAGCGGGCGGCGACGGCGCCTTCGATGGCGGTGGCCGGCACGCCGAGCTGCTGGGCGGCCATAGCGGACCAGGCGCCGGTGCCCTTCTGGCCGGCCTTGTCGAGGATCAGATCGACGAGCGGCTTGCCGGTCTTGCGCTCGACGGCGGCGAGGACGTGGCCGGTGATTTCGATGAGGTAGGAATTGAGCGGGCCGCTGTTCCATTTCTTGAACACATCGGCGGACGCACCGGGGTTCATGCCGAGACCGTCGCGCATCACCCCATAGACTTCGGCGATCATCTGCATGTCGCCATATTCGATGCCGTTGTGGATCATTTTGACGAAGTGGCCGGCGCCGCCTTCGCCGAGATAGGCGCAGCAGGGCTCGCCGTCGAATTTGGCGGAGATGGCTTCGAGGATCGGCTGGGCGTTCTTCCATTCCTGCTCGGGACCGCCGACCATGATGGAGGGGCCGTGGCGGGCACCCTCTTCGCCACCGGAGACGCCGATGCCGAGGAAGCCGATGCCCTTGGCCTTCAGATATTCGAAGCGGCGCTGGCTGTCGGTGTAGAGCGAATTGCCGCATTCGAGGATGGCGTCGCCGGCCTCGAGCATGGGCAGGAGATGCTCGATCATTTCGTCGACCGGCGCGCCGGCCTTGACCATGATGATGATCGAGCGCGGGCGCTTCACGGCTTTGATGAAGCTGGCAATGTCGGCTTCCGGTACGACCTTTTGATCGAGGCCCTGCTCCTTGGCGACGACCATGAAATCGTCGATGCGGCTCGCGGTGCGGTTGTGCACGGCGATGGTGTAGCCGTGCTCGGCGATATTGAGCGCCAGATTGGAGCCCATGACGGCAAGACCGATGAGGCCGATATCGGCTGACGACATAGTAGCTTCTCCAAATTGAGAGTCTTTTTGTGGCGGGCTTTCTGACATGCCGCCCGCGACTATCCAAGACAATTACGTCAGCGCGGATGGGGTGAACCGGCTCAGCGGAAACGTTGCCGGTACTGACGCGGAGTCATCGCGCGCAAGCGCTTGAACTGCCTGTTGAAATTGGCCAGCGAGTTGAAGCCGACGGCGCTCGCAATGTGCTGGATCGGCTGGTCGGTGCCGGACAGGCGGGCACAGGAATCGCCGATCCTCAGACGGGTCAGATAGTCCGAGATGCTGGTCTGGGTGTGCTTGAGGAAAAGCCGGTGGAGACCCGACAGGCTGAGCGCCGCGATGTCGGCAAGTTCGTCGAGACTGACGCCCTCGGCGTAGTGGATGTGGATGTGGGTGAGGATGCGGTCGATCCGCTCGCGGCTTTCGGTGGGGGCGGAGTGCGGGGCGGTGCGGCTCGCGAGGGGGATTGCGTGGTCGTCGTCGGCCAGGCGGTCGAGGATGGCGAGGAGCGAGAGAAGCCGGGCGGCGGGCGGCAGAGTGAAGATGGCTTCGAACTGGGGCTGGAGCTGCTCGCCGAGAGGAGCGCTGAACTGGAGGCCGCTATGGGCGCGGGCCAAGAGGGCTTTGACGCGCTGGAACTCGATGAGGTCGCCCATCAGCTGGTCGGCCCATTCGTGCCGGAACCAGAGCACCAGCGCGCGGTGCGGCTGGGCGGGATCGATTTTGTCGCTCGACGACCAGGTGTGTGGGAGATTTGGGCCGACGAGTACGAGATCGGCCTCGCCGTACTCGCCGACATGATCGCCGATGAAGCGCTGGCCGCGCGAGTTCAGCGTCAGGGTCAGCTCGAACTCGGGATGGTGGTGCCATTGAAACGGGATGGCACCGTCGAGGCGGCGATTTAGGGTGCTCCAGGAGGCATTGGGCTCGATCGGCAGCTTTTCGAGATAGGGCCGCATTGCGCGCTCACTCACCTCATGACGCCAGAATAGTATCAGTATTTGACAGCGCAGCACAACATGGCCGCCGTGCCAGGCCTATGGTGGGTCATCGCCTGCACCCGAGGGGAGACGGCAAATGGGAGAGTATGATGCAGACCATGGCAAGTATGGCTACGCCGGTGAAGCGGGACGCGCACCCGACGACCAGTTCGAGCGTGCAGCTCAAGGACATCAAGAAGACTTTGCCGCTGCGCGTTCTGTCGAAGGGCGATTGGGAGCACTGGACGACCAAGGGCTACGTCATTGTCCGTCAGGCGGTGCCTGCAGCCAATGTGGAGCGCCTTGTCGATCTGCTCTGGCGTTTTGACGAGAAGAACCCGGCGGATCAGTCGACCTGGTATGCGCCGCAGCGCCGCGATCATTTGATGAAGGAGCTCAACGGCACCGGCATGGTGGAGATCTACAATCACCAGAATCTGTGGGACAACCGGATGGAGCAGCGCATCTATGACGCGTTCGTCGACATCTGGGACCGCGAGGATCTCTGGGTCACCATCGATCGCGCCAATCTCAATCCGCCCAAGAAGGTGAAGGGCAATCCCAACGGCTTCATCCACTGGGATGTCGATACCTCGATCCAGCCGCCGCCGATCGGCGTGCAGGCGGTGCTGAGTTTGAAGAAGCAGGATGGTGACGTCGGCGGCTTCCAGAGCGTGCCGTATCTGTTCGAACATTTCGCCGAATGGGTGAAGACGCAGCCGGCCGATCGCGACCCGATGCATCCCGATATGACTGGCCTATCGACGGTCAATGTCGACCTCGAGCCGGGCGACCTGATGATCTTCAACTCGCTGCTGGCGCATGGGGTGCGGCCGAACCATTCCGACAATCGCGTGCGCATGGCGCAGTACATTTCGATGCATCCGGCCGATTGGGACAATGAGGAAGACCGGGCCGAACGCGTACGTCTCTGGCGCGAGCTGGACTCGCCCAAGCGCGACGCTTTCCCCGGCGATCCGCGCGATTGGGAGAAGAAGAATGCGACGACCGCCAAGCTGACGCCGCTCGGCGAGAAGCTGCTCGGTCTCACCCAGTGGTGAGACAGCGGGGTGCCTCGACAGGAGGCGCTCCGTCAAATCCTCGGCTTACGTCCGCCGGTCGATTCAGTTAGTTTCCCCGCGCACAAGCGGGAGCATCTTGATGAATTCACTGAAGCAGTTCGATCTCACCGGCCGCCGTGCCCTGATCACGGGTTCGAGCCGGGGGATCGGCTTTGCGATCGCGACGGCGCTGGCCGGCGCTGGCGCCGAGATCGTGCTCAATGCCCGCGACAAGGTGGCGCTCGGCGAAGCGGCGGCGAAGCTCACCGAGAGCGGCGCCAAGGCGAAGGGCGTGGCGTTCGACGTGACCAATTCGGAGAGCGTCGAGGACGCGGTCGATTACATCGAGCGCGAGCTCGGGCCGATCGACATTCTGGTCAACAATGCCGGCATGCAGCACCGCTCGCCGCTCGAGGATTTCCCCGAGGACATGTTCGAACGCATTATGGCGACGAACGTCAATTCGGTGTTCATCGTGGGCAAGGCCGTGGCTCGCAAAATGATCCCGCGCAAATCGGGCAAGATCATCAACATCTGCTCGCTGACCAGCAATTTCGCGCGGCAGACGATCGCGCCGTATGCGGCGACGAAGGCCGCGGTCGCGAATTTGACGCGCGGCATGGCGACGGACTGGGCCAAGCACGGCATCAACGCCAATGGCATCGCGCCGGGTTACTTCAAGACCGAGCTCAACGAAGCGCTGATCGCCAACCCTGAATTCAATGCCTGGGTAGAGAAGCGCACGCCGATGGGCCGCTGGGGCGACGTCGAGGAACTCGGCGGCGCGGCGGTGTTTCTAGCCTCGAACGCGGCGAGCTTCGTCAACGGACACATCCTTTATGTCGATGGTGCGTTCACGGCGACGCTCTAAGACATGACGCTGGTCCCTGCCCGCATTCTGATCGTCATGGGCGTGTCGTCGAGCGGCAAATCCGCCATCGGTCACGCGATCGCGCGACGGCTGCATGCGCCGTTCCTCGATGCCGACGAGTTTCACACCGCGGCGAACAAGGAGAAAATGCGGGAGGGTACGCCGCTCACCGATGCGGATCGCTGGCCGTGGCTCAGCAGCGTCGCCAAGGCGCTGCACGAGGCGGCGGGGGCGAAAGGCGTTGCGGTGGGCGCGTGCTCGGCGCTGAAGCGGTCCTATCGCGATCATTTGATAGCCGAGGCCGGCGAGCCGATCCTCTTCGTTTTCCTCGATGGTTCAGAGGAGCTGATCGCGAGCCGCATCGCGCAGCGCCACCACGAGTATATGCCGGCGAGCCTGCTCGCGAGCCAGTTCGCAACGCTCGAGGTGCCGACTGCGGATGAGAATGTACTAGTGACGCCGATCGTCGATCCGATTGAGACGATTGCCGACCGCGTGGTCAAGGCCGTGCCGCATCTCAAATCGTTCAAGCGGAAACAATAGTCGCGGCGGGAATCTGCTGGGCGAGGACGATGGAGCCATCCATCGGGAAGTTCTCGCGATTGAGACCGGCGGGCCAGTCTTTCATGTTGGCGACGCAATAGGATTTGATCGAACGTAACGCCAGCATGGGGGCGGCGGGCAGTATCGGCAGGTTTTCGAACGGCGTTTCAATCGGTACGGACGCATCGCCGATGGCGCGGCGGAAGTTGAGATCGCCCTTCAGAACGTTGAGCACGCCCGGGCCTGTCCCCAATTCCTCCAGGGGCAATTGATCGAGAAACTTCGGCGCAGCCCAGAAGGCGTTCGAGGTAAGGCGGACGCCGCCGCGGTCGACCTGCATCTGCAGACGCCGCGAGAACTCGCTGGATGGACGCAGCCGGTCGAACAGGATGACGACGTCGTCGGTCGTGACGTCGGAGACGAACATCGGCAGATGCTTGACGTGCACGACAACTTCGATGCCGGCCTCTGCAGCGATGGTCGCGAGGATCAGGTCGGCGACAAACTCGCCGCCGAAGTTGTCGGCGATGATGTTGAGATGGGTGACGCCCTCGGCGACGCCGTCGAGGATGGATCGGCCCAGATCGTAGCGGCTCTTGGGGCCGCTGATCTGCGATAGGTCGTGTGCATTGGCGTCGAGCGCGAGGTTCAGCGCATCGGCGATCGTGTGGGTTTTGGCCAGCGCCTGTTCGGCCCATTCGATGTGCCGCTCGAGGTCCTTGTGCTTGGTGCTTCGAAACGGGTCCGTGCGCGTTTCGGGATAGCGCACGGCCTTGAGGATGCGGAAATAGAGCCAGTATTCGAAATCGAAGAACGGCGCTTCACTCGGCCGCTTGCCGTTGACGCGGCCCGCCAGCGCGTCCCAGCCCGGCAGCGGCCAGCTCTGGTAGTCGAGCACCATTGGGCCATCCGCCGCGATCGAGCGCGCGATGGCGTCGAGCTGGCGCACGGCCTCGGCGTCCTGTCCCTCGGCGGCGGTCTTGATGATAATCGGAATGCGCGCCTTCAGAGTCGCGGCGACATATCCCCTGGCGCGCTCAGAACCCAAAGGCATATTGCCCCGTCGGCGAGGCGGCGTGTTCGAGCCCCAGCATTTTCATCTTGGCGCTGACGCCGCCGGGCGAGGAGAAGCCGCCGCTCTTGCCATCGGCGCCGAGCACGCGGTGGCAGGGGATGATCAGCGGGATGGGGTTGGACCCCATCGCCTGCCCCACGGCGCGCGACAAGGCGACGTCGCCGAGCGTGCGCGCGATGGCGCCATACGTGGTGGTCTCGCCATAGCCGATCTTCAGCAGCTCGGCATAGGCGTTGCGGTTGAAATCCTGGAGGCCCGTGAGGTCAAGCGGCACATCGGTGAAGTCGATCTTGTCGCCCTCGGCGTAGCGTTTGATGCGGTCGGGCAGTTTGCCCAGAACGCCATCGGGAAATCCCGGTTCCGCCGGATCGCGCGAGATCCAGATTTCGGTTCGCGCACGATCGGCGCTGGGCAAGGCGACTCGCGCGACGCCCGCATCGGTCCAGGCTATGCCGAAGGTTCCGAGAGCGGTATCGATCAGCGCGTAGCGCATGTCAGACCACGGGGCCTCCCGGTGCGGTGTATCCCGGCGGGGTCGTGCCGCGGCCGCCCACCCAATTGGCGGCCTTGTCCTTGAGGTCGCGGAATTTCTTGCTGACCTGACCGATCCGCTCCTCCCAGGCCGGGTCGGGCGACTGGCCCTCGATGACGCGGAAATAGACCTCCATCATCGCCGCGATGGCGAAGGGTTCGATCAGCGCGGCCTTCACGGCCCAGGCAAAGATCAGTGCGAAAACGAAGCCGCCGGCGCCCCAGGCGTTGGGAATGAACCAGACCAGCGCCGCCGCGGGCGCGAGCATGATGAGGAAGACGATAAAGGCGAGACCGTAGGTGATGATGGTCAGCCAGGCGGCGTTCTTCAGCATCACCTTGTAGTTCTGCGCGTAGAGGACGAGCGCCGTCTGCGCCGATTGCCACGGATTGGTGGAGCGGGTCTTGATCGCGTAGCCGAGGATCACTTCGTCCATCAGCCCGACGGCGACGCGCAGGAAGGCCTTGATGATGCCGACGACGTTTTGCAGGCCCGGAATGGGCAGCAGCGACGCGACGCCCTGGATCAGGCCGAGGATGGCACCGAGGACGCCTTTGACAAGCTGATCGACGCCGAACAGCACGCTGGTTTCGGCGAAGCGCTCGCGGACCACTTCGGTGGCATAGGTGATCTGGCCCTGCCCCTGCGGAATGCCGCGGCCTTCGAGCAGTTCGACCAGGACGGCGATGTGGCCGGCCTTGACGATGTAGAGGATGTATTCGCGGAGGAAATAGATCGCGCCGGCGGTCAGGCCGAAACCGATGATGCCGCCCCAGGCGATGCTGCCGGCCCGGAAGCCCTCATCGCCGAATGCGCCGACGCCCCAGCCCACGCCCGCCCCGACGCCGGTCACCAGCACATAGGCGGCAGCGATGCCGAAATAGACGACGATCCGAAACAGGATGAACGGCAGTGTCTGACCCATGAGGCCGAGCGTCCGGCCGATGGAAAAATCCCACATGAGAACCCTCTTTTGCGTGCTCCCCCGCGCGGTAAGTCTATGCCGGTTCCGGGGATTTCGGCAATCAGGCCAATTCGGGCAGCTGCCAGAACTTGTAGACGATCAGCGTGGCGATACCCAGCACGGTCACGGCGATACTGGTGCGATCACGGTGGATGAAGTGGAGGATGGTGCTCAGCAAGCAAACCGTCGCAGCGATCATACTGCCAATCATCATCCGGTCGGCCGGCAAGGCACCGGGCAGGCGCAGAAACTCGCCAGGAATCCGAATGGTGGCGAGAAGCAGCGCGAGGATGCCGAGTTGCGCGAAATGCCGGGGCGTCGCCCAGGCGCGAAGCCGGTCCGCAATGCTCACATGAAGACGACCGCCGCGAGGGCGATCAGTGCCGGGATCGTCTGGATCATCAGGATCCGCATGCTGACGGTAGCCGCGCCATAGGCGCCGGCGACCGCGACGCAGAGGAGGAAGAAGATTTTGACGGGATCGCCCGCCTCGCCCAGCCAGATGCCCCAGATCAGCCCGGCAGCGAGGAAGCCGTTGTACAGCCCCTGATTGGCGGCCAGCACCTTGGTCGATTTCGACAGCTCCGGCGTCATGCCGAAAGCCTTGCGGCCCCGATCGGTGTCCCACAGGACCATTTCGAGGAAGACGATGTAGATGTGAATGGCGGCGACGATACCGGTGAGGATGTTTGGGATCATGAGGTTGCGGCCCGCAAGGAATTTCCTTACATTGGGATGTCGCACGATAGGTGTCAAATGATTACGAGCAAGCTCACATCAAAGGGTCAGACAACGGTACCGCAGCCCGTGCGCAACGCACTTAAGCTCGCGGCGGGTGATGAGCTGATTTACGTGATCGAGGGGGACAAGGTGGTGGTAAGGCGAGCCACCGCAGATGACTTTATCGATCCCTTCGCCACCTTTACCGAATGGGCCGGTGAAGCGGACCGTAAGGCCTATGCAAAGTTTTAGCTGGGGCGCTGTTGCGCGGGTGCCATTTCCCCAAGTCGAGCGCGATCGACGCCAAAACCGCCCGGCGCTTGTCGTGGCTGTCTTCGACCTTCCCAATCCACTGCTGTGGGTTCTTATGATTACGAGTGCAGAGAACGAGCCATGGGAAGGCGACATTCCGATCGTCAATTTCGCTGAGGCGGGCCTTCCTGCTCCGTCGGTCATTCGAACTGCAAAGATTGGGACAGTCGAGATGCGCCAATCCGAATTTGCCGGTCGTGTATCGAACAAGATAATGGCGAAGGTCGAACGGCGACTGGCGGCCACCTTCGCAGCAAAATAAAAGGCCGTCCCGGAGGACGGCCTTTTGTCGTTAGCTGAGCGTGAGATCAGCCAATCACCGAGGTGTCGTGGCCTCAGTGCTTCAGGGCGTCGCGGGCTGCCTCTTTGGCTTCACCCACCTTGCTCTGAACTTTGCCTTCGGCCTTATCAAGCTTGCCGTCGGCCTGAAGCTTGACGTCGCCGGTCACTTTGCCAACGGCGTCTTTGACTGCGCCACGAGCCTGTTTTGCCGCGCCGTCGACCTGGTCCTTGTGCATGGGATTCTCCTGAGTTGGTGTCGGGAGGGAAAACGCCTTCGTCCGACGGAGGTTCCGCCATGACCCAGAATTTAGGCGGCGAGCCGGCTGGCGTAAGCTTTCATGGCTTCGACGTGATAGTCCGAGAACCCGGGTGCCACCGCCTCATAGCGTGCGACGAAGTCCGGGTGGCCCAGATGCAAATCGGCGAGGCCGTGATAGGCGCCGGGCGGGCATGGCCTGTCCCACATGACGGAAACCCAGGCACGGTGCCGTTCCAGGAGTGGATCGAGGGCACGCGAGTCCGCTGGAACGCCATTCTTCATGGCGTCGGCCCAGGCGGTCTCGACGTCAATCAGTTCCCGCTGCAGTTCGGCCTTTTCGGCATCATTCATCGCCGCGTGTTTCTTGCGGGCGGTGGCGATGTGCCTGGGCAGATCGCCACCATATTTCTCGATCAGCCAGGCCTCGTATTCGGCCTGCTTTTCGGGCGAGATGCCCTTGTAAAGATCCGCGTTATTCATCGCATCGTCTCCGTTCAAGCGGGCGATCGTGCGGTCGATCGTCCGGACCAGTTCGGCGTAACGTTCTGCTTGCTCCGCGAGCCTTTGGCGCTGTGCCTGCAGCGCTTCCAGCCGATCGAATTTCGGGTCATCGAGGATGGCGCCGATCTTCCCCAGCGGGATGTCGAGTTCGCGATGGAGCAGGATCTGTTGCAGGCGCAGCAGTTCGTCCTGTCCGTAGTAGCGGTAATTGTTACGTCCGATCGACGCGGGCTTGAGCAGGCCGATCTCGTCATAGTGGTGCAGCGCCCGGACCGAGACGCCCGAGAGCTTCGCCACCTGTTTGACCGTCAGCAGTTTCATCGTCCACGTCTCCGCTGGACGGTGAGATATTCCCTCACGCCGCGTGAGGGTCAATTGCTCAATTGCAAGATTTCAGAACGGCATCGACGGCCTTGCTGGAGCCCTGGAGCGGGAAGAGCTGATCGTGCCAGGTGCCGGTTGGGTCGCTGACGCGGACGCCGGTTCCGGATTTGAGCAGCGCCACGAACGGATCCTTGGTATCGATGTAGGCAGCGAACGCGCCGTCCATTTCTTCGTACTGCATGGTGAGTGTCTTGGTCTCGGTGCCGAAGTCGAAATCGAACTTCAGCGGGTCGGGGTACTCGCGACCTTCCTCACCGGGGCCGGAGCCGAAGCTGTAGCGGACGTTGATCTGGTCGCCGCACATCAGGCGCAGCTCGGGCGGCACGTCGCCACCATCGCCGTCGACCCAGGCTTGCATCACGGGACCGCCCTCATCCTCGACCATTCCGGATTGCCACCCGGCGGCGAGCGAAGCAGTGGAGATGGCGGCAAAGGCGGCAGCAAGGAACAGACGACGCATAGTAATTTCCCTCATTCGGATAGCCCCCCGCTCAGATAGCTCACTTCAATGCGGTGAAAAAGCGGCCCCTCTTTCATGCTGTCGAGCCAGCGGCGGAAATCGGCGACATCGGCAAAGCCGGCTTTGCGCGCGTCCGCAGAGGTGACATCGGCCGGGTCCATCTCATCGATCCTGCCAATCTGCAGCAGGCCGATCTTGGTCTTGAGCGTGCCACCGGGCTTGACCGAGGGGCGGGTCCAGCGCCGGAAGACGAGACTCACCTTGCCCGCTTTGATTTCGTCCAGCAGTTCGCGCTTCAGCAGCATGCAGTCATTTCCGCTTCTTGCTCGTCATAGGGGTTCTAGCCGCCGACAATCCCCATGTGGAAGCAAATAGAACTGATGGCGCCGGCACTCCCCTTGATGCCTACCAATGACCGGTCGACCAACCGCCGCCAAAGCGAGTACCCAAAGGCACTACGTGCCGTTCCTACGTCCTGCTGAAATCTTCATAATATATCGTTCTCCTTGCTCCGCCGTTGCGGCCATGGGGCAATTTCTTGATCCAGGGATGTCGGGCGACGATACCCTCGGACAGCGGCTGTTCCGTCGTGCTCGCTGTCACGCCCAATATGCTCACCCTCTGAGGCGACCTGGACTTGGGATCGTAAGGTATCTCGATGAGATCGCCCGCTTCATTTGCCGTGACGATCTTGAACGTGAGACGATCCAGGTCACATTGGCCGTGGAAAGTGGCCAGCGCCTTAGCACTATCAGTAGCGGTCTTGCCGGGCACGCAGCCCAAGAACTCGCTGGCAAACGCTGGCGAGGGCGTACCGATGTGACCTCGCCGAAGGACGAACATCGTTCTACCGTCCGGCCTCGTGAACTCGAATGCCTCGCCCTTTGTCTCCAGGATGACATTGGTCGGCATGGCGAGAACCGAGGGGCCCCATCGCGCACTGAGTTCCCACACCTTCGACGCCGTGTAGTTCACACCGTCTACGTTGAGTTGGACCGACACACTTATGTTGGTGGAGGATGTGCCCGTTAGGTTGCTCATCACCCACGCACCTGCAGCGACCAATACCACCAGGACTACAATTGCGCGTAACACGCCTACCCTCCAAAATTGCGCTTAAAACTCTGGGCAAACCAATATCAAAGAAGCGGCCTACACGATGCCCTCACGCCACGTCCATCATCGGCCTGAGGGGCGCGGCGAAAACTTCGTGCCTGGTGATTTTGATGCCTTCGCCCGGTGATCGCATGAAGTGATATCGCGCGTGTCCGGCAACACCGACGCGGCGGGTGTCAGGCGGCGTCATCTCCATCCGTCGGCGGTCGGGGCCGAAATAGTCGCCAGTCTCGTAGTATATGTGCGTGCCGGTGATCTGCGACTCGAAGCGCTGCACCAACACGTCCTTGTTCTCGGGCAGGACGATTACGTCGTCGGCGCCCATGCGGATGTAGCCGAGGATCACTTCAAACGGACATTCGTCGGTCAGCACGATGACGGGCGAGAACCGTACGTCCTCTGCGCCGTGCCGCACCGAGTGCAGCAAGGTCATCAGAACATCATCGCCGATCTGGCGGTGAACCAGCACCATGCGCAGCAGGGCATCAGAGGCTGGCAATTCAGGCCCGGCGCCTTCGACGGAGGCAAATCCGCAACGGATCGCGACGCGGCTCAAAAACTCCCGCTGTGCGTCCGTCCTTCCAACAATAGTCGCCTTGCAAGCCGACAACATCCTTTAATCCTTCCTGGATACACCGTTGTCCTCCTAGCAACGGCCGAATTCTGCCCAAGTGATATTAGGGGTCGGATAAGTTGAATGCTCAAATCTTACTGATCGATGGTGCGGGCGGCGGGACTTGAACCCGCACGGGGATACCCCCTCCGGATTTTAAGTCCGGTATGTCTACCATTCCATCACGCCCGCGACGGCGCCCCGTTTCTCATGGGTAGCGCTAAAACTCAATGCGAACCGATTTTTGACAGCCTTGGCGACGTGGCAACGATATCAGCGGTCCAACGATGCAAATCCGGTGTTGGAATTAAGAAGAGTTTCATTTGCGCACTTCTTACTCGAAGCATGAGCAACCCCACGTTTCGTCGAGTATCGATCGGGCAAGCAATCATAATTGCGCTCTTGTCCATCCTGTTCGCGATACTTCTACTCCTCGTCTTCGGGCTTCGCCCGTTAGGCGTGATTACTGCCAGCATCGTCATACCAGGTCTTGTGATCGGACTGAGACGCGCCGCACTGCAGCGGCAACTGAGCGCATCCTCCGAGATCGACAAGAGCAATGTGGTTGACGCGATCAAGCAAGGCCAGGCTGGGTATTGGCTCTACATGCGTCGAATAGGCGGCACGCTGCTGCGCGTGGTTCTGGGGGTGGCTGCACTCGGAACGCTGTTCGCTCTCAGTGTCAATTTCGCACCCAAAGGTGTGCAGATGCTCCTAGGGATGCTCATCGTTGCCGGGATGGCCTACACCATCCTCATCTACCCGTTTGTGCGAATGATACGCTTGTACTGGCACGGCAAGCCGTCGAGCACAGACTGATCGGCCGGCAAGCCGGGCTCGAGGGCTCCCGCCCGGCCCGCTCAGAACCCCTCGAGCACGACCTTGCCGCGCATGCGGCCGGATTCGACCAGCGCGTGGGCCTTGGTGAGGTTGGCGGCGGTGATGCGGCCTAGATGTTCGGTGCGGGTGGTCTTGAGCGTTCCGGCATCGGCGAGGCGCGCAATCTCGGCGAGGATGCGGTGCTGCTCGGCGATGTCAGGTGTGCCGAAGATCGAGCGGGTGAACATCAGCTCGTAGCAGAGGGCGATCGATTTGGCAGAAAGCTTGTCGGCGCTGTTGTTGCCGATGCCGCTGATGATTCCGAGGCGGCCCTGCACGGCGATCAGTTCGACGATCTCGTCGAAATGCCGCTCGGTTTCGGTGGTGCCGAAGACGAAGCCGGGCGCGCCGATCCCAAGGGCCTTCACTTCGGCGGCCAGCGGCTTGCTGTGATCGATGACGAAGTCGGCGCCCAGTTCGCGCGACCAGTCAGCGGTTTCGGGCCGCGAGGCGGTCGCGATGACCGTCATCCCGGCCACGCGCTTCGCCAGTTGGATGGCAACGGAGCCGACGCCGCCGGCGCCGCCGATGATGAGGATCGTGCGGTTGCCGTTCGGCACCGGGCGGTTGACGTCGAAGCGGTCGAACAGCATCTCCCAGGCCGTGATTGCCGTCAGCGGAAGGGCCGCAGCGTCGCCCGCCGAGAGCGAGGCCGGCGCGGGTCCGACGATACGCTCATCGACCAGTTGCAGCTCGGCGTTGGAGCCGGAGCGGAGGATCGAGCCGGCGTACCAGACGCGGTCGCCAGGGGCGAACAGCGTGACGTCGCTGCCGATTGCCTCGACGATGCCCACGGCATCGAAGCCGAGCACACGGAAGCCATCGGAGGGCGCGTCGTTCTGCCGGATCTTGGTGTCGACCGGATTGACCGAAACGGCCTCGACCCGCACCAGCAGATCGTGACCCGAGGCCGCCTGCACTGGCAGGTCGCGTTCGATCAGCGCGCCGGCGCGCTCGGCCGGCCCGTTGGCGGCGTAGCCGATGGCTTTCATGTCAGTCGGTCTCGCCCGAGATCGGCGCGGCATAGGCGACGTCGAGATCCCAGGGGAAGAAGATCCAGGTGTCCTGGCTGACTTCGGTGATGAAGGTGTCGACCAGTTCGCGACCCATTGGCTTGGCATAGACGGTGGCGAAATGCGCGCCGGGCAGCATGTCGCGAACGGCACGCGCGGTAGCGCCGGTGTCGACGAGGTCGTCGACGATCAGCACTTTCTTGCCGGCCTTGGCGGCGGCGATGATGTCTTCCGAAATCGGCTTCAGGACTTTGATCTGGCCCTGGTTCTGGTGATCGTAGCTTTTGACCGCGACGCAATCGACGGTGCGGATGTTGAGTTCACGCGCCACGATCGCCGCCGGGACGAGCCCGCCGCGGGTGATGGCGACGCAGGCTTCGAAGGGCCCCTCGCCGTTCAAGCGCCAGGCGAGCGCGCGGCTGTCGCGGTGGAACTGATCCCAACTGACGGGGAAGGACTTTTGTTGGCTCTGGTTCACGACTGCCTCCACGGCGTAGTAGGTTCGGGGCTCAATAGGGATCGGGCGCCGGCAGGCCGGCCTTCGCATGTTCGTTGGCGACCATCGCCTGCACGGCGTCGGCCGCAAGCTTCAGCCGCGCCTCGTCGGCGGAGCGCAGGACCAGTTCGGTCATCACCGTACCATCGCCCATGCGCGGATAGCTGCCCATCTTCACGTCGGGGAACTGTTCCTGCAGCGCCGCGAGCGGCCCGCCGATATTGCCCTCGCCGACGCGCGATTTGACGGTCAGCGAATGGACCTTGCGACCGCCCTTCAGCGTGGGCGCGATGGATTCGAGCATGGCACGCATGATCACCGGGACGCCGGCCATCACGTGCACGTTGCCGATACGGAAGCCCGGCGCGGCGCTGACATTGTTGATGATGAGGCTCGCGCCTTCGGGGATGCGCGCCATGCGCAGGCGCGCTTCGTTCGGGTCGATGCCGCGATCCTTCCAGCGGGCTTCGAGCATCGCCCGGGCCTCGGGGTTGATCGGCAAGGCCACGCCGAACGCCTTGGCGATGGCGTCGGCGGTGATGTCGTCATGGGTCGGGCCGATGCCGCCGGTGGTGAAGACGTAGGTGTAGCGGGCACTCAGCGCCCGCACGGCATCGACGATGTCGGCTTCCTCGTCGGAGACGACGCGGACTTCCTTGAGATCGATCGCAAGGTCAGTGCAGAAATCGGCGGTCGCGCCGATGTTCACGTCCTTGGTGCGGCCGGACAGGATTTCGTCGCCGATAACGATCAGGGCGGCGGTCGGATTGGGAGCGTCGGACATGGACTGGCCTAAAACAAAGCGCATCTCTGGCGCGGCGGTGGGGCAAAATCAACGTCCGCACCGCAGTTTGCAACAGCCGGCAGGGCGTCCGGCCTTCCAAATCAGCGATTCAGCGACTATTTCTGGGTCTGTACCGTGAAAGCCCTGCAAAATGATCACTTACGTCGATGCCGAAACCAAAGGCCGCCGCACCTCGGGGGTCATCCCGCTCCATGGGAAGGCTGGGTTCAACGGCATGCGCAAGGCGGGGCGGCTGACCGGCGAGGCGCTCGACCTGCTGGTCGAACACGTGAAGCCGGGGGTGACCACGGCGTTTCTCGACCGGCTGGCTTATGAGTTTGCCCGCGATCATGGCGCCATTCCGGCGACGCTTTTCTATAAGGGCTACCGCCATTCGATCTGTACCTCGATCAACCATGTGGTCTGCCACGGCATCCCCGAAGAGCGGCCGCTGCGCGATGGCGACATCGTCAATATTGACCTGACGCTGATCGTCGATGGCTGGTATGGCGACAGTTCGCGGATGTATTCGGTGGGTGAGATTTCGCGCAAAGCCGAGCGGCTGATCGAGGTGACCTATGAGTCGCTCTATGCCGGTATTGCGGCGGCGAAGCCCGGCAACACGACCGGCGATATCGGCGCGGCGATCCAGGCGCATGCCGAGGCCGAGCGGACGAGCGTGGTGCGCGATTTCGTCGGCCACGGCGTCGGGCAACTCTTTCACGACGAACCCAACATCATGCATTTCGGCGTGCCCGGCACCGGCGTCGAGCTGAAGCCGGGGATGATCTTCACCATCGAGCCGATGATCAATCTCGGGCGCCCGCACGTCAAAATCCTGTCGGACGGCTGGACCGCGGTGACGCGCGACCGGACGCTGTCGGCGCAGGCCGAGCATTCGATCGGCATCACGGAAACGGGCCACGAGATTTTCACCGCCTCGCCGCGCGGGCTGTTCAATCCGTTGCACCCCGGCGAGCAAGCTCCGTGAGCAAACCGCCAAAGCCTCTGCCGGAAGGCCTGGCCGAGGCGCCCAATATCAATCTCAATGCCGGTCATCGCGAGCGGGTGCGCGAACGCTTCAGCAAAGTCGGCGGCGAAGCGTTTTCGGACACCGAACTGCTCGAGGCCGTGCTGCACCTCGTTATCCCGCGCAAGGATACGAAGGACCTCGCCAAGCTGCTGCTGAAGCGCTTCGGTTCGTTCTCGGGCGTGCTCGGTGCGCCTGCGACGCAGCTGGCCGAGTTCAAGGGGCTTGGCATTCCGACCATCACCAATCTCAAGCTGATCCAGTCGGCGGCGCAGCGCTATGCCCATGATCAAGTGGACCGCAAGGAGCCGATCCTCAGCTCATGGAGCGAGCTCATCGACTATTGCCGCTCGGCCATGGCATTCGAGGATATCGAGCAGTTCCGCATTCTGTTTCTCGACAAGAAGAACCGGCTGATCGCGGACGAAGTGCAGCAGCGCGGCACCGTCGATCACACGCCGGTCTATCCACGCGAGGTCATCAAACGCTCGCTGGAACTCGGGGCGACCGCCTTGATCCTGGTCCACAACCACCCGTCGGGCGACCCGGCGCCATCCACCGCCGATATCCAGATGACGCGGCAGATCATCGACGTGGCGAAGCCGCTGGGCATCACGGTGCACGACCACATCATCATCGGCAAATCCGGGCATGCCTCGATGAAGGGGCTTCGGCTGATCTAGGTTGGGCCGCGCCTACTCGTCGTCGGCGGCGCTCTTGATCGCGGATTTGCCGCTCAGCCGCAGCAGGGTGCCGCGGGCGGTCTTGGCCCAGCCGAGCAGGCGCTGGTCGGACTTTATCCGTCGCCGCAGGGTGTGCATGCCGCGATGCATCGACGCTGCGAGTGCGCCGCGGCGGGTGATCGGCACGTAGTGGTGACGCACCGGGATCTGCACATTGCACCAATGGCGCTTCTCGTCCGTCAGGCCCTCGCCCATGTCGAACACAGCGAAGCCCTCGGCATAAACCGACTGCATCACGCGCAGCAGGCATTGCTTGCCGGGTGAGCCACCCTGGATCGACGGATCATCGCTCATCGACGAGATGAGGCAAAAGAGCCGGTCGTCGTGCACGACGTTGTAGCGCATCGCCACCACGTCGCCGTTGAGGCGCAGGATGTGGAGCTTGACCGGCAACGCCGACGCCGCGCTAGCCGTCGCGTCGTAGAAGCGGCGGATCATCGGAAGCGCGAAGGGGTCGAATACCCCCATCTGGCGGAAGCGGGCGGCGCGCTGCGTGAACATGGTGTCGAGCAGTGCAACCGCTTCGGGGCCGTTGCCGATTTCCTCGAATGCGATCTCGCCGAGTGACGCCAAGCGGTCGCCCTGCTGGCGGTCATGCTTGCGGCGCGATTTGTTGCGCTGCGTCTTGTCGGCTTCCTCGAAGCTCGAGAAAGCGGCGCGATAGAGCGTCTCCGCCTCGATCGACTGGCCGAGCTCGGCAAAGATGTCGACACCATCGACGACCAGCTGCGGCACTGATTTCATGTAGACGACATCGGCGCCGGCGAAGGAGCGCAGCAGCTTGATCCAGAGCCGTCGGCGATCCTCAGACGACAGGGCGCGAATGCGAGCGGTGTCGATGACTGGCGCGTTGCAGCCGACATGCGGGCCGGGGAACCAGCTCAGGACGCGTGCACCCTTGTCCCAGCGCCGCTGCAGGGCCACCAGCGCGATGGGTGCGCCGTCGAGATGCGCCACGACGTAATATTGGTCTGCTTCGGGAATGTTGAGTTCGCGCACCCAGAGCTTGATGAAGTCGATGCTCTGGCCGGGCGACTCGATCGTGCCGCTGGTCAGCGACCGCCAGACGGGCTCGATGTCGGCCAGCCGATGCGTCGCGGTGATCTCGAAGCGGCGCGCACCGGCAGCCGAAGACGCCGCCACTTCACTGGCCGTCTCCAGCATCAAAATTCCGTCGAACGCAATGCCGCGCGCCATCGGCACACTCCCCGAATCTTCGCTGACCATTGTCGGGATCGCGAGTGAATGGGCGGTTCACAACGCCGCGGGGCCTGCAAAGCCATGCGGGTTTCGGCCTCTAGGGTTACCCAAAGGTTTGCAGCATCGGGAACGTCTCGAGGAACCAGTAGCTGATGCGGGTGAACTGGCCGGTGATGAACAGCAGGCCCGTGAGCACGAGGAGCCCGCCCATGATCCGCTCCACCGTGCCGAGGTGTTTGCGGAAGCTCGAAAAGAAGGTGAGGAACGGGCCGATGGCGATGCCCGCCAAAAGGAACGGCACCCCGAGGCCGAGCGAATAGATGCCGAGCAAACCGGCGCCCTGCCACGCGGTGTCCTGCACTGCGGCGACCGACAGCACGGCGGCCAGCACCGGACCGATACACGGCGTCCAGCCGACAGCGAAGGCGAGGCCCAGGAGGAAGCCGCCGACGGGACCGGAGGCCGCGCCGGGGCCGTTGTGCCGCAACTGCCGGTCGAGGAAGCCAATCCTGAATACGCCGAGGAAATGGAGGCCCATCGCGATGATGAAAAGGCCGGCGATGGGCGTGATGATCGGCAGCGCCTGGCGGAAGGCCTGGCCGAAGGCGGTCGCGGTGGCCCCGAAGGTGATGAAAACCAGCGAAAATCCGGCGATGAAGAAGATCGAGGTGAAGACCGATTTCCGCCAGATGACGCCAGCCGTCGCGCCATCAGCGCGCAACTGATCGAAGGATGAGCCGCTCATATAGGTGAGGTAGGGCGGCACCAGCGGCAGCACGCAGGGGCTCAGAAAGCTCAGCACGCCGGCGCCGAAGATCAGCGGAAACGAAAATCCATCCATGCGGGGGTTCTACAGGGGGATTGGGTGAAGGCAAGGCGCTCCCCACAATGTCATTCCCGCGAAGGCGGGAATCCAGGGCAGCGTTCGCCGACGATCATGCCCCTGGATTCCCGCCTTCGCCGGAATGACACCGTATTTTGTGTCGGGCCTTGTGCCGGGGGGCCGCGCCCGCTAAGGCGCATAAATCAGTGTTCATCGAGGCTGGCCCGCATGGCAACGCCGATCCGTATCGCGCCTTCGATCCTTTCGGCCGATTTCTCGCGGCTGGGCGAGGAAATTGCGGCCATCGAGGCGGCGGGGGCCGACTACATCCATGTCGATGTGATGGACGGCCATTTCGTGCCGAATTTGACGCTAGGTCCGGTGATCGTGCAGTGGCTCCGGCCGCTGACGACTAAGGTGCTCGACTGCCATCTGATGATCGCGCCGGCCGATCCCTATATCGCGGCGTTCGCCAAGGCCGGCGCCGATATCATCACGATCCATGCCGAGGCCGGTCCGCACCTCCACCGCTCGCTGCAGGCGATCCGTGCCGAGGGCAAGCGGGCGGGCGTCGCGATCAATCCGGCAACGCCGGTGTCGGCGATCGAGCATGTCATCGACATCGTCGATCTGGTGCTGGTGATGAGCGTCAATCCGGGCTTCGGCGGACAGAGCTTCATCCCCGAAGCTATCGACAAGATCGCGCAAGCGAAGGCGCTCATCGGTAGTCGCAAGATCGACCTCGAGGTCGATGGCGGCATCAATACAGAGACTGCCGCGCAGGTGGTGAAGGCCGGCGCCAATGTGCTCGTCGCCGGCAGCGCCGTGTTCACCGGCAATAATGCGACGACCTACAAGCCGCGGATCAAGGCGATCCGCGACGCTGCAACGACCATTCGAGTTTGAACCGATGATCCCGCGCTACTCCCGCCCCGACATGGTGGCCATCTGGTCGCCCGAAACCCGCTTCCGCATCTGGTTCGAGATCGAGGCGCACGGGACGTTCGCCCTCGCCAAGCTCGGTGTCGTGCCGCAGGAAGCGGCGCAGGCGATCTGGGACAAGGGCAGCGTTGCTAAGTTCGATGTGGCGCGCATCGACGAGATCGAGGCGACTACCAAGCACGACGTCATCGCGTTCCTCACGCATCTGTCGGAGATCGTCGGGCCCGAAGCGCGGTTCGTGCATCAGGGCATGACGTCGTCCGATGTGCTCGATACGACGCTGGCGGTGCAGCTGGCGCGTGCCTCGGACATTCTGTTGGCCGATATCGACGAACTGCTCGTCGCGCTGAAGAAGCGGGCCAAGGAGCACAAATACACGATCACCATCGGGCGCTCGCATGGCATCCATGCCGAGCCGACGACGTTCGGGATCAAGCTTGCCGAGGCCTATGCGGAGTTCTCGCGCAATCGCGCCCGGCTGGTCGCGGCGCGCAAGGAGATTGCGACCTGTGCGATTTCGGGTGCCATCGGCACGTTCGCCAATATCGATCCGTCGGTTGAGGCCTATGTCGCCGACAAGCTTGGGCTCGCGGTCGAGCCAGTCTCGACGCAGGTGATCCCGCGCGACCGGCACGCGATGTATTTCGCGACGCTGGGAGTCATCGCCTCGTCGATCGAGCGGCTCGCGACCGAGATCCGGCATTTGCAGCGCACCGAAGTGCTCGAGGCGGAGGAGTTCTTCTCGCCTGGCCAGAAGGGCTCGTCGGCCATGCCGCACAAGCGCAATCCGGTGCTGAGCGAGAACCTTACCGGGCTCGCCCGCCTGGTGCGTGGCATGGTGGTCCCTGCCCTCGAAAACGTGGCGCTGTGGCACGAGCGCGACATCTCGCACTCGTCGGTCGAGCGCATGATCGGCCCCGACGCAACAGTGACGCTGGACTTCGCGCTGGCCCGGCTCACCGGGATGATAGACAAGCTTCTCGTCTATCCCGAGAACATGAAGCGCAATCTCGATCTGCTTGGCGGGCTGCACAATTCGCAGCGCGTGCTGCTGGCGCTGACGCAGGCTGGCCTCAGCCGCGAAGAATCGTATGCGGCGGTGCAGCGCAACGCCATGCAGGTCTGGCAGATGCGCGGCGACCGCGCGGGGCAATTCGCGAGTCTTTTGAAGGCTGACGCCGAAGTTGCTCAGAAACTGAGTCAGTCGGCGATCGACGCCATGTTCGACGATTTCTATCATCTGAAGCATGTTGACGCGATTTTTGAGCGCGTGTTCGGGCCCGACCTGTGAGCCTCGTCACCGCTCGCGACGAGGCCCTGACGGTTGACGAATATATCGACGTCATCGGCAATTCGACGCTTGGCCCAAAGCGCCCGATCACGGATCGCGAACGCGTCGCAGCAATGATCAGCGGCGCGGGGCTTGTCGTGACGGCCCGGCTCGATGGCCGTTGCGTCGGCCTCTCGCGTTGCCTGACGGACGAAGCATGGGTCGTCTATTGCGCCGACCTCGCCGTGCACAATGATTTCCAGGGACGTGGTATCGGCAAGGCTTTGCTCGAGACCCTGCGCGAGATTGGCGGCGACGACGTTGGAATTGGACTCTTCTCGGTGCCCGATGCAATCCCGTTCTACGAAAGGATGGGCGAGCAGATGGGCATGGTCCGCGAATCGAGTGGCTTCTGGCTGCCGAGGGTGCGCGGCGCATGAAGCTCTCGGAAGCCGACATCCTGATCGCGCCAGGCCTGGGCAATTCCGGTCCGGATCACTGGCAGCGCCGCTGGGGGGCACGCATGAGCACTGCCCGCTTCATTGAGCAGGACAATTGGGACAGACCGGTCGTCGCCGACTGGGTGGCGCGGATCCATCAGGAGGTGATGCTGGCGACGCGGCCGGTGATACTGATCGGCCATTCACTGTCGGTCGCGGCGATCGTGCTGACGGCACAGCGGCTGGTCGACACCAAGGTGCGCGGCGCCTTCCTCGTGTCGCCGCCCGATTTCGACAGTGACGCGCTGCCGCAGAGTGCCAAGCCCTTCAAGCCGCCGACGGACCCACTGCCTTTCCCGTCGCTGGTGGTCGCTTCGAATGACGACACGCTGGTCAGCATCGATCGCGCCCGCGGCTTCGCCGCCGACTGGGGCAGCGACTTCCTGCCCGCCGGCAATGCCGGCCACATCAACGCCGCCTCAGGGCATGGTCCGTGGCCAGAGGGGCTGCTGATGTTCGCGGAGTTGATGAAGCGGCTGAAAGAATAGCCTAAGCGGGCAGCACTCAAAGAGTTTGACCGGCAGATCTCCCGCCGGTCGGTTGGGCGAACGAGCCTTCTCGGGCTCGTTCGGACAGAGCGCAAGAAGACGATCAGCCCTCGTTCATCACCTGGTCGCGGGCGACGCTGGTGAGTTCGGCCATCTTCGTCCGAATCATGTCGTCGGACACCGAGGCGCCTTTGGCCTTGAGGTCGCCCGAGACTTTGCGGAACACGTCTTCATCGCCGGCTTCCTCGAAATCGGAGGCGACGACTTCGCCGGCATAGGCTTTGGCGTGCTCGTCGCTGAGGCCCATATGCTCGGCGGCCCACATGCCCAGAAGCCTGTTGCGACGGGCCTCGGCCTTGAACCGCAGCTCGCCGTCACGGGCGAACTTGGCTTCCTGGGCTTTCTCGCGATCGTCGAACTGGGCCATTTTGGGTCTCCGCCTGTGCTGTCTGGTGGCGCCGGGCGCCCTTGTCCTGTGGAGATAGTCGGGAAATGGAGCCAAATCAACGGGCGGGTCGCCGCAGTGCAAATTGCGAGGAAAAGGGCATAAGCCATTCACCGGATTGAGCGATTTCCCGGCGCGGCGTGTCGCGGGTGAAACCGCTTGCTTTCGCTGGGGGTTCTAGCGCATGAACGGCTTAATCCCCTCCCCGTCATCGCTGTCAGGATCGCTCCGAAATGAACCGCCGCCGGAAGATTTATGAAGGCAAGGCCAAGGACCTGTATGAGGGTCCCGAACCCGGCACGCTCATCCAGTATTTCAAGGACGACGCCACCGCGGGCAATGGCGCCAAGCACGAGATCATCGACGGCAAGGGCGTACTCAACAACCGTATTTCCGAGTACATTTTCACCAAGCTGAACACGCTCGGGATTCCGACCCATTTCATCCGCCGCGTGAACATGCGCGAGCAGCTGATCAAGGAAGTCGAGATCATCCCGCTCGAGATCGTGGTCCGCAACGTTGCGGCCGGTTCGCTGGTGAAGCGCCTCGGGCTCGAAGCGGGCACGCAGCTGCCCCGTTCGATCATCGAGTTCTATTATAAGGACGATGCGCTGAACGATCCGATGGTGTCGGAGGAGCACATCACGGCGTTCGGCTGGGCCACGCCGCCCGAGCTCGACGACATCATGAGCCTCGCCGTCCGCGTCAACGACTTCCTCACGGGTCTCTTCATGGGCGTCGGCATCCAGCTCGTCGATTTCAAGATCGAGTGCGGCCGGCTCTATGAGAACGACACGATGCGGATCGTGCTCGCCGACGAGATCTCGCCCGACAATTGCCGGCTGTGGGACATCAAGACCCGCAACAAGCTCGACAAGGATCGCTTCCGCGAAGATCTGGGCGGTCTGGTCGATGCCTATCGCGAAGTCGCACAGCGCCTCGGCATTCTTGTGGAAACCGACAACGCGCTGACGACGGGCCCGCGCCTCGTACAGTAGTAGCTAGGCCTATGAGAGCCCGCGTCACCGTTACCCTCAAATCCGGCGTGCTTGACCCTCAGGGCCAGGCCATTACCGGTTCGCTGAAGAGCCTCGGCTTCGATGGCGTGTCTGCTGTCCGTCAGGGCAAGATCTTCGATCTCGAACTGCCCGATACCGATGCGGGCACGGCGCGGCTTAACCTCGCCGCGATGTGCGAGAAGCTGCTCGCCAATACGGTGATCGAAAACTACGCGATCGAGATAATCTAAAGTTTTGGAACAGCTCTTGTCCTATCGATCCTGAGAAGGCTCGATAGGGCCAATCGCTAGCTTTTCTTTGCTCTGTCCAATCGATCTCAAGAGGGCTCGCTTGGCCAACCGCCTTGGAGTTAGGGCTTCATATCCGGCGGCACGGGCGGCGCGGCGTAGAGCAGCGTGATCTCGATGCGCTCGTTGGGCGCAAGGTACGGATCGCTCGGGAAGTAGGGCTGGCTCGTCGAGCGGCCGCTGACCGAGTGGATGTGGTCATCCGAGAGGCCGAATTCGCCCAGGATCGAACGCACCACATTGGCGCGGTCGCTCGACAGTTCCCATGAGCCGTAGCGCGGATCGGAGTACGTTCCGCCCGCGGCCGTGTGGCCTTCGATGGTGATCTGGTTGGGTAGGCGCTGCAGCACCGGGGCTAGCGCCGCAATCGCCTGACGCGTCATTTCGAAGGGGAACTTCGAGCCCTCGGGGAACATCGGCCGGCCGCGCTGGTCGACGATTTCGATGTTGAGCCCCTCCTCGGTCTGCTCAACGCGCAGATTGTCCTCGATCTGCGTGATGTTGGGCATCGCCTGCCAGGCCTGACGAATGCTGGCGGCCGCAGACTGGAAGTTCTGGTCGTATTTCGACTTGAGATCGGTGGTCGATGATTTGCCGGAATCGGGAGTGGATTCGGTCTTCTGCTGGACGCCGGAATCGGCGCCGGTGATCGAAGTCATCCCATCATTGGAGTTGTTGGTCGAGACGCCGAACTTCTTCGAGACCACATCGGAGGTCTTGGCGCCGCTGGTGTCGAACGCCGTGCCCCCGAGCACACCGCCGGCGCCGCTGAAGCTGGCGCTGACGCTGGCGGGGGCGAAATAGTCGGCGAGGCCCTTCTTCTGCTCCTCGGTGGTCATCGAGATGAGCCAGAGCATGAGGAAGAACGCCATCATGGCCGTCACGAAGTCGGCGTAAGCGATCTTCCAGGCGCCGCCATGATGCGCATGGGCGGCCTTCTTGACCTTCTTGATGATGATCGGCTGGTCGTAGGTGGC
>JBDSHC010000113.1:0-7387 GCA_039918675.1 Devosia sp.
CGGGTAGAACCCTGTTTCAAGCCGCCGCAGCATTTCGCGTTTGGAGCGGAGCATCTTTTCGGTGACGCCGGGGCCGTGGCTCATCGAGACGCTGAGCTTGAGGTAATCGTGCAGCGGCGTGCCGAGGTGCCAGCCGGCGGGGACGGTGCGGTAGAGCTGCAGCAGCAGTTCGAGGTCGGTCATGTTGGTGAGTTCGAGGTCATAGCGGGCGTCGGTCTTGCGACGATCCCACAGGATCATCGAATCCATCGAGATCGAAGTCCATTTGTAGACGGCTGGAGACAGCTCCTTGTCCGGCCCCTCCCCCACCAGCCGGAGCCGCCTGTCGCTCTCGTCGAATTCGTCGAGCGCCACCGAGACGATAGCGTGATGCTGCAGTGCCGCTACGGCCAGCTCCAGCTTTTGCGGCTTGAAACGGTCGTCGGCATCGAGGATCGCGGCATAGGGCGCGGTGATCGCGTCGAGCGCCACATTGCGGGCGCGTGACGCCCCGCCGCCAATGGCCCCGGAGGACACAAATCTGAGCCGTGGGTCGCGCACGCCGTGCTCCGCCAGCAGCGCCTCGTAGTCGAGCCCGTCATCGGCGATGATCCAGTGTTCCCAATGGGGGTAGCTCTGGGCCAGCGCCGACCGGACACAGGCGCCGATCCAGCGCTCGGCCTTATGGCAGGGTGTGATGATCGCGACGGTTTCAGTCATTTATGAAGTCTCTTTCTTGCGCTCTGCCCCAACGACCCCGAGAGGGCTCGCTGGGCCAACCACCGTCTCTTTCCTGTGCTCTGTCCCAACAATCCCAAGAGGGCTCGTTGGGCCAACCGCCGTCTCTTTCCTGTGCTCTGTCCCGACAATCCCAAGAGGGCTCGTTGGGCCAACCGCTAAGTCTTGAAGGGGGCAACTCCCTGCCCCATATTTGGGCGGTCCGGCGGTGCCGCTTGTAGGTTTCTGAAACCTGGGCCGCCTGGATACGTTGCTTATTGAAGGACGGACATGATGTCCCGCGTCTCGATGTTTTCGGCACCGTTCCTGTTGGGCTTCGACGCCTATGAGGAACGCATTGACCGGCTCAGCCGGGCCGCGGACGGATACCCGCCCTACAATATTGAACGCACCGTCGAAGCGGACGGCAACGAGAGTTTCCTGATCTCGATCGCAGTGGCGGGCTTTGCGCTCGCCGAACTCGATCTGGTGCAGGAGGACAATCAGCTGCTCGTGCGCGGCAGGCAGAAAGACGATCCGAGCCGGGAGTATCTCCATCGCGGCATCGCCGCCCGGCAGTTTCAGCGGAGCTTTTTGTTGGCCGACGGTGTCGAGGTCCAGGGTGCCCTGCTCGAACATGGCATGCTGGTGATCTCGGTACTCCGACCCAAGGCTGAAAAGCTCAGCCGCACCATCGAAATCCGTTCTGCCTAGAGAGGGGAACATCGTGCAAGACAGACCAGAAGAAGCCGCTTTCGACAACCCGCTCCGGCATTTGACGCCAGCCCAGTTCATGGCGCTGGGCGGCAATGCCGTCATCTACGTCCGCCCAATCCTCGGCAGCGCGCTGTCCGAGATGATGGCCGACCAGGATTTCGAGGCCGATGAAGAGCTGCAGCTCGTGGTCTCGGCCGATGGCTCGCCGCTGCTCGTCGCCGACAGCCCCGAGGCGGTCGACGAATGGCTCAGCGACAAGAATTTCGGCATCGTTGCGTTGCATTGAGCAGCGCTCACAAGGCGGCTCAGGCCGCCTTGTTGGTCTCGACCGGCTGCGTCAGGATCGCATAGACACGCGAGGGATCGGTGGAACGGCGGAGGCTCTCCGCAACGGCGTCGGTGCGCAGCACGCGCGCGACGCGGGCCAGCGCCTTCAGATGATCGGCGCCGGCGCCCATCGGCGCCAGCAGCATCATCACCAGATCGACCGGCTGGTCGTCGACGGATTCGAAATCGACGGGCTGGTTGAGCTTCAGGAAGATGGCGGTGACGCCTTTGAGCCCGGCATATTTGCCGTGCGGCACGGCGATGCCATTGCCTAGCCCTGTGGACCCAAGCGCTTCACGGTCGCTCAGCGCCTCGAAGATCTCGTCAGCGGAGTGGCCGGTGAGTTCTGACGCCTT
This sequence comes from Devosia sp., assembly GCA_039918675.1. Classification (GTDB taxonomy): domain Bacteria; phylum Pseudomonadota; class Alphaproteobacteria; order Rhizobiales; family Devosiaceae; genus Devosia_A. The sequence continues at coordinate 2,097 of JBDSHC010000113.1, forward strand.
GCTGGCGAGGGACTTCAGCACGTCGAGTTTGGTCTTGATGTCCGAACGAACGAGAACGGACTCCTCGGAGAGGATGTCGGCCAATTCCATAAAATGAACCCTAGATTTCTTTCCGGCTAACTTGGGCCTAATTGGCCCTCAGAGCCGGATCGATCCAGCCTATGTTGCCGTCGGCGCGGCGGTAGACCACATTCAGTCCGCCGTGTCCAGCATGGCGGAACATGACCACATCGGCCTGTGTCAGGTCGAGTTCCATGACGGCCTCTTCCACACTCATCTGCCGCAGATTCTTGGTGGTTTCGGCGATCACCGGCGGGGAATAGTCCTCGGCCAACTCGTCGGAATCATCCGAGGACTGAAGCACATAGCTCTGTGCCGCCGTGGTCTCCTCGCCATTCACGTGGCGGCGGTGCGATTTGAGCTTGCGGTTGTAGCGGCGCAGCCGCTTCTCGATGGTCTCGGTCAGGATTTCATAGGCCGAGATGGCGTCGCCGCCGTAAGAGCTGGCCTGCAGCACGGCGCCCGAATCGAGATGCACCATACAAAGGGCATTGAAGCCCGGACCCTCGGGTTCGAGGGTCAGATGGCCGGTGTAGCCACCGTCGAAGTATTTTTTGACGACAGTATCGAAATGTCCCTCTGCCCTGGTTCTGAGTGCATCGCCCACATCCATGTTCTTGCCTGAGACGCGTAGGGTCATGGAAATCCTCTAGGTGGTTGAACCTCCCGCCGGCCACGCCCCCGTCGGACGCGAAGCCGGGGTCGCCCCGAGACTAGACCCGAGGCATGCCTATGAGCAATGCGGAACGGCGCATCGGGTTTCAGTCTTTTTGTGTCGGTTTGGCCGAAAAATCGCTTGCGTGGGCGATGGGTTAGCGCGCAGCCACCAAGGAGCGCTTCTGCCTTCTGCGGATCACCGAGGAGGGGATGTTCATCGCCTCGCGATATTTGGCGACGGTGCGGCGGGCGACTTCGATGCCCTGCTCCTTCTGCAGCATCTCGGCGATGGTGTCGTCGGAGAGGATGTCGCTGGTCGGTTCGGCATCGATCAGCTGACGGATGCGATGACGCACGGCTTCGGCCGAATGGTCGGCGGCGCCGGTAGACGAGGCGAGCGCGGTGGTGAAGAAGTACTTCATCTCGAACAGGCCGCGCGGCGTAGACACATATTTGTTCGAGGTGACGCGGCTCACCGTCGATTCATGCATGTCGATGGCGTCGGCGACGAGCTTCAGCGTCATCGGCCTGAGGAAGGCGATGCCGCGGTTCAGGAACGCATCCTGCTGGCGCACGATTTCAGTCGCGACCTTGAGGATGGTCTGTGCGCGCTGGTCGAGCGATTTGGTCAGCCAGTTCGCCGTTTGCAGGCAATCGACGAGGAAGCTCTTCTCGGTGGCGTCGCGCGCCTTGCCGGTGACGCTCGCATAATAGGTGCGGTTGACGAGGACGCGCGGCAGAATATCGGAATTGAGTTCTATCGCCCAACCCGCCGGACTGGGACGCACGAACACGTCGGGCACCACCGCCTCGACCGGCCCGCGCTCGAAGGCGCGACCGGGCTTGGGGTCGAGCGCCTTGAGCTCGCCCAGCATATCCATCAGATCGTCGCGGTCGCAGCCCACGGCGCGGGCCAGCGCCAGCAGATCGTGGTTGGCGATCAATTCAAGATTGTCGAGCAGGCGCTGCATCATCGGGTCGAGCCGGTCGCGTTCGCGCAACTGGATCGCGAGGCATTCCTTGACCGAGCGCGCGAAGATACCGAGCGGGTCGAGCGTCTGGAGTTTGGCGAGCACCGCTTCGATATGGTCGACACTCGTGCCGAGCTGCGTCGCCACCGGCTCGATCTCGATGCCGAGATAGCCCGCGTCGGTCAGCCCGTCGGCGAGAAAATGCGCGATGAGCTTTTCCGCCGGATCGGTGAGCAGCAGGCCGATCTGTTCGTTGATGTGGTCGGCGAGCGTTGGACGCACGGCCACGTAGTCTTCGATATTGGGGCTCTCGCCCCCCTCGCCCATGCCGGTGCCGGCATAGTCGCTGCCCAGCCGGTCCTCGCCGCGCTGTTCAGGGAAGACGTTCTCGACCTCAGTGTCGTAGGTGCCGGCAATGGCGTCGGCAGTCTGCGGGGTGTCGCGACGATCGGCGCTGTCGTCGAAGGGGCTGACCTCGATGGGCGTCTCGGCAGCATCGCCAGCCTCGCTGCCATCCTCGCGCTCGAGGAGCGGGTTGCGCAGCAATTCGGCATCGACAAACATATTGAGCTCGAGATGGCCCAATTGCAGCAGCCGGATCGACTGCATCAATTGAGGCGTCAGCGTCAGGCTTTGCGATTGCCGGACTTCGAGCCGTGGCGAGAGCGCCATGGATACCCTTTTCAGCTTCCCATTCGGCCGCAGGGACGCGGCGCGGGCGACCATGCCGCATTCGGCGCGACGGGGCAATGACCGAGGGCAAGAACTGTGCCAGAGAGGGTTAAGAGCTTGACCTTATGGTCAAGTTTGCCGGCTCACACCGAGAATGTGTCGCCCAGATAGACGCGACGTGCCTCGGGATCGGCGGCGATCACTTCGGGCTTCCCCTGGATCATCACGCGGCCGTCGTGGATGAGATAGGCGCGGTCGACCAGCGACAGCGTCTCGCGCACCGAATGGTCGGTGATCAAGACGCCGATGCCGCGCTGTGTGAGCTGGCGCACCAGCCCCTTCACGTCGGATACGGCGATGGGGTCGACGCCCGCGAAAGGCTCGTCGAGCAGCATGAACACGGGATCGCCGGCGACGGCGCGGGCGATTTCGGCGCGGCGGCGTTCGCCACCCGACAGCGCCATGGCGTTGACATTGGCGAGGTGCGCGATGCCGAATTCGTCGAGCAGGATCTCGAGCCGGCGGTGACGCTCCTTACGCGAGCGCACATGCACTTCGAGCACGGCGAGGATGTTGCCCTTGACCGTCAGCCCGCGAAAGATCGAAGGCTCCTGCGGCAGATAGCCGATGCCGAGCCGGCCGCGCTGGAACAGCGGCAGGCGCGTGATGGGCTGGCCGTCGAGCTTCACCTCGCCTTTGTCGGGCTTAAGCAGCCCCATGATGATGGTGAACACGGTGGTCTTGCCGGCGCCGTTGGGCCCGAGCAACCCCACTGCCTCGCCGCGGCGCACCGCAATCGACACGTCATGGACGACGACCTTCGCGCCGAAGCTCTTGGCGAGGCCATGGGCCACCAGCCAGCCGGTCTGATCGACGCGATTGCCGGCGGCCTGGTTCATTGCGCGGTGAACACGCCGGTCACGCGTCCGGTTTTGCTGCCGGTGAACACGGTGGTGTTGGCATTGAGATCGAGCAGCAGATCTGGCCCGCCCACAGTGCTGGAGGCGTTGACCACCATGACATTGCCGGTGAGCTTCAGCGTCTGCTTCTTGGGATCGTAGATCGCCTTGTTGCCCGTCGCGTCCTGCTCGTCGGTTTTGATGCGCACGCCGCCGGTCGCAACGAAGCTCTTGATGTCGGACGGGCCATCCTCGCCATAGTCGACGACCACCTTAGGGGCCCACACCGTCATGTCCTTGCGGATAACCACCACATTGCCGGTGAAGGTCGCAATGTTGGCCTCGTCGTCGACGACGAATTTGTCGGCGGTGATTTTGACCGGATCAGCCGCGCGCGCCGCGGCGGGCATGAGAAGCGACAAAGCGATGGCGATTACGAGATGCTTCATTGGGTGGGCATCTCCGACAGATCGTCGTCGGCCCCCGGCAACTCATTCATCGTCACAGTTGCGTCGGTGAAGGTCCAGAGGCTCGCCTTGCCATCATAGACCATGGTGCTGCCGAGGATATTGGTGCCGTCGGCCAGGGTGATGTCGACCGGGCCATCGGCAGTGGTGATCTCGGCCGCCATGTCGGAGCGGAAATCGGTGAGCGTGCCGGTCAACCCGTCCTCGCCCGACACATCGACGATTCCCGGCGCGACAACGATCTGGCTCGCCGTATTCATCGTTGCCAGCTTGGCCTTGCCGAACATGGCCGAGCCACCGGGCTTCACAAATTCCAGCGTCGCGTTCGTCATGGTGATCTCGTCGGGCTTGTCCATCGGCGTGCGCGCTTCGGTGGCGGTGACCACGTAGCGCGAGCCGTCGCTACCAACGCCCGAATATTTGGGCGAATCGACGACCACATTGCCCCGATCGATGCGAATGCCGGCGACGCCATATTGGCGCGCGATGTTAGCGACAAAGATCTGCGCCACCAGCACCAGCAGCGCGGCGAGGCCGGCCAGCGGCACGATGATACGCAGCACCGCGATGAACCGGTTGCGCGCCACGAGCCGGCCAAAAATCTGCGGCCGCCGATCAAAGGTGTCGGTGCGCGCGACCGCCATCAGGAATGCGCGAAAATATCCGCCTCGTCCCAGCCGAGCAGATCGAGTTCGATCCGGGTGGGGAGGAAACGGAAACAGGTTTCGGCCAGTTCAAGCCGGCCCTCGCGGCGCAGCATGCGGTCGAGGTGGCGCTTGATGTCGTGGAGATAGAGGACGTCGGAAGCGGCGTAATCCATCTGCGCATCCGAGATCTTGTCGGCACCCCAGTCGGAACTCTGCTGCTGCTTGTTCATGTCGACATTGAGCAACTCGCGGGCGAGGTCCTTGAGGCCGTGCCGGTCGGTATAGGTGCGGACCAGCTTGCTCGCGATCTTGGTGCACCACACCGGCCCGGTGACGAGGCCGAAGCGGTGCTTCAGCACCGCCATGTCGAAGCGGGCATAATGGAAGATCTTGGTCACGGCCGGGTCGGCCAGCAGCTTTTCGAGATTGGGGGCCGATTTGAGATCGGCCGGAATCTGCACCACATCGGCGCTGCCATCGCCCGGCGAGAGCTGGACCACGCAAAGCCGGTCGCGGCGCGGGTCGAGCCCCATGGTTTCGGTGTCGATCGCAACTTCCCGGCCGTAACGGCTAAGATCAGGCAAATCGCCCCGGTGCAGACGGGTGGTCATGAAATGGCCCCAAGACAGAATGTTTCACGGAACAGGTGCTGTGGTGTGCCACAGCATCTTGGCATTGGAAAGGCCGGGAAACAGGCTACGCCGGCCGCCAACTATCGTGCCGCGTAGTGGTCGCCATGTGGGAAGCGCCTGGTGCCCTGGAGAGGACTCGAACCTCCACGTCGTTAAACACACGGACCTGAACCGTGCGCGTCTACCAATTCCGCCACCAGGGCAAACCGATGGGCGCCGTTCCCTAGGGCATGGCCGGACCAGTGTCAATCATGATCGGCGCCGCGCCCGCTGGCGCCACTCGACA
>JBDSHC010000114.1:0-10696 GCA_039918675.1 Devosia sp.
CAGGGCTTTGGTTCGCTCGGCCTCATGACCTCGGTGCTGATGACGCCCGATGGCAAGATCGTCGAAGCCGAAGCGGCGCATGGTACCGTGACCCGTCACTACCGCCAGCACCAGCAGGGCAAGGAGACCTCGACCAACTCTATCGCCTCGATCTTCGCCTGGACGCGCGGCCTCGCGCATCGCGCCAAGCTCGACAATAATGCCGATCTACTGAGATTCTCGCTGACCCTCGAAAAGGTCTGCGTCGATACCGTAGAAGCCGGCGAGATGACCAAGGACCTCGCGCTGCTCGTCGGCCCCGACCAGAAATGGCTGTCGACGCTCGGCTTCCTCGATGCGATCGACGCCAACCTCAAGAAGGCGATGGCCGCCTGATATGGCCCAGGTGCTGCTTGCCACCGCACTGCCCCGGCTCATCGCCGCGGTGCGGCGGCAGGCGCGGCCAACGACCATTGGCGGCCTCATCCGCAGCTCCGGCGTGTGGGAGCTGATGAAGGCCCGCGGCATCGCGAACACCGGGCACAATGTCGTCATCTATTGGGACGAGCCCGGCGCCCATCTCATGGCGTCCTCGAACGGCATTCCGGTCGATATCGGCGCTGAGATCACCGAGCCGTTCGAGAGCGATGACCAGCTCATCTGTACCGCGACACCCGCCGGCCGCATGGTGTCCGCCATGCATGTCGGCTCCTATGACGGCCTCGGCGCCGCCTATCAGACGATCCACGCCTATTGCCGGGCCGAGGGTGTGCAACTCGCCGGTCCGTACTGGGAGTTCTACGGCCATTGGGACAATGACCCGGCGAAGCTTGAGACGACCGTGAGCTATCTTCTCGCCTAGCCCCGAGCATCCTAACAAACATTTCTGTGCCCGATGCTTGACCATCGTCGGGCGGCTCACCAGATGCCTCGGACCGGCGGGCAACTGGAGAATTCGAATGAAGCGTCATCTTTTTGCGGCTGCAGCCATCGCTTGCGCCACCCTACCCTCCTTTGCCCTCGCCGAGAGCAAAAAGCTCGACGCGGGCGATATCCACGCGGTGGATGTAAGCTCTGGCATCAAGGCAATCGTCACCGCTGGACCGGCTTTGTCGGTCATCGCCGAAGCATCCGACCCCGCCGACCTCAGGGACCTGCGCTGGGAGGTTCGTAACGGCGTTCTAAAGGTCTGGTATGATTGGGGCATCGGCAATCTGCTCGATTTCTCGGGCCATGATGTCACCGTCACCATTTCGGCTCCGGCCATCGATGCGCTGGAAGCGGGTGCCGGCGCATCGATCGAGGCGAGTGGCATTTCTGGTGACACGGTGTCGATCGAAGTGTCGAGCGGCGCCAGCATCAAGGCGCCCGGCTCTCATGCCAAGCATTACAATCTGGAATCGAGCAGTGGCGCCGGCCTCGAGCTTTCGGGCAGTTGTGAGACAGCCAATGTGGAATTGTCGTCGGGCGCCGGTGTGTCGGCCAAGAATCTCGACTGCACGAATGTCACCTTTGAGGCCTCGAGTGGAGCGCATCTTGAGATCACCGCGCATGGCTCGATCAACGCCGAAGTCTCAAGTGGGGGTTCCGCGACGATCTACGGCAAGCCGTCGGTCGAGCATCTCGAAACGAGCAGCGGCGGTTCCGTGGATTTCCCAAGCGGCAGCCCTTGACGCTCGGTAACACCCGAGTTACGTAACATTCATGTTACGCAAAAAGGCCAATGCAGACCTTCCCGACATCGCGCTCGAGGCGCTCGGCAATGGCGAGCGCCGCAAGCTCGTGAAGGCGCTGGCCGACGGCCCGCAGAGCGTTGGCGAGCTCGCCGCCGCGTTCCCGATCAGCCGGCCGGCCGTGTCACGTCACCTTGCGCAGTTGGAACGCGCCGGTCTTGTCGTCCATACCTCGGAAGGCACGAGGAACGTCTATGCGCTCAATGCGGCGGGTCTGACGGAGGCCGCCGCGTGGCTCACCAGCTTTTGGGACGAGGCCGAGGCGCGGCTCAAGCTGGTGGCGGAAAACACTGCGCCAAAAGGCCGGCGGAATGGCTGAGCTTCTCGTCCGCACCATCACCCTCGCCTGCCCGGTCGATCACGCGTTCGATGTGTTCACCAGCAAGATCGACCTCTGGTGGCCACGCGGTCATCGGAAGAACCGCGACGGCTCGCTGTCGCTCAGCAATGATGCGCTGGTCGATCGCGCCGCCGATGGCACCGAATGGGTCATGGGCCACGTCACCGAAATCGAGCCGCCGTCGCGTCTCGCGCTCGACTGGTACCCGGGCTCGCCGGCATCGCCGACTTCGGTCGAAGTTCAGTTTGCCGCAATTCCGACCGGCACCGAGATCACAGTGACGCACCGGCCCCTCGCCGGCTCCGTGGCGGTTTGGCCGGAGCGCGTCGCGCTTTTCACCCAGGGGTGGGAGACCGTCCTGCCCGCATTCAAAACATTCATCGAGGAGGCATAGATGGCCAAAGGTACCAAGGACGATCCGTGGCAGCTCAAGACGCCGCCCGGCACGTCCGACATCACAATGTATCGCGACCCCTCGCTCGATCCGCCGGCGCTCGTGTGCATCGCGGGTGGCACGGAACTCCGCTATCACATCAGCGCGCCCGAGGACCTTGCCGCCATGCTCAAGAAGCACGGCGACTGGATGGATCTCGGCAATGCCGACGAGCAGAAGGAAGCCAAGCCCGACACCGTCGAAGCCTGGGCCCGCGCCGCCAGCAACCCGAAGAAGGGCTGGTACGGCCTCAAGAAGGGCCTCCGCGGCCGCTTCGCCAATTATGTGACGCCGGTCGCCGAGGCGCTGGGGCTGGTCGAGCTCGAGCACAATGCGAAGAACAACCGGGTGCGGGCGAAATAGAGGCTGCGGCTAAAGTGCCGATCACAACGGCAAAAACTGACATGTTAGCCATCGACCGACTCTGTGGGGTGGCCTATAGCTAGTCGCATTCCTCCGACTGCTATTTTGGATCCCCCCACGATGCCGCCCGGCGTCCTATTCGCTTTTAGCGCTTACGCGCTCTATTCGTGCTGCGACGCCATTATCAAGGGTCTGGGCAGCGGCCTGTCGGTCTACGAGCTGGCCTTCTTCACCACGCTGTTCTCGCTCATCCCGGTGTTCATGAACACGCCGAAGGGCGAAAGCTGGCTGCGCTTCTGGAGGCTCAAAAACCCCAGACTGGTGCATCTGCGCGGCGTCAGCGGCGTCATTGGTAACGCCTGCATTATCTATGCCTTCGTCACGATCCCCTTGGCCGAAGCCTATTCGATCGCCTTCCTCGCGCCGATCTTCATCGTCCTGATCTCGGTCTGGCTGCTCAAAGAACAAGTGAGCCTGCAGCGCTGGCTGATCCTGGGCGCCAGTTTCATCGGCGTGCTGGTGGTCGTGCGGCCGGGCTTCCGCGATCTTCATCCGGGCCATATCGCGGCGGTGATCGCGGCGATCTGCGGTGCGGTCACCACCACAGTGCTGCGACGTGTCGCCAAGGAGGAGACCCGCACCAGCCTGATCGGCGTCGCCTCGCTCTATATCCTCGTCATCAACGGCACGCTGATGCTGGTCACCGGCGCCGTGCACTGGCCGACTTGGCATGAGCTGATCTTCCTGCTGATCATCGGCGGGCTGGGCGGCACGGGCAACATGCTATTCATCGCCGCGACGCGTGCGGTGCCGGCGAGCCAGATCGCGCCGCTGCAATACAGCCAGATCTTCTGGGCGATCCTGTTCGGCGCGGTGTTCTACTATGAGTACCCCGACGCCATCGGAGTCGTCGGACTCCTTGTCATCGTCGTCGCCGGCATTCTCAACGTCCTCAGCGGCGACACCCGGCTGCGCATATTCTCGCGCAACGCCCCTGCCGGTGCCGGTCCTTCGACGCTGCGCGAGGCCGAGCGGGCGGCGGCGATGCTGCCCGACACGCCGCTGGAAGACCCGATCTCGGGCGCAGCCGAGGCGACCGCGTCAGAGCGCTGAGCGCACCGCGGCCACAGCCTCGTCCGCCTTGCTGGCATCGGGACCACCGCCCTGTGCCATGTCGGGGCGGCCACCACCGCCCTGCCCGCCAAGCGCGACGGTCGCGTGCTTGATCAGATCGGCGGCCGAATATTTGCCGACGAGATCGTCGGTGACGCCGATCGCAACCGTACCGCGGCCATCCTCGCCCTTCAGCACCAGCGCAACGACGCCCGAGCCGAGCTTCTTCTTCTCCAAATCGACGAGACCCTTGAGGTCTTTCGCCGCGACGCCCTCGATGGCGCGGCCTACGAATGCCGTCCCGTTGACGTTCTCCGCAGCCGGCGCCGCAGCTCCCGACGAGCCGCCCAGCGCGAGCTTCTTCTGCGCGTCAGAAAGTGAGCGCTCGGACTTCTTCAGGCCTTCCTGCAGCGCTTCGATGCGGTTGAGAACCTCCGCCGGCGTGGTGCGCAGTACATCTGCGGCGCTGGCGACGAGATTGGTGTTGGTGCGCGCATGATGCCGCGCGCCCTTGGCGGTGAGCGCCTCGATGCGGCGCACGCCCGAGGACACCCCGCCTTCGCCGAGCACAGTGATGAGCCCGATGTCGCCGGTGCGGTTCACATGCGTGCCGCCGCACAACTCGACCGACCAGCCAACGGCATTACCCGTCGGATCGCCCATCGAAACGACGCGCACTTCATCGCCATACTTCTCGCCGAACAGTGCGCGCGCGCCACTCTCCTTGGCCTCCTCGACGCCCATCAGGCGCGTCTCGACCTTGGAATTCTGCAGCACGATATCGTTGGCGATATCCTCGATCTGCGCCATCTCCTGCACGGTGATGGGCTTGGTGTGCACGAAGTCGAAGCGCAGGCGATCGGGCGTCACCAGCGAGCCCTTCTGTGCGACGTGATCGCCCAGAACGATGCGCAGCGCCTCATGCAGCAGGTGCGTCGCCGAATGGTTGGCGCGAATGGCAGACCGGCGCGAATGATCGACGACGAGGCTCAGTGGGGTGCCAAGCTTGATCGTGCCGCTGTTGACCTTCACCTTGTGCCCGAACACGCCATTGTTCTTCACCGTCTCGGTCACAGTCGCCGCAATGCCTTCGCCGCTCAGCGCGCCGGTGTCGCCGACCTGGCCGCCGCTCTCGCCATAGAACGGCGTCTGGTTGAGAACGACGAAGCCCTCGTCGCCCATCGCCAATTGCTCGACCATCTGGCCGCCCTTGACCAGCGCCGTCACAGCGCCCTCGGCCGTCTCGGTTTCATAGCCGAGGAATTCGGTCGGCCCGACCTTATCCGCCACCGCGAACCAGACCTTGTCTTCGCCCGCTTCGCCCGAGCCGGCCCAGCTCTTTCGCGCCTCGGCGCGCTGACGTGCCATCGCGTCCTCGAAGCCCGAGAGATCGACATTGATCTCGCGCAGCCGCAGCGCGTCCTGCGTCAGATCGAGCGGGAAGCCGTAAGTGTCATAGAGCTTGAAGGCGGTCACGCCATCGAGCATGTCGCCCTTGCCGAGGTCCTTGGTGGCGTCTTCGAGAAGACCGAGGCCACGACCGAGCGTCTTCACGAACCGCTGCTCCTCGAGCCGCACGGTCTCTTCGATCATCCGTTCGCCGGTGACGAGCTCGGGATAGGCCTGACCCATCTCCTTGACCAGCGTCGGCACGATGCGATGGATCACCGGCTCGTGCGCACCCAGCAGCGTCGCGTGACGCATGGCGCGGCGCATGATGCGGCGCAGCACATAGCCGCGGCCTTCATTGGAGGGCAGCACGCCCTCGGCAATGAGGAAGCTCATGGCGCGGAGGTGATCGGCAATGACGCGCAGGCTCGGCGTCGCGGAATCGCCGTTAAAGCCGGTGGCCTGCATCGTCGAGGCGATCAGCGATTTGAAGAGGTCGATCTCGTAATTGTCGTTGGTACCCTGCAGCACCGCCGCCACGCGTTCGAGCCCCATGCCGGTATCGACCGACGGCTTGGGCAGCGGCGTGCGGCTGCCGTCGGCGGCTTGCTCATACTGCATGAAAACGAGGTTCCAGATCTCGATGAACCGGTCGCCGTCTTCCTCAGGCGAGCCCGGTGGGCCGCCCCAATATTTGTCGCCATGGTCGTAGAAGATTTCCGAGCACGGACCGCACGGCCCCGTGTCGCCCATCTGCCAGAAGTTCGACTTGGCGCCGAGGCGGATGATCCGCTCGTCCGGCAGTCCGGCAATCTTCTTCCAAAGGTCGAACGCCTCGTCATCGTCGAGATAGACTGTGGCGGTGAGCTTCGCCTTGGGCAGCCCCCATTCCTTGGTGAGCAGGGTCCATGCGTAGTCGATCGCCTGTTCCTTGAAATAGTCGCCGAACGAGAAATTGCCGAGCATCTCGAAGAAAGTGTGGTGCCTCAGCGTGAAGCCGACATTGTCGAGATCATTGTGCTTGCCGCCGGCACGCACGCTCTTTTGCGCGGTGCTCGCGCGGGTGTAGTCGCGCTTCTCGACGCCGGTGAAGACATTCTTGAACTGCACCATGCCCGAATTGACGAACATCAGCGTCGGATCGTTGCGCGGCACGAGCGGCGAAGCGGGGACGGCCTGGTGCCCGTTCTTCTCGAAGAAGCCGAGGAAGGAAGACCGGATGTCGTTCACGCTCTGCATGGCACGTCTCGTCACAACAAAAGGGCGGCAGAAGCCGCCACGGATAGAGGAAATGCCTTCTATCGCGGGGCTTGGCGTCGTGTCCAGCAATTGGGCGAGCGGGCACGGCCTCCCACCGGGAGGAGGCAGGGCTCATGCCGCAGCCGGCTATGGCTTCGCCGTCCACTCGTCCCGGAGCAAGCCCATCACGACCAGATCGTCGTAGCGGCCATTGCTCCAGACTTGCGCGCGCTGGCGGCCCTCCTCGACGAAGCCGCAGGCGGCGTAGGCGCGCTGAGCCCGCTCATTGGCGCCGTTGACGTGCAGCCAGACCTTCCGAAGATTGTGATGGGTGAAGGCATAATCGACGAGCAATGCGATGGCGTCGCGCCCGTAACCGCGGCCCCAATAGGCCTGATCGCCGATCGTTATGCCGATCTCGCTGGTGCGCGCCACCCGGTTGATATTGAACAGCGCGCATTGGCCGATGAACTTGCCATCCGCCTCGATGGCGAAACTCGGGCCATCGCGCCCACCCTTGCCGGCCGCCTCATCGAACTCCGCTTCAAGCCGCTGCAGCGACTGCGGGATCGGCGGATCGCCGCCGCCAGCCAGCTCGACCTCTACGCTGTTGTTGAACTCCAGCTGCCGCGGCAGGTCATCCCGCCTGATGCTCCGAAGCTGAACCAACCGACCTTGCAGCATGGATGGGTTTCCAAAGAGGCCGGCTACCCGGCGAATGGCGAGACCATAGCGGAGGAATGAGCGGTTGGGACAATTGATCGCGGCGGCGCGGTGAACGGGTAACACCACTCGCTCAAAAACCGCGCGAGGAAGCAAGAACGCCTCTTGACGATTTGGAAACAAAATGAGAACAAAGTGCGTACATACACCGCACGCTTTCCCGCCGTCCCGGCACATGGAATAAGGAGAATCGCAATGGCTGCTTCGACCGCGCCGCTTCGGGTTATTGAGGGTTCCATGGATAAGGAAAAGGCGCTAGCAGCGGCGCTGAGCCAGATCGAGCGTAATTTCGGCAAGGGCACGGTGATGAAGTTCGGCGAGGGCGCGATTGCCCAGGTCGAGGCCATTTCGACCGGATCTCTGGGCCTCGATATCGCCCTCGGGATCGGCGGTTTGCCGCGTGGCCGCATCATCGAAATCTTCGGGCCGGAAAGCTCGGGCAAGACGACGCTGGCGCTCCATGTGATTGCGCAGGCGCAGAAGAACGGTGGCATTGCTGCATTCATCGACGCGGAACACGCCCTCGACCCCAACTACGCCAAGAAGCTCGGCGTGAAGGTCGATGAATTGCTGATTTCGCAGCCCGACAGCGGCGAGCAGGCCCTCGAAATTGCCGACACGCTGGTTCGCTCGGGGGCGATCGACGTGCTGGTGGTCGACTCGGTGGCCGCGCTGACCCCCAAGGCCGAACTCGAGGGCGAGATGGGCGACAGCCTTCCCGGCCTTCAGGCCCGCCTGATGAGCCAGGCCATGCGTAAACTGACTGGTTCGATCTCCAAGTCGAAGGCGATGGTGATCTTCATCAACCAGATCCGCATGAAGATCGGTGTGATGTACGGTTCGCCGGAAACGACGACCGGCGGCAACGCCCTCAAATTCTACGCTTCGGTTCGCCTCGATATCCGCCGCATCGGCGCGATCAAGGAGCGCGAAGAGGTCATCGGCAACCAGACCCGCGTGAAAGTGGTCAAGAACAAGCTGGCGCCGCCGTTCCGTCAGGTCGAGTTCGACATCATGTATGGCGAGGGTATTTCGAAGACCGGCGAGCTGCTTGACCTCGGCGTCAAAGCGGGTGTCGTCGAGAAGTCGGGTGCCTGGTTCTCCTACGACAGCCAGCGCCTCGGACAGGGCCGCGAGAATTCCCGCCAGTTCCTCAAGGACAATCCGCAGGTCGCGGACGCCATCGAGAAGGCCGTTCGCGAGAGCTCGGGCGTCCTGGGCGAAGCCCTGCTCACCGGCCCCGATGCGGGCGAGGCGGGCGACGACGAATAGGAATTGGACGCGTCACGGCGTTCGGTCGAGGCCGGTGGATGCTCCACCGGCCTCTTTTTTTGCTCGGTCCCGGTCAGCAAAATCATACTTAAGCGGGCTTGCCTTCCCCCGCGGCTTTGAGGTTATTGCGAGGGCAGCGGAGGACCACGAAAAAAATGAATTTGATCCAGTTCCTGAAGACAGATGGCAAGCGCGCGGTCGGCATGATCGACGGGCGCGAGGCGCATATCGTCAAGAACGCGACGAGCGTCTACGCGCTGGCGCTGAAAGCAGCCACCAGCGGCACCAAGCTCAAGGCGCTGGTCAAAGAAAAGGGTCTGGGCAAGGCCATCGACCCGGCCGCAATCCTCGCCGATGGAAGGATGCTGCCGCCGATCGATCATCCGGATCCGGCCCATCTCTATGTCACCGGCACCGGCCTTACCCACCTCGGGTCCGCCTCGACCCGCGATGCAATGCACAAATCCGACGCGGCGGCCGCTGAGGCGCCCCTTACCGACTCGATGAAAATGTTCCGCATGGGACTCGAGAACGGCAAGCCCAAGAAGGGCGAGGAAGGTGTCCAGCCCGAATGGTTCTACAAGGGCAACGGTCACATCGTCGCCGCGCCCGGTGCACCGATCCCCTCACCGGCTTTCGCCAAGGATGCGGGCGAAGAGCCCGAGATGGCGGGCATCTATGTCATCGGCCCCGACGGGACGCCGTTCCGCGTCGGCTTCGCGCTGGGCAATGAGTTTTCGGACCATGTGACCGAGCGCGTGAACTATCTGTTCCTCGCCCATTCGAAGCTCCGCTGGTGCTCGTTCGGACCCGAGATCCGGCTCGGCGATTTGCCGGCCAGCGTCAACGGGACGTCGAAGATCGTGCGCGGTGGCAAGACCATCTGGGAAAAGCCGTTCCTGTCGGGCGAGGACAACATGTCCCACACCATCGCCAATCTCGAGCATCACCACTTCAAGTACCGGCTGTTCCGCGAGCCGGGCGACGTCCACGTCCACATGTTCGGCACCGCGACGCTGAGCTTCGCCGACGGCATCAAGACCGAGCCGGGCGACGTCTTCGAGATCGCCGAGAAGCAGTTCGGCCTGCCGCTCACCAATTCGGTGGCGTGGGACAAGGCCGAGAAGGTCAAGATCAGGACCCTCTGAGATGTACGGCCTGATCGGGCGCATCAAGGCGGTCTCCGGCAAGCGCGCCGAGCTTGCAGCAATCCTTGCGCCGGGTGGCAGCGGCATGCCCGGCTGCCTCAGTTATGTGGTCGCCGAAGACCCCACCGATCCCGATTCGCTGTGGGTAACTGAAGTCTGGACGGACCAGGCAACCCACCGCGCCTCGCTACAGCTCGACAGCGTCAAAGCGGCCATCGTCAAGGGTCGCCCGCTGATCGCCGGTTTCGACAGCCGGGTTGAGACCAATGTGCTGGGCGGGATCGGGCTCACATGAACCCGATGGCAAGCTGGCAGCTCTGGGCCTTGCTCTCGGCGAGCTTCGCCGCCCTCACGGCCATCTTCGCCAAGATCGGCATCGAGAACGTCAACTCCGACTTCGCGACGTTCATCCGGACCATCGTCATCCTCGTCGCCGCCGGCATCATGGTCGTCATTACCGGCGGCTGGCAGGCCCCGGGCACGGTGTCCAGTAAGAGCTGGACGTTCATAGTCCTCTCCGGCCTCGCGACGGGGCTAAGCTGGATCTGCTACTTCCGCGCGCTGAAGATCGGCAACGCCTCGCAGGTGGCGCCAATCGACAAATTGAGCGTCGTTCTGGTCGCCGTAGTCGCAGCGGTGTTTCTGGGCGAGAAGCTCTCGCCCATCAACTGGACCGGTGTCGCGCTGATTGGCGCGGGCGCTGTGCTGGTGGCGCTGAAAATCTAGCTCGGACGGCGATACTGATAGATGCCGACGTCGATCGAGCCTTCCTCGAACCCGGCCTCACAGTAAGCGAGATAGTAGATCCATTTGCGGCGGAACTGCTCGTCGAAGCCCAATTGCTTGATGGTGTGCCAGCGCTCGAGGAAGCGCTCGCGCCAAAGCCGGAGCGTCTTGGCGTAGCTCAGGCGGAAGGTCTCGACATTTTCGAGCATCAGACCGACGCGCTTTCCCTGCTCATCCA
>JBDSHC010000115.1:0-15921 GCA_039918675.1 Devosia sp.
GTGACGGGGATTCGCTCGCTGAGGCTGCCCAACATGATCTTACTGGACGTAGCGTTGATCGCATCGATGCGGCGCAGGACGCGGCGGGCGGTGATCACGCCGGCGAGGATCGAGAAGCCGAGGATGCCGAGCACGGCGTAGAAGAAGCCCTGGAACACGATGGCGGTGAAGCCGCGGCGTTCGACGACGTCGCGGCCTACGATGAGACGGAGGCCGCTTTCGAGCATGAGTGAGCGGACGACCGCGTAGCCAGGCTCGCCATCGTTCTCGAGCGCTTCCTGATCGAAATTGCCGCGGTCATAGTTGAAATTGAAGATGCCGTCGGACTGGAGGACGTTGCTCGGGAAGGTCGAGACATTGCCGACGAGCCGCAGGCCTGAATTGTCCCCGAGATAGTAGATGCCCGGCCCCGGCGCGCTGGCCAGACGGGCGAGCGTGAAGACGACGCCGCGCACGCCCTGACGGGTTTCGATGCGCTGTAGCATCTGCACTTCGCGATCGATCGCGGCGGTCTGCTGCTGCTGGATCTGGATGCTGGATTGATAGGCGAGGAAGGTCAGCAGCAGGATCGAGAATATCACGAACAGCAGAATGAAGATCGCCGTCAGACGGACCGTCGTCGTCCGCCAGAGCCGGGCGATCCTATTCACGGATCATGTATCCCGCGCCGCGAATGGTGTGGAGCAGCGGGCTGGCGTGGCCCTTGTCAATCTTGGAGCGGAGCCGCGACATGTGCACGTCGATCACGTTTGTCTGCGGATCGAAGTGATAGTCCCACACATTCTCGAGCAGCATGGTGCGGGTCACAACCTTGCCGGCGTTCTTCATCAGATATTCGAGCAGGCGGAATTCGCGCGGCTGCAGCAGGATGGTCTCGCCCTCGCGCTCAACCTTGCGCGACAGCCGATCGAGGCTGAGCTCGCCGACTTCATAGGCAGTGGCGGCTTCCGAGGGGCTGGAGCGGCGCGCCAGGACTTCGACGCGGGCGAGGAGCTCGGTGAAGGCATAGGGCTTGGCGAGGTAATCGTCGCCACCGGCGCGGAGACCGGTCACGCGGTCATCGACTTCGCCGAGGGCGGAGAGGATCAGAACGGGAGTCTTGTTGGATTCGGCTCGCAGCGACTCGACGATCGAGAGGCCGTCGCGGCGCGGCAGCATGCGGTCGACGATCAGGACGTCATAGTCCATGGACGAGGCCATGGCGTAGCCGGTTTCGCCGTCGCTGGCGTGGTGGGTGACGTGTCCGGCCTCGTCGAGGGCCTGGATCAGATAGCTCGCCGCCTCGCGGTCGTCTTCGATCAAAAGGATCTTCATGGGGCCCAACCTAGTGAACGGACGCTGACAGTTCAATAAAGTCCAGTCCCGGAGCGGGGGCTGCTCCGGGACCGGCGATGACGCGATCAGCCGTTATTGGCGGTCAACGGCAGGCCAACGAAGCGGACATTGCCACCGCGTTCGGCCTTGATCAGCGCAGTGCCACGGCCGGAATCCTTGACCGCCTTAATGGCGTCTTCGAATTCCTTGCCGGTGGAGACCTTCTTGTTGTCGACTTCGAGGATGGCGTCGCCAATTGTGAAGCCCTTCTCGGCGGCAACCGAATCTTCCACGACGTCCTGGATCAGGACGCCTTCGCCGTCACCGTTCGGCACCAGAGTGATGCCGACGCTGGAGGGGACGGGCGCTTCCGGCGTGTCCACCGGCGGGGCGGGCTGGTTCGGGGCAGCGGCAAGCTGCTTTTCGTTGAGTTCGCCTAGCGTGGCCGAGACCTTGATCTCCTTGCCGTCGCGCCAGACGGTCAGCTCGACCACCGATTTTGGGGCCCTGCTGGCGATGGTGCGGGACAGCGAGATGGCGTCATCAATCTGATCGCCATCGACGGCGGTGATGATGTCGCCCGACTTGAGCCCGGCCTTGCCGCCTGGCGAGTCGTCATTGAGCTGGGTGACGAGGGCACCCTTGGCGGATTTGAGGCCGACGCTATCGGCGATGTCCTTGTTGACGTCCTGGATCGAGATACCCAGGAAGCCGCGGGTCACGACGCCATTCTGGATCAGCGACGCGGTCACCTGCGCCACGGTCTTGGCCGGAATGGCGAAGGCGATGCCGACATTGCCGCCATTGGGCGAGTAGATTTCGGAGTTCACGCCCACAACGTCGCCGTTGAGGTTGAACGCCGGTCCACCCGAATTGCCCATATTGATGGCCGCATCGATCTGGAGGAAATCACCATAGGCCGAGCCCTGGACGTCGCGGCCTAGGGCAGAGACGATGCCCGCGGTAACCGAGCCGCCGAAGCCGAAGGGATTGCCGACGGCAACCACCCAATCGCCGACCCGCGGCGTTTCGGTGGCGAATTTGACGAAGGGCATGTCGGTCGCGCCATCGATCTTGATTACTGCGAGATCGGTGCGTTCGTCGGTGCCGATGACGGTGGCGGTTTTCTCGTCGCCATTGTCGAGCACGACCGTCACCTTGGTGGCGTTCTGGACGACGTGGTTGTTGGTGACGATGTAGCCATCAGCAGAGATGGCGAAGCCCGAACCGGCGGCCACGAATTTGCGGCCCTGGGGACGGTCGCCACCGCGCGGCGGACGAGCGTTGCCATCGGGACCACCGCCGCCAAACTGCTCGAAGAACTTCTTGAGCGGATTGTCGTCGGGCAGATCGGGAAGCTGCGGGTTGAACTCGTCGCCCTGATTAGACGTCGGGTCGGAACGGCCCTGCACGACAATCGAGACGACGGCGGGTTTCACCGCATCGACCAGGTCGGCGAAGCCGTTGGCCGGATTGACGGCAGGTACGGTCACCTGGGCGGTGGGCGTCACCTGCGCGGCGGCCATCGGCGCCGAGGCCGCGAGGAAGGCGGTTCCGCCGCCGAGGCCGACGAGAATCGCCAGCGTCGAGGCGCCGATCCACTTGCGGGAGCGGGCGAGGAAATTGGAGCGCATTGTTGGTTCTCCTTCAAACGGCTCTCAAATTTGAGATGACGCTTATATGGAGGGTGCCGACTTTCCCGAAAGTGACGCCAACATTACGCTTTGGTAATTGGTGGTCACGAGAAAGCGAGGGGATCGGACGAGGCTAGAACAACGCCTCGCGGATCAGGTCCAGGGCCACAAGGGTCAGGACGATCTTGAAGCCCACCCGGAAGATGTGTTCGGGGACCTTGACGAGCAGCCGGCTGCCGATGGCGGTGCCGACGAATCCTGAGACGATCATCGCGGCAATGAGGGGCAGATAGGCGCCGAAGGCAAAGCCGAGCGCGGTGAAGGTGAGCACCTTGAAGGTGTTCTGGATGGTCATCAGCATCGCATGGGTGGCGACCAGCTGACGGCGGTCGGCGAGTCCCCTGATGAAGGTTGCGACCAGCGGCCCCGTGGCTCCCACGACCATGCTCAGCGCCGAGATGATGGCGCCGCCGACGAATTGCACGGCACGATTCTCACCGACGATTTTGGGCTGGGGCAGCCACGTGGTGATCAGCACGAAGACCGCTATGGCGAGGGTGAACAGCTGCTCGGGCAGAACTTTGATGAACTGCCCGCCCACGACGATACCCACGATGGCGCCCAGCGATATCCACACAATCAGATGCCACTGGATATGAGCGCGCTGCACCAGAGCCCGCCCCGCATTGCTGCCGAGCTGCACGCAGCCATGGATGGGGACGACGATGGCAGGCGGGAACGCCAGCGCGAGGACCGCGATCATCAGCGTGCCGCCACCCAGACTGAAGGTCGCCGTGATGAGCGATGTGACGAGGCTCAGGCCAATGAGCGAAAGCGCCATCCAGAGGTCGAGGCCGGGCGGGAGAAGCGAGGTGAGCACGGGGTTCGATTACGCCGATGCAGGTGCACGCTCAAGCCCGCACGACACGATGTCATTCCCGCCTTCGCGGGAATGACATCCTTGTTGGATTATCAGCTCACGAGCTCGTCGAGCGCCTTCTGCTCTTCCGGCGTCAGCGCTGCGGTCGCCAGCGGGCGTTTGCGGCGTGCGGCGACCACGATAATGATGCCGCCAATGACCAGCACAGCGGGAGCCGCCGCCCACAACAGGACAGTATGCGGGGCAAGGACCGGCTTCAGCAGCACATACTCGCCATAGCGGTCGACCAGATACTGTATGACCTGCTCATCGGTGTCGCCGGCAGTCAGACGCTCACGCACCAGGATGCGGATTTCTCGGGCAAGATCGGCATTGCTGTCGTCGATCGATTCATTCTGGCAGACGAGGCAACGGAGGCCTTCGGAGATCGTCCGCGCGCGCGTTTCGAGCGCCGGGTCGGCGAGCATCTCGTCGGGATTGACCGCGAAGGCGGGCATCGCCAGCCACAGCAGCGCGAGCAGAGCGAGGAGCGGTCTCATTCGGCGGGGGCCGGCTTCGCTACAGCGCGACGCGGTGCGCCGACCCGCAGGCGCCGGTCGGTCAGCGACAGGATACCGGCGCTGGCCATCAGGATGGCCCCGAGCCAGATGAGTGTCACATAAGGTTTGTACCAGGCGCGTAGAACATGCGTGCCGCCGTCGGCAGCTTCGCCCAGCTGGATATAGAGCTGGGAGAAGCCATAGGTCTCGATGGCGGCTTCGGTCGTTGGTGTGCCGCTCGCCTCGTAGACCCGGCGCTCGGGCAATAGATGGCGCTCGCTGCCACCGGGGCCGATGATTTTGACGCGGCCAGCCTCGGCGACGAAATTCTCGCCTTGGACATTTTCAACGCTCTCGAGCGTGAGCGCGTATTCGCCGATCGCTTTGGTCTCACCCACCCTCACGGTGGTCACCAACTCGAGCTGCCATGCCGTGGCGCATACGATGCCGATGACGGACACACCGACCCCGAAATGGGCGAGCGCGGTCGAGAAGGCCGAGCGCGGCAGGCCGATGAGCCGCTTGACGCTGATGCCGAGCGCCATACGGCCGAAGCCGGCGCGATCGATCAGTTCAGCAATGGCGCCAAGCGCAACCCAGAAGCCGAGCAGCAGGCCAAGCGGCGCGAGCGACATCTGCGCGCCGCTGAGTGCGAAGATGAGGATCGCCGCGAACACCGCGACGCCTGCAGCACCGGCGAGGCGCTGCGTGACAGCGATGAGGTCGCCGCGCTTCCAGGCGAGGAATGGGCCGAAGGGCAGCACAATCAGCAACGGCGCCATGATGGTGCCGAAAGTCAGAGAGAAGAACGGCGCTCCAACCGAGATGGTTTTGCCGGTCGTCGCCTCAAGCAGCAGCGGATAGAGCGTGCCGACGAGCACGGCGGTGGCCGCCGTGGCGAGGAACAGATTGTTGAGGATCAGCGCGCCTTCGCGGCTGATCGGCGCGAACAGCCCCCCTGCCCGCAGCGACGAGGCGCGGAACGCAAACAGTGCGAAGGCGCCGCCGATGAACGCGGCCAGTAGCGCGAGGATCACGAGGCCGCGCGTCGGATCGGACGCGAAGGTATGGACCGATGTGAGGATACCCGAGCGCACCATGAAGGTGCCGAGGAGGCTCAGCGAAAAGGTGATGATGGCGAGAAAGATGGTCCAGATCTTGAGCGCGTTGCGCTTTTCCATCACCAGCGCCGAATGGAGCAGCGCCGTACCAGCGAGCCATGGCATGAAGCTCGCATTCTCGACCGGGTCCCAGAACCACCAGCCGCCCCAGCCGAGTTCGTAATAGGCCCAGTAAGACCCCATCGCGATGCCGAGGGTGAGGAAGATCCAGCTCACCAGCGTCCAAGGCCGCACCCAGCGCGCCCACGCGGCATCGATGCGACCCGAGATCAGCGCGGCGACCGCGAAGCTGAAGCAGACGGAGAAGCCGACGTAGCCTGCGTAGAGCAGCGGCGGATGGATGGCGAGGCCGATGTCCTGCAGGATCGGGTTGAGCTCGCGGCCCTCGAACGGCGCGGGCGTCAGCCGCGCGAACGGGTTCGACGTGAACAGCGTGAAGCCGGCGAACGCCGCGACGAGCAGGCTCTGCACCGCTAGCACCAGCGCCAGCAGATCGCGCGGCAGGTTTCCCCCGAACATCGCGACTGCGGCGCCCATGCCGACAAGGATCAGTACCCACAGCACCATCGAGCCTTCGTGATTGCCCCAGACGCTGGTGATCTTGAACAGCAGCGGCTGCAGCGAATGCGAATGCTCGAAGGCGATTGCGAGCGAGAAATCGGAGGCCATGAAAGCCTGAATCAGCGCGCCGAACGCGGCAGCGACAAGCAGCAGTTGCAGCACCGCGCCCTGCCGCATGAACAGGGAGACCCGTTCATCACGGCTCCAGCCCCACAGCCCCATCACGGCAGCAGCAGTGGCCACCGCGAAAGCGAGGATGAGTGCGAAATGCCCGAGCTCGATGGTCATCAGCCACCGGCTCCGTCGCGCTGCCATTCGCCACTTTTCTTGAGCGCCTCAACGACTTCCTTCGGCATGTATTTCTCGTCGTGCTTGGCGAGGACGTTGGTCGCGGCAAAGCTGCCATCGGTCGCCATCGCCCCTTCGACGACGACGCCCTGGCCCTCACGAAAGAGGTCAGGCAGGATACCATGGTAGTGCGTTGCAAGATCGGTGGCGCCATCGGTGACGACGAAGTCGTTGGCTTCGCCGGCCTTGACCCAACTTCCCGTCTTCACCAACCCGCCGAGACGAACCGGTGTCCCTGCGGCGACGGCTTTTTCCTGGATCTCGGTGGGCGAATAGAAGAATACGATCTGGTCGCGCAGCGCGAAGAGGATCAGCGTCAGAGCAATGGCGAGGACGCCTCCGAGCCCGGCGATTACCGTGAGACGCTTCTGCTTGCGATTCATCTGGCCACCAGCCCATTGTCGGCGGCGAGCACATCGAGCTCGTTGCGAACTACCGCGTCCGGATAAGCCTTGCGGGCCGCATCATACGCCAACTGCGCATCTGCCGTGCGGCCCTGAACCATGCGCGACCAGACCAGCTGGGTCCATTCGTCGATACTGCCACCCTTTGCGGTGAGACGCGCTTCGAGACCGTCGACCATGGCCTCGATCTGCGCCGCGTCGGGCGGCGTGACGGCTTCGGCGCTGGGGAGCAGTGCGTCCTGAGCATAGGCAAGGCCGTTGCGGGCCGTTACCACCCAGGGCTCATCGCCCTTCGCCATCGCCAGAAGTGCGTTCCAGTCGGCAATCGCGGCGTCGTAATGCCCAGCGCGGGTCTCCTCGCCGGCAATGTAGAAGCGCGAACGGATGTGCTTGGCGTCGAGCGCGGCGGCTTTGCGGAAGAGATCGAGCGGCTCGCCCGCGACGCTGCCGTTTTGCGTCATCATGATCGCCTCACCCAGATCGGTGACGCCGTCCGCTGATGGGGGCTCGAGTTCGTTGACGCGACGCAAGGCCCGCACCGCGTCGGCGTAGCGGCCCTGCTGCATGTAGGTGGGCGCGATCACCTTCCAACCGCGCAGATCGTCGGGATTGGCGGTGAGCCGCGCCTCGATGGTCGTGATCGCCGCATCGAGATCGAGCTCCTGCGCCGCAAGGTCGCGACCGGCCAGCGGTGCCGCGGGAAGATCGGGACGTCCGAGATAGGCGTAAGTCCCGAGCGACACGATGGCGACGAGGGCAACAGGCAACCACATGGTCACCTGTCGTGCGGCGGCGGGCCCTGCGGTCTGCTTGAGCCGCAGGAGTTCGCGCGCAATCTCGCCCTTCGCTGCGACGGCTTCAGCCGAGCCCATGCGGCCCATGCCCATGTCGCTGTCGATGGCGCGCAGTTGCGCACGGAAATGTTCAGTCGTCGCATCCAACGTCGAAGTCCCTGCGTTGACCGTCCGTCCGGCGCCCGCGTAATAGAGCGTGGCGCAGGCGATGGCGGTCAGTATCAGGGCGAGTAACCAGATGGTCATGGCCTCAGCGGGGGTTCGAACTCAGGGCTGCCGCGGCATCTATAGAGACATTCGGGCGAAATATGCAGCGGCGGCGCGGCCGATGGCAGGCGCGGATTGCCGCAGTCGGCCCGCATGACCAATCTCGAATTCGCCATTTTCGGCTCGAATCTGCTGTCGAGCCTGCTCGCCGGGCTACTTACGCGCGACCACGGCAAGCGCGTGGCCCGAATCGGGCGCCGACGTTCAACGCAGCGGTTGCCGCGCGGGCTGGACCTCGCCTTGCCTCTGTCGGCACGAGCCGAGACCTGGAAGATTCTGCGCAATGGCGAGCGAGAAACTGCGACCCTGCTGGCCGCCATCGGCGCGGAAGGCAGTCTATCGATGGGCGAAGTCGCGCTCTTTGCCGATACCGCGGCCTCGACGATGGCACTCGATCATGTGTCTCATCTGGCCGTCGGTTTCGACCACCAGATGGCACGCTTGAAGGACGGATGGGCCATGCGTCGCGTCGCGCAGATAAGTGCGGAGATGGCGGACGATGCGATCACCAAATGGCTGCGCGATCTGGGCGTTGTGCTTGCCGACGAAGGCCCGGTCGAGGCGGAACTGATGGTTATTGCCGACGATGCGGCGCTGCTCGAGCAGATTGCCCCCGAGGCACGCCCGCCGATGCTGCGGACGGAGGCGATGATGTCGACGCTGATTGTGTCTACTCGTGGTCTTGCAAGACCGGTCGAGCGCTATCTCGATCGCGGCGTCACGCTGATGCGGCGGCCCGGCAGCACCATCCTCGCGCTAGTCGCCGGCGAGCATGATGTCGACGCACGATTGGCCTCCACGCTAGGCGGCCCCTTTCCGATGAAGCGCCTCGCGACAACGCATTATCGTCGCGTCGTCACAACAGATGGCGCGCCTCTCCTGGGCGGCGTAAGCGGGACGTTCGCGATTGCGGGACTGGGTACTGGGGCGCCGTTCTTCGCGCCGGTGCTGGCACGGCATCTCGCAGGCAAGGCGAGCGCCGAAGAGGCCAGCTGGGTCAATGCGCATGGACCCGAAACGCCGCGCGACATCGTGAGCGACATCGCGGAGGTTCTCTTGTGAGCCAGCCGCATCGCCTCGCGGCAGACGCTGCACATCATTTCGGCGGTATCGAGCTCGATCGCAGCAAGCCGCTCCAGTTCCGGCTCAACGGTCGGACCATCGACGGCTTCGCGGGAGACACGGTGCTGTCGGCGGTTCTTGCCGCGGGCATCCACACCTACGGACTGCTCGGCGACGCATCGCTGGGACTCACGGAAAGCTTTGCGCCGCTCGTGTCGAGTAAGGGCGGATCGCCACTGCCGATGCAGCGCCTGCTGGCGAGCGATGGTCTTGACCTCATCTCGATCGGTCGTCGCAAATTCGGACTGGGCTGGGCTGCGACTCTGCGTCACATCATCGACGGTATCGCCGACGCACCGTGGCTGCGGACGAAGCCGGAACGCACATTGGCGACTGACCTCCTCGTCATCGGTGGCGGCGTCGCCGGACTTGCGGCGGCCGACACCGCGGCGACTGCAGGCCGCAGTGTCATCCTTATCGAGCGGCGTAACTGGCTCGGCGGCGACGCGCGCTATTTCGGGGCTGTCGGCGACGAGGAAAGTCCCGAGGCCGTGACCAACGCGCTTATCGCAACACTGCGCGGATCACCAAACGTCACGCTGATGATGGCGGCCGAGGCGTTCGCGCTCACCGGTCTCACAGCTCATGTCCACCGCATCGAGGCCGGCCGCGGCGAGGTCATTGAGATCGAGGCCAAGAGGATCGTACTCGCGACGGGAAGCCTGCAGCGCCTCGCGATCTTTTCCGGCAATCGCGGACCCGGCGTCGCCAGTACAATCGCCGTCTATCACCTCGCCAAGCGCTACGGCGTGACGCGCGGCAAATCGGCAGTGGTCGCGACGCAGAGCAATTTCGGCTATCGGCTGGCGCTGCGGCTCCACGACGCCGGAATTGCGATCGGACGCATCGTCGATTCACGCATCAATCCGCAGTCGCGCTTCGTCGATTTCGCCAAGGCCAGCGGGCTCACGCTCTCCGGTGGGCATGTGCCGGTCGCGGCCATAGCCGCGCGCCACACTCTTGGCCTTGCATTCGCTCCGACAGGGGCCGCGGCCCCATCGCTGAACCTCACTGCCGATCAGCTCATCGTCTCGGGAACGTTCCAGCCCGATCTGGCGCTCTGGATGCTGGCGGGCGGCGGCACGCATTGGCATGAGGGTCGATTGCTGGCGCGTGGCCAAGTCGAGAACATCGCGCTAGTGGGCAGCGCGGCCGGCTATCGCTCGATGCGCGCCTGCGTCGAGAGCGGGCGGGTGACAGATGCGCGGCTCTGGCAAGGCACCGCCACCGAGATCGCCGACCTCGAGCTCGGAGCCGCCTATGAGACAGAAGCTGGCCCGACCATGCTTGGCCCCAATGTCGACGGGCCGCCGGCCTTTTTCGACAGCGGCGCCAGCCTCATTGCCCGCCCTGCCCCCAATGCCAAACCTCTGCTCACCGGTGAAGCCCACGCCCCCTCGATCGGCGACGTCGCCGCGTCGGTGGAATTGGGCACGATCGCTGCGGTGGATGCCGGCGCGGTGGCAGAGGAGCGCGGCGCGCCCGGCGCCGATCTCGTTGCGAGCAATTGGACCGCGCCAACCCGCGATGCCGATGAACCCGCCTGGCTCGCTTCGCGCTTCGGTCCAGCGCCGCAGCGGCCCCATCTCATGGTCGATGCCAAGCGCAAATTCGAGCGCGGGGCACTGGTCTACGCGAACAGCTCGCGCCCCGATCCAGTGCTCGCCATCGGAGTGATCGTCGCCGCGCCGCCGGACGGTCTCGCCGGCGGTATCGCCCTGATCTCGCAGCGAGGGCTGACGGCAAGTGACCGGTTTATCGTCGAGACCCTGGACGGGCCGTCGCCGGCCCGCATCCGGTCAGCCTAGCTGCGGCGTTCTGCGCTTTCCTTGGCGCGGCGCATGGTCTCGGCATATTCTTGGCTGAAGCGGATCTCGGCCATCTTGAGCGCCGCATCGAGACGCGCCGACGACACCGCATCAGTCGGTTGGCGCCGCAAGGAATCGAGGTTCCGCTCGATATGGATTTCGAGCGCCTGCCCGGTCTGCGACCACACCTGATCGAACAGCGCATTGACCGCCAGCGAGTCGCGACTGTCGCGAACCGTGGCCAGCAGATAGAAGCCGTTCAGTGCCGACAGTATCTGGTCGCCGTCGACGCGGTCCGCGCCTTCACGGCGGCGCAGGGCCATGTTGAGGTCCGGCGCCACATAGCGAAGCTTGGGGTCGATGCGCTCGGACACGGCCTTGGTCAAAGCCGCGGTGATCTGCGACCAACGGCTGTTGCGGCTGAGTTCCACATAGCCAGTCACCGCGCGTAGCAGGCGGTGAAAACGGTCGACCGAGCGGCACACCAGATCCATATCGCCGAACGTGCCGGTCTGCGTGAGGGGCGGGATCTGGTTCTGGGCATGCGCGAGGATGGCGTCGATCAGCGCACCGAAGCCGGCGCGCTGCAATGTCGCCTCCTCCGCTCCCCCCGCAACGCGGATCGCAGCCGTAACGAGGCGCGAGGGCGTTGCCACCTGGCCCACCGTCGCCATCATC
This sequence comes from Devosia sp., assembly GCA_039918675.1. Classification (GTDB taxonomy): domain Bacteria; phylum Pseudomonadota; class Alphaproteobacteria; order Rhizobiales; family Devosiaceae; genus Devosia_A. Next base: position 11,471 of record JBDSHC010000115.1, read on the forward strand.
AGCAGCGAGGCCACGGTCTGGTCGGCCAACGGCATCGCCTGCAGCGCCGTCGCCAGCGAAGCATCGTCGGCCATCGCATTGGAGGCGCGCCCGAAGCCCTGGGCCTTGTCGAGCAGCGCGCGGCAGCGCAGAGCGTTGATGACGGTGTGGAGCTTTTCCCACGCGTCCTCGCTGCCAAGCTGCATTTTGATTCGCCGAGTGTGCTCGGCATCCTTGGCGGCCTCCGTGACGGCAGTACGCGCCCGTCCGAGCAGCTCAGGCATCAATGCATCGAGAGCCGCCAGATTGCCGGCGGCGTCATCGATGGTCTCGATATCCATGAGGTCGGACGCCAGATCGCGGGCCATCCAGGTCCAGGCGGCGCCTGCGTCCTCGACATTGATCGCCCCAGCGAAGGCGAAATCGGCCGGCATCTCGACCAGCACGGCATCGATCATGCCGAGGAAGGGTTTACCGGGGTGTTTTTGTCGGGAGCCGGTCGTAACCGGGCGAGCAGTGGCTAGAGCCATGATAACCAGTGGAAAAAGTCAGTCAGCCCTGACCTTAACCCTGCTTGGTAAACAAAGATTTCCTATGAGGCGCCGGAGTTTAGCGCACTCAGCCCGTAGCGGCCGTCACAGTCCAGCTGCCGTCGGCTTCGCGGCAGGCTGTGCCCTTCTTGGCGTAGCTCTGGCCGCCGGCGGTGACGGTATGGGTAAAATCGCGGCAGTCGATCAGATTGACCCGCACATAGGGGCCCACTGTCACGGCGCCGCTCTGGCCATTGTCGCCCACCCAATTGCGGGGAGCGCCGACACGGCCGAACTGCAGGGCGTTGAACTGCGCGCCAGCCGCTTCGATCCTGGATTTCTCGGACAGAAGGCCCAGTGCGCCCGGGTCGACGAACGATGACACATCGGTCATCGACGCCGCGGCGGCGCGCGTGGTCGCTGGTGCTTGGAGGGTCGCCGGATCGATGGTGGTCAGCGTCGGCGCCGGGGTCGACATGCTGGTGATTTGGGGTGTCGTCGCGCAGGCCGTGAGGGCGAGAGCGGGCAGAAGGAAGAGGGCGCGATTGAGAATGAGCATGCTGGTCCCGACGATGATCAACTGAACTGAGCCGCATAACTGCGGCGGAGTTAAGTCAGCTCCGGGTGAGGCCGCCAACCTTGGCGGCCGGCAGTTTCAGTTCGGCAAGAACGCCGCCCAGAACCGATTGCCTCAATTGCAGGCTGCCGCCATAGACGTCAACCAGTTCCTTGACGATGTCGAGGCCGAGGCCGCTGCCCGGCGTCTTTTCGTCGAGACGGACGCCGCGGCGCAACACTTTTTGCGCCTCTTCCTCGGTCAGGCCCGGGCCGTCATCCTCGATCCGGATCAGCAGGAACGCCTGCGATGACGAGGTGCGCTCGGCCATCATCGTCACGGCGATCTTGCCTTTGCTCCATTTGCAGGCGTTGTCGAGCAGATTGCCCGCCATCTCCTCGAGGTCGCCCTCGTCGCCGCGGAACCAGGGCAGCGAAGCGTCGGGGCGCTTGAAGGCGATGGTGACGTGCTTGTTGAGCTTTTCCATCACGCGAACCAGCCGCAGCATGATCATAGTCGCGTCGGCCTTCTTGCCGACCACCCCGCTCCGCGCAGCGAGGCGGGCCCGATCGAGATAGGTGGTGACGAGCTGCGTCATCTTCTCAGATTCCGAGCCGACGACGCGCGCCAACGGATTGTCCTTGGCGGCGCTGGCCTCGTTGCGTAGCACCGCGAGCGGCGTCTTCAGACCATGCGCCAGATTGCCGACCGCGTTGCGGGCCCGTTCGATGATCTGCGTGTTGGAGCGGAGAAGTTCGTTGATCTCCTCAGCGAGTGGCGCCACCTCGCTGGGGTACGTGCCGGTAATTGACTGGCTCTCGCCTTCGCGCACCTGTTCGATGGCTCTGCCGAGCCTTCCGATCGGCCGCAGGGCTAGCCGGGCGACGATGCCCGACATGATCGCCAGCGCGACGCCGACGGCGCCGAGCACCGTGAGCGTCTGCCCGCGGAACTGACCGACCAGCGCTAGGCTCTCGCCGAGATTGCCGGTGACCATGATGTGAAGCGGCCGCCCATTGCTGGTTGTCTTCCGCTCCAGCGCCCGCAAACTGTTGCCCGACTCGTCTTCGAGAATGCCGGTGCGGTAATTGTCGGCATCGAACGCGCCGCTCAGCTGCGGCATCAGCATCCCCACCGCCGAGCGGGAGGTCGCGAGGATCTGTTCGGCCTCGTCGCGGATCACCCAGTACCAGCCCGTCGCGGCGCGGGTAAAGCGCGGATCCTGCACGCCGACATCGTCGAAATTGGGATCGGTCGAATCGAGCGTCGCGCTCGACAGCGTGTCGATATTGAACCGCAGCTGGTTGGCGAGGCTGGTGTCGAGAGCGCGCGAATAGAGGTCGGTCAGCAGAAACGCCGTGCCCGCCAGCGCTAGGATCAGCCAGCCGGCCGAGAGCCAGAAAAGCGAAAAGGCGATCGAGCCTTTTCTCACGCTATTCCTCGAGGATTTGGTAGCCCAAACCGCGCACCGTGTGGATCACCTCTTCGGGCAGCTTCTTGCGCAGCCGGCCGACGAAGACTTCGATCGTATTGGAGTCGCGGTCGAAGTCCTGATCGTAAAGGTGCTCTGTGAGCTCGGTGCGCGAGACTACTTTGCCCTTGTGGTGCATGAGATAGCTCAGCAACCGCAATTCGTGGCTCGTCAGCTTGATCGCCTGCCCGTCGACGGTGACCTTGCCGGCCTTCACGTCGAGCCGGACCGGACCGGCGGTGATTTCGTTGGACGCATGACCGGCAGCACGCCGGACCAGAGCCCGCAAGCGCGCCAGCAATTCTTCCATATGGAAGGGCTTGGCGAGATAATCGTCGGCGCCCGCGTCGATGCCCTGCACCTTGTCGCTCCAGCGATCGCGCGCCGTCAGCAGAAGCACGGGCATGCTCTTGCCCGCCCGGCGCCATTCTTCGAGCACCGACAGCCCGTCCATCTGCGGCAGCCCGATATCGAGCACGACCGCGTCATAGGGTTCGGTATCGCCCAGATAGTGCCCCTCCTCGCCGTCGAAGGCGACGTCCACCGCATAGCCGCCCTCGGTCACGGCGTCCTTGATCTGGCGGTTGAGGTTGGTGTCGTCTTCGATAACGAGAATGCGCATGTCTTGCGGCCCATTTGGGCGTTGCCAGGAAAGGCGCGGAGCGGCCTTCTGGGGAACGCGACGACTTCAAGGACTAGAGCGCGTCGCAAGCCTTGCTAGCCGCGACGCGCCCCAGCGATTTACAGCACTTCTTTGGTGCCATCTACCGCGTTCAGGACGATTTTCGTGGCCTCACCTTCGGGCGAGACGACGTTGAGTATGTAGAAGAGGGTATCGCCAATCTTGCAGACTTTAACGTCGGACACTTCCTCGTAGGAAGAAATCCCCGCCATTTTCTTGATCTTGGGCCAGCTCTTGATGTCGCCGGATTCGATCGCAGACTGGATCTGCTGGTCGCTAAGGCAGCTCTTTTCCCTCTCGGCCTGCGCATGCGCAGGAACAGCGGCCGCCAGCGATACACTCGCCGCCGCCGCCATCATGATCAGAATGGTGCGAAAAGATGTCATGGAGCCACATTTAGGGACGCTCCGCTGAATGTGGGATGAATGGACCCGTTCAGGTGTTCGTGATGTCCGCCCAGTCCGTCCGGACGACATTGCGAAATGTCAGCGAAACCCGCCGTTCCCGCGGAAAATTCAGCCCATCCACCACGTCCGTTTTCCTTGCGGGAATGCCGTGTTTCCAGTCAAAACGCGCCTCGCCCTGCAAGACCAACAAGCTTCTTCGCTCGATTTGCTTGGACAGCCGCGCGCCTGAGCTAACGCTGTCAAACTGCATCACGCAGGCTGAACCGAGACTGAGCGATGCGATGATGTCGCCAAAGCACGGCTCGCAATCGACATGGGGCGCGATGCCCTGCCCCGGCAGATATTCGTTGACGATAACTTGGTCCGGCTCGGCCGCGAACAGCCCATCGCCGCGAAGTCGGGCGGCGAGCGAGCGCAGCCAGTCGGGCAACGGCCCGAGATAACTGTCCCGCGTCACGCGTCGGGCCGTGTAGTCGTAGCGATAGCCGTAGTGCTGGACCCGACGCTTGAGGTCATCGCGCCAGGAGTGCTCGTCGATTATGTCCAACAATTCTGCTTCCGCGGCAGAGGACACGTATCCGGACAAGTAGTTTGCTGAATTCGGCAACATCTATGTTTGTCCCAAGGCCCCAGCGCCCCACCTTAGCATACGACTAGACACGAAAGACCCACGTCCTGAATTTCGTGTATTTCCGCAGCGAGCCTTCCGCGTAGTCTTGTCTGCTCATCGTTCCGCTCAAGGTTGATAGCTGGGGTCGGTACTAGGTAGGACCGTTGGGCTTGCTAGCCGTTGCTGATGTCCCCCTTCAGCCCCTTGCGCAGGAAG